>CACJFA010000048.1 GCA_902592545.1 uncultured Pelagibacteraceae bacterium | reverse complement strand
ATATTTGTATATCTCAAAACAGTAAATTGTAGTTGTTAGAACAAACAAAGAAATAAAGTTTAAAAATCTTATTTTAGAAGAAAAAAAAAATGAACAAGAAAAAAAAGCTATAAAAAATAGAGTTATTAAATAATAATTCTTGTAATAATAAAATCTTGAGTATCCACTATAAATTTCTGATCTGTAGAAAATGTAAAAGAAAATAATTGAGAAAAGAAAAATAGTTATTAAAGTTAGATAATTTAATAATTTTTTAAACATTTATAAATGAATTAAATTTCTTTGAGCTCAAATGCCTCCATTAATTCATTCCACTCTCTTTTAGAAAGGCCAGACTGTTCTTGGGAGATATTCTCACCTTTAATCATTTTTTGTATTACCAATTTTCCTTTTGCAGAAACTTCTGTGCCACCAACTCTATAATCAATAAAAGCATCGTAAGTAATTGGTACCCATTTTTTAACTGTATCTAACATTATATCTGCATAAACTCTTATTTCATACTGAGCATGGCTGTCAGCTCTTAATCTTAAAAAGTTCATCAAATTTAATAGATCGGTTTTCCAATACCACTGTGTATAGGTATTTAAAGTTAGGTTCATTCTTGCAAGCTCTCTTGCTAATCCTTTTTTATTCTCATCAATTATTGAACCATCATATCTTTCATTTAGCATTGTCTCATAATTATCATAAGTTCTCTCAGCATCATTTTTTAATAGTTCTAAAACTTCCTCTGCCTGTTTTCCCTCAAGAACATCACCTCTACCTTGTCTGTTACTTGTAGATTGTGCCGCTAAATTATCAGGACTTGGCAAATAAAATTCTTTATCAAGTATTGAATATCTTGCAGAATACTCATTAACATTTGCAGTTCGATGTCTGATCCATTGTCTTGCAATAAAAATTGGAAGTTTAATGTGATATTTAATTTCACACATTTCAAATGGAGTACTATGCCAGTGCCTCATCAAATATTTAATTAAACCTTTGTCAGTTGAAACTTGTTTTGTTCCTTTTCCATATGACACTCTAGCTGATTGAACTATTGATGTATCATCACCCATATAATCAACTACTCTAACAAAACCATGATCTAAAGCTGGAATTGCTTCATATAGGACCTTTTCAAGCTCAGGAGCAGTAACTCTTTTTGTTTGGTTGCTTTGAGATTGTTGATTTTTTATTTCTTCTTGTTGTTCTTTAGTTAATTTCATGATTGTTATTGAATCTGTTGTAATTACTTTTATATTATTAATGTTGGTTTTCCAACTACGACGATAAACGAATTTCGTAATAACCATTGCGGACGTGGGGGCAGTACCCACCACCTCCACCATTACAACTTATGGGGGTGAACTAGATTCGACGGATGACTAAAGGCTATTCTTTCGTTCGGTATTGTTCCACCGTAACGGACTAATTTATAATTGCTAACGAAAGTTACGCACTTGCTGCATAATTAACTCAGTTAATTAGGCAAACGGGGTCCGGGGCACCTGGCAACAGAACGCCCCTACTCATTTGTTAATTTAGTTTGCAGTATCAACGTTATTTTAAAAATACAACCTTGTTATACGTTCTGTGTACGAGATTATCGTTTTATTTTCTTTCTTTTTTTTTTTTTCTTTTTAGATTTTTTTAAAAAATAATTATGTCTTATTTGCCAATCTTCCTCTTCCTTTTTTTTTTCTCTTTCTGCTAGATAAGTAAAAAAAGCCAACACTATACATGCTGCTACAAATGAAATAACTACACCTGTAAAATCTAATTCAGGATTTGAAAATAAACTCATACCATAACCCAGAGTTACAAAAAACATTATCCAACCCCAAATTATTGCCTTTGCAAGTTTACTTCCAAAAAAAGCTCCATATAAGATTAGAAGAAATACTAGTACGCCTCCAATACCACTACCTGCTCCTCCTAATCCTAATTCATACAAATATATGTTTGCTAAAACTGGGCTGCACCAAAAAAAACTAACAAGTAAAATCCCTGATAGTCTTTTCATTTATTTTTATCTCTAAACTTTTGATTTATGTTATCCATATAGACTCTGATCTTTTCTCTTTCGGTAACTTCTCTTCCTTCTTTTAATTGCTGAGCTAATTTCTTCTTTTTATATGAATAATAAATTGGCATAACGATTGATAGACCAACTATAATTATTGCTAATATTATTTGCCAAGTTTCCATTATTTATTTGCAAAATACCATACTAAAAAAGTTAATTCCACAATGATTAACGCTTCGATCATTT
>CACJFA010000047.1 GCA_902592545.1 uncultured Pelagibacteraceae bacterium | reverse complement strand
TTAAAAAGCTTGTCAGATAAATTTGGTAAACTCTCTCCCCAAAATACGTCTTGAGTAATTTTTTTGAAATCTACATCAAAGACTGTAGACATTGCAGAAGCATAAATTGCTCTTGAATCTATTGTAGAATTTAAGTCTCTTCCTTCAAATAATTCTTTTCTCTTTAATCCTGGCCAATCAGTATGAACTTGTGCTTTTTTAACAATTCCTCCTGCCATCAAGATAGCTGAACCGTAACCATGCTCTGTTCCATTACTACTGTTTTGCTTAATTGTTCTGCCAAATTCTGTTAGCGTTAAAACTAAAGTATTATTGAATGCTTCCTCAGACATTGAAGATTTTAAAGATCTGACGATATTATCATAATCTGATAGACAATCTGCATGAGCACCATCTGTTGCTCCTTGAGCTGCATGAGTATCAAAACCATCCACTTCAAAAACTGCAACTTTTGGGCCGTCAGGTTTTGATAACTCAGTACCAGCACTTGAAGCTAAAATCCAAGCGTCATCTCTTGATCTATTATTAAAATCTCTTGTTAAAATTATTTCTAAATTGTCACTTAACAACTTTTCATTATGCTCTTTATATGCTTTTTGAATTAATTCTAAGGTAGATGGATATGGTAAACTACGACCTACAGGGAAATAATTATTATTCATCGGAACACCTCTAATCAATAAAGGCATTGGTAACGCTAAAGCTAAGCCTTGTCCTGTTAATCCTGCTGTTTTCATTCCTCTTCCAAGCCAACCTGTTTTTTCTTGGTATGGTATCTTGCCACCTGACTCCATTAAATTTTGACCATCGAAATGTGATCTGCCAGTATAAGGGATATTTGTTGCATGAACTGCGGCACTTAAATTTTGATCCCAAAGACTTTTGAATGTTTTTAATGCTGGGTGTAAATCAAAATCTGATGTTAGTTTTAAAGTTCTATCAAGATTTATTTTACTTCTTAATTTTTCAAAATTTTTATCGCCTTTAACTGGAATCGCACATAAACCATCCATTCCACCTCGCAACATGATGATCACTAAATTTTTTTTTGTTCCCGATGCATAGGTTGGTGCTCCAAAACCAGCAAAATATAATGAGGTTAAAGCTGTAGTTTTTAAAAAATCTCTTCTTGATATCTTCATGCTTTTAAAAACTCCGGGTGATTAAAAAGTAAAGTATGTTTTTCAACAGACCTATTTTTTTGATTTAAGTATTTCATTATTTTGCTTTGGTTGTCAAAATTTTTCTCAACAATACTCTCATAATATGCAGCATTTTTATTGTTTTCCATTTTAGCAAAATTATGACTTGCTTTTGCATATACTAGTCTTCTAATTAATAATTCTGGTGAAACCCAGTCATCAGAATGATCTGACCAACCATTTGGTTGTTTTGCTCTATAAGGATGGTGGCCAATATTTTGTAAAATCCATTCAGGTTCTCGTTGAGAGTCGAATGGTTTTTGACCAAGTTCATATTTATCCATTAGATCTGGTGATGGTGGCCAATTTAAATCTGCAATTTTTGCAACCTGAATTAACCAATTTTCAGGAGTTTGAAATTTTTTATATTTATCATTGTAATCAAAAGCAACTTTGATTGCTGCCTTATGTATTTCAGGAATAAAACCATCAGATTTTTTGAAGGCATCAATAATTGGTTGCTTCATCTCTTTTGTGGGTTCGTCTGTGATTAAAAATCTACAAAGTCTTTCTGCTACAAAGTCTCTACAATTAGGATGGTTCACTAAATCTTTAATTACAACAGCTAATGCTTTTTTACCTTTTTTATATTCTTTCCCCAAAACATTTTTTTTGCCTATTTGATGATAATCAGAGTTAAACCATACATTACCTGTTTCTAAATTTTTTTTGCTCCACCTATGTTGCCAGCCAGTCATAATATATGCTAGTTGAATTACATCTTCTTGGGTATAGCCAGCTTTTGGAGAAACAGTATGAAGCTCTAAAAGTTCTCTTGCATGATTTTCATTTATTGTTGCAGGCTCTTTTTTTCTTGTTCTCCAATCCTCACTCGCTGTAACACTTTTAGGACCAGCACTCTCACTGTTATCTAGATGATGGATCATGGCCCAAGAAGTTGTTACATCATAAACCATTTTTTCAAAAGTTTGATTTAAATTAGGTCGAATTATTTCTCTTTGATATGCACCGGTTGAATAATTTGCTAAAAAATCTTTTTCACTGATTGCAAAAAAGTTTCCCCAAAACATCCACAGTTTTGCTAAAACTGGACTACTACTATTA
>CACJFA010000046.1 GCA_902592545.1 uncultured Pelagibacteraceae bacterium | reverse complement strand
TAAAAAGATTTTAAAATTATTAAAACCACTAGCTGAATGATACCAGAAAGAGCACAAGCAATTCTAGATTTCTGGTTTAAAGAAACTCCTTCTGAGATGCGTTTCAAAAAAGATGAAAATTTTGATCAAAAAATTAAAGATAATTTTTTAAAAGATTATGAACTTGCTTGTCAAAATGAATATGATGATTGGCAAGATAATCCTATGAGCTGCCTGGCGTTAGTAATTTTATTTGATCAGTTTTCAAGAAATATGTTTAGATATGACAAAAAAGCTTTTGCTCAAGATCAAAAAACAAGATTGATTGTAAACGATGCAGTTTATTCAGGTTATTTAGAAGCTATGAATATAAATCAAAGATTATTTATGTTGTTACCTTTAATTCATAGTGAGGAAATTAGTGATCATGAAATGGCTTATTACTTACTAAATAAATATTTAAGAGAACACGAAGGATATAATGAAATAAAAAAATTTTGGCAAGATCATACAAAAGTAATTAGACAATTTCATAGATATCCTCATAGAAATGAAATTTTAGGCAGAGAGTCTACTGAAGAAGAAATAGAATTCTTAAAAGGTCCAAATTCTTCTTGGTGAAATGAATTTAGAATTTATTTTCAAAGTTATAGACAAAGATGAGTGGCAAAAGGCCAAACAATCCGGAACCTATGGTGGGTCAGAAAAAGATCTTAAAGACGGATATATTCACTTTTCAGAAGAGGATCAAGTAGAGGAAACTTTAAATAAACATTACCACAAAAAAGAAAATCTAGTCTTGTTAAGAGTAAATGCTTTTAAGCTTGAACATTTATTGTGGGAGCAGGCATCAAATGGAGATATGTATCCTCATTTATACTCCCCATTAGACACTAGCACAGTTGTTAACGAATATGATTTACCATTAAATGAGTATGGAAGTCATGAGCTTCCAGAGATTTTAAAAAAGTATCAATTCAGTCGTCCTAGATAATTAACCATTATTACACCAATAATAATTAAGATAATTCCAATTATTCCATATAGATTAGGAACTTGATTTAATTTTAATACAGCAAAAAGCACAACTCCAGTAACTGTTAACCCGCTATATGTTGCGTAAGCAAAACCTACAGGAAGAGCATGCATAGCTTTTGCTATTGAAAACATCGTAATACACATAAATAAGATACATAAAACTGATGGTGTTAGTTTGGTAAACCCTTCTGAAATTTTAGCTAAACTATTTGATGCAATACCAAAAGAAATCCCTATAGCTAAAAATAAATATCCTAATAATGGTTTCATGATTATTCTTTTGATGCAATTTTATCAACTAAAGGTCTTATTAAAGGCGCTAAAGTAAATGCAGCAATTAAAGCAATTGGATATGCAAACATTAGAGAATATCCCCATCTAAAAAAGAAACCATTTGAAATACCTGTGTTTACAGCTACAACTACACCACTCATAATAACACTCATTCCTAAAGACATTAAAATCATAAATAAAGGTTGAGCGTATTTTTTATTAATCATATTAATTATTACCTAACAGGTTAACCATTAAAACACCAACAATAATAAAAGCTAAACCAATTAATGAATATAAATTAGGCACTTGATTAAATCTAATTACTCCAACCACTACTGTTGCTATAATTGTTAAGCCTGCAAAGGAAGCATAAGTAATTCCCATTGGGATATTTTTCATTACCAATGAAAGAGCATACATACATAATACAATTGTAATTGCAGTAATTATACTTGGAAAAAAAAGAGTAAAACCTTCAGCACTTTTTGCAAAACTATTTGAAGTAACGCCTAAAAAAACTGCAATGCCTAAAAATAAATATGAAGTTGCAAGACTCATTTTAAGACTTTAAATGAATTTAAGAAGAATATATAGAATTATTTAAGAGACCATTTAATTGCATCTTCCATTCTATCATCCCCCCAAAAGAGTTCATTTTTTACAATAAAAGATGGGCTACCAAATATTTTATTATCACGAGCCAAGTTCGTGTTTTCTTTATATTTTGTTTCTATATCTGAAGATTTTGCTTCAGAAATGATTTCATTTTTATTTAAGTTTAATTCTGAACAAACTTCAGAAATACTTGGTTCTATCGCTGGTTCTTTACCTTCTTGAAACCATTTTTTATAAGTTAGAATAACAAATTTTTCTCCCCAATCTTTTTCAAAACCAAGGATTGCAATTTGGTTAGCTAAATCAAATTCTGATAATGGATAGGGCACTGGTGTTTTAGCAAAAAAACCATAACCTTCAGCTCTTCTTTCAATATCTCTCCACATATAATTAACTTTATTCATTTTATCCTTTGGAAATGGGATATTGTTCATCTCTTTCATGATTGCTCTTACCGAAAAAGGTTTCCAGTTAAATTTTACTTGATGATGTTTTTCAACATCAAGTATTCTAGTTACGGACAGATAGGTATATGTGCTTCCTATCGAAAAATAAAAATCAATTTCACTCACTT
>CACJFA010000045.1 GCA_902592545.1 uncultured Pelagibacteraceae bacterium | reverse complement strand
CAGTTGTCGATACAACAGTTTCGACAACAGCTAAAATAGTTTCGGGAACAGCGAAAGGAATTGTGCACGTTACTACATGTCCATTTACTGATAAAGAATGTTTTTAATTCAATAATGAAAAAAATTAATTTGGCTATATCAGGTTGTATGGGTAGGATGGGTCAACAACTAATTAAATCATCTAAAAAAAATAAAAATTTTAAACTAGTTGCTCTTACTGAAAATAGATTGGTGAATAAAAAATTTAACGGAATCAAACCTGAATTAAATTCTGATAGAGTCTTTAAAAAAACTGACGTAATTATTGATTTCACTGTACCGGTTTGTACACTTGAAATACTCAAAATAGCATCAAAACTTAAGAAAAAAGTAGTTATTGGAACTACAGGGTTTACTAGGAGCCAAGAAAATCAAATTAAAAAAATATTCAAAAAAAATACCTATTTTAAAAGCTGGTAATATGAGCCTAGGTGTAAATTTATTAATGTACTTAACCGAGATTGCCTCAAAATCACTAAATGATGAATACCTAAGTAAAATTTTTGAAGTACATCACAAACATAAAAAAGATTATCCATCTGGTACTGCGCTAATGCTTGGTAAAGGAATTGCTGATGGAAAGAATAAAAATTTATATAAATTAATCGGTAAAAAATTCTTAAATAAAAAATCATTTCCTTATGGAAAAAAAATTAATTTCAACTCAATCAGAAAAGGTGAAATTATTGGTGAACACCAAGTAAAATTCTCTAGTGGTAAAGAAATAATAACTTTAAACCATGAGGCTTTTGATAGAGCACTTTACTCAGATGGGGCATTAACAGCTTCAAAATGGTTAATGAAAAAGAAACCAGGCTTATATTCTATGAGAGATTTGCTTAACTTTTCATAATGAATGAAAAACAAAAAGCAAAAATCATTATTAGAACTCTAAACAAAATTTATCCTAAAGCACCTGTTCCTTTAAAAAGTAAAAATACTTTCACACTATTAATTTCTGTGCTGCTTTCTGCACAATGCACTGATGTAAACGTTAACAATGTAACAAAATAATCTAAATCCAAAATCCTGGACTGAAAAAAATATATCAACAATGAAAAACCAATTAAAAAAATTGGGATTATCTATAGACTGGGACAGAGAAATATCAACCTGTTCTCCTGATTATTATAAACATCAACAGGAATTTTTTTTAGAACTTTATGACAAGGGACTTGTTTATAGAAAAGAAAATTATGTCAATTGGGACCCTGTTGATAAAACAGTTCTTGCAAATGAGCAGGTAATAGATGGTAAAGGATGGAGATCTGGAGCTCCTGTTGAAAGAAAAAAACTTAACCAATGGTTTTTTAAAATTACAAAATTTTCTGATGAGTTGTTAGAAAGTTTAAACAGTCTCTCGGAGTGGCCAAATAAGGTAAAAATCATGCAACAAAATTGGATTGGAAAATCTTATGGGTGCGAAATAAAATTTAAAATTGAATCTCAAAAAGACATAGACGAAATACAATGTTACACAACAAGGCCTGATACCCTATTTGGAATGTCGTTTTTAGCAGTATCGGTTGATCACCCCATATCAAAATATTATGAAAAAGATCCTGAATTTATTAAGTTTAAACAACTATGTTCTCTATCTGGAACTACTGAAGAATCCATAGCAGTAGCCGAAAAAATTGGATATAAAACTGATTTATTAGCGATAAATCCCTTAAATAAAAATTTAAAAGTTCCTGTCTACTTTGCAAATTTTGTACTGATGGATTATGGCCTTGGAGCAGTATTTGGATGCCCTGCTCATGATCAAAGGGATTTAGATTTTGCAAAAAAATATGATTTGAAAGTTACCCAAGTTGTAAAACCAGATAATGATGAAGTATTAAAAATAAAAGATAAAGCATATACTGGTGGTGGTAAAATAATTAATTCTGATTTTTTAAATGATTTAAAGGTTCCTTCAGAATCAATAGATGAAGCAATTAAATATTTAGAAAAAAATAAACTTGGTGTTAGAAAAACCAACTTCAGACTTAAAGACTGGGGGATTTCAAGACAAAGATATTGGGGCTGCCCAATTCCAATTATATATGATGAAAATAATAATCCAACGAAAGTTCCAAAAGAGATGCTTCCAGTAAGATTACCAGAAATTGAAAAATTTAATTCAAGTGGAAATCCTTTAGAAGATTTAAATGAATGGAAAAATATAGAAATAAATGGAAAAATATACAGAAGAGAAACAGATACTTTAGACACCTTTGTTGATTCCTCGTGGTATTTTTTAAGATTTTGTTCTCCTAAAAAAACTAATTATGGGTATGACAAAAATGAAGCTAAATATTGGATGCCTGTTGACCAGTATATAGGTGGCGTAGAGCATGCAATTTTACATTTACTATATTCAAGATTTTTTATGCATGCTCTGTCTTTTGAAAATAAAAATTTAAATATAAAAGAACCATTTAAAGGATTATTTACACAGGGGATGGTTTGTCATGAAACATATAAAGATGAAAATGATAATTGGATCAGTCCAGATGAGATTATAACTATAGAAGGAAAAAAATTCTTAAAAGAAAATCAAACAAAATCAGTGAAAATTGGTCCTTCAGAATCAATGTCT
>CACJFA010000044.1 GCA_902592545.1 uncultured Pelagibacteraceae bacterium | reverse complement strand
TAACAATTTCTTTGGTTGGTTTTTTATTAATATCTAAATTTAAAATCTTATATGCTTCAGATATCGATAATGATGAAGAATTATTATTTTGATATTGATTGAAAGAAAATCTTCCAGAATTTCTCAACGTTTGAATAAGCCTATAAAGGGAAAGTAGTTGAATCAATGATAAACCTTTAAGTTTAACTAAAGCAAGACTTGCAAGTGTTAGTGGCAACGTAAGTAAAAATTTTCCACCAATAGCAAATAAAACTGCTAATAAAGCCAATAATAAAATTGTTATAAGCCTCACTCCTTTTGACATTTTTTTTTGGAGAAATATTTGACCACCATCTTAATAAAAAATATAAGATGACTAAAATTACAAGTAGATAAATAATAATATTCATATATTTCCTTATTAGATGAAAGTACCACAACTTAAAAAAAAACTAGAGATAAAAACTTGTCACAATATTGATTGGGAAGACAATTACAGCTGGATTCATCAAGATAATATTTTGGAAGTTCTCAGAGATAAAAGCAAGTTAGATCCTGAAGTGAAAAAATATTTAGAAGATGAAAATGCTTACTCAGAGCATCATTTAAAAGATACAAAAGATATCCAAAAAAAATTATTTGATGAGATTAAAGCAAGAATTAAATTAGATGATGAATCTTTGCACTATAAAGATCACACCTATGAGTATTGGACAAAAACTACAACAAAAGGAAATTATTCCATAAAACTTAGAAAAAAAATTGGTTCAGAAAATATTGAGGAAATATGGAATGGAGATAAAGAAAAAGAAAAACTTAAAACTGAATATTTTGGAGTTGGAGATTTAGAAGTAAGTAACAATGATAAATATCTAGGATACTCTTTAGATCTTAAAGGATCTGAATATTATACAATTTATTTAAGAGATATAAAAACAAACAAAATTATTTCAAAAGAAATTGCAGAAACATCAGGGGGAATAACATTTAGTTTGGATGATAAATATATTTTTTATTCTAAACTTGATGAAAATCATAGAGCAAGAACAATATACAGGCACAGAATAGGTGATTTTGAGGGCAAAGATGAATTAATATTTGAGGAGAAAAGTGAGGCTTTTACAGTAGGAATTGGAAAAAGCTCAGATGAGAAATATTTTTTTATAAATACTTCTGACCATAATACTTCAGAGCAATATTACTTTAAATCAGATGAATTAAATCCATCTCCAAAACTTATTATTAAAAGAGAAAGAGGTGTTCTGTATTCTGTTAATTCATGGAATGGTAAATTTTATAATCATACAAATAAAAATGCTGAAGACTTTAAAATTGATATTTGTGACAATTTAGAAGATCAAAATTGGCAAACATATATTCCAGAAAAAGATGAAGTTTTAATTGGTGGATTAACATTCCTTAAAAATTGGATTATTCGTGGTGAAACATCAGATGCACTAGATAAATTATTTGTCAAAAATATTTCTACAAATATAGAAGAAGAATTAATTTTTTCTGATGAATCTGTTTATGTTCCAGGAGTAAGCTTAACTCAAAAAGATAGAAATACTGATGAAGTTTATTTAGGATACTCATCACCCAAAACTCCTTCAAGAGTGTTTAAATATAATTTAGCAACAAAATCTAAAGAAGTTGTGAAAGAGCAAGAAATTCCTTCTGGTCATAATAAAGATGACTATATTGTTGAGAGAGTTGAGTTTAAATCTCATGACGGAAGAATGGTTCCATTAACAATTACTAGACATAAAAAAACAAAAATTGATGGGTCTGCAAATGTTTTATTGTATGGATATGGGTCTTATGGAAATTCTATGTCCCCAAGTTTTTCTTCTACAAGATTAAGTCTTATCAATAGAGATATAATTTGGGCTACAGCCCATATTAGAGGTGGTATGGAAAAAGGTATGAAGTGGTGGAAAGAGGGAAAATTAACAAACAAAAAAAATACTTTTGAAGATTATATTTACGCAGCAAAATATTTGATCGAAAAGAATTATACGTCAAAAGGAAATATTATTGGAATGGGTGGATCAGCTGGAGGATTATTAATGGGAGCTGTAGTCAATCAATCTCCTGAATTATTTTTAGGAATTATAATGGCTGTTCCTTTTGTGGATTCTTTAACAACAAATCTTGATCATTCATTACCTTTAACTGTTGGAGAATTTGACGAATTTGGAAATGCAAAAGAGAATAAAGAACACTTCGATTATATTTTGTCATATGCGCCCTACAACAATATTAAAAAAATGGATTATCCACATATTTTTATTACAACAAGTTTAAGTGATAATAGAGTTTTATTTGATGAACCTGCAAAGTTCACAGCAAAACTTAGAGACTATAAAACAGATAATAATTTACTTCTTTTAAAAACCGAAATGAATGCTGGTCATGGTGGAAAATCTGGAAGAGATGGGGCAATAGAAGAAATTGCTATTGACTATGCATTTGCATTAAAGATTTCTAAAAAAATTTAGTACATTTTAAATCTTGAAAAAAGAAAATTAATTCCCATATAATTTAGTAAGTCGCCTAATGGGGCTTGCAAAAATAAACTTGCTTAACAAAGGAGGATATTATGACAAGTAAGGATCTATCTATATTTAACTCGCTTAGACCTTTTTCAATTGGTTTTGATGACATGTTCGACCAATTTGAAAATATGTTAGGAAATGGGAATTTGACAATGCAGTCAAATTATCCACCCTACAACATCCGAAAGACAGGTAAAGACAACTATGCAATTGAGGTGGCATTGGCTGGCTTTAACA
>CACJFA010000043.1 GCA_902592545.1 uncultured Pelagibacteraceae bacterium | reverse complement strand
GAGTGTTTTAAAAAAGTTAAAAAAGATTGTTTCAAGTTTATAAAATCACAAGAAGTGGAATATGCGAAGACAGTATTCTTCTAAAATTGATACAGCTGATTTCTATTGCTTGCCAACGATTAGAGGTTGATTTATCTAGTTTTTTTAATAAAAAGAAGTCATGCAAAACCAAGAAATAGTTAAAATAATTGAAAACCTTAAAGGCCGAAAAAATTACGAAGAAAAAAGAGCTGCTAAATTAGGTTTTGCTTCTCTTTATGATTACTTTGAAGACAAGATTTCAAAGAAACAAAAAGCTCTTGAAAACGAACAAAAAGAATTAGAAGCTTCAAAGATTGAAGATCAGCCGAAAGCTGCAAAAAAAAGCTGCAGTTGCTGCTAAAAATTTTCTCATTTAATTAAGTAAAGTATCTATCTCGATTTTCTGACCTTCTAGTTGTTCGCAACTATAACCTAGTTCCTCTAATTTAAGTTTAGAACATTTCTTTTTAGCAAATCTAATTTCATCATAATAATTAATTTGAGTACCTCTGGTACCATGATAATCTGTTCTATATATTCCAAATTGCATTGTTGACCAATTACTCCATTCACCATTTTTCTTACCTGCTGGTGGAATAATTGATCCTTCAAAGTGATATACCAATTCTCCATTAATCCATAATTTTAAAAAGCCATTGTCTTTAGTTGTATAGTTGATATTCATCACAACATCATTCCATTGATCAAACAATTTAGAATTCTCTAAAACTTTTACATTTGCATTCTCTCTCCATTTTACAGAACATCCATCATTACCTTTAGCATTTTTCTTTTTGTAAATTTTAGGATCATTGCAAGCGGTTCTTCTTTGTGTATAAAGACCGTCTCTTTCAATTGACCAATTAAACATTGGCGCCCATTCGCCATCATTATGTATCTGCCAAATAGAATTGTGTCCATCCTCATATGGAACTTTTTCCACATAAAAAGATAGTGTCTTCCATACATTACCTTTGAACCCAATTTGGGTATTTTGATTAGCTGGAGTTAATTCAGTTCTTTCTGATTTATTTTTTCCACAATCCCACGAAGTACCTTTTTTAACATCATTTTTTGTAGAACCACAACTGTCCTTTCTAAGTTCAAATCTTAATGCGCTGTTACCATATCTAGTTTTGTTAGATACTTCTTGGATCATGTACGGTTTCCAAAAAGACATGTCGTAATTGTATTTCCACTTATGAGGCCACTTGTAAAAAACATCACCCTTAGTTTTAATCACTTGGTTTTTTATAGTTAATGTGTTTGACTTTACTGGAATACTCCAGAATAGGGATAAACTAAAAAATATTAATAAAATTTTTTTCATTTTAAAATTACTTTGTTGTTCCTATCAATGAGACTTCACAATCGTCATGTCCTGCAGTAAAACATTTTTTTAAAGCTTGTGTTCTAGCTTTTCCTTTAAGCTCATCTTCAAATCGAAATTGAACCGAAGGATCAGATTTTCTTGATACAATTACAAAAAATTTAGTTGCACCTTTTGAACTATCAACTTTTTCAAATGAAGATTTTTTTTTAGTTTTAACTATTAAATTTTTATAAGCATAAGTTGTGGTGCCTGTTTCTCCAATTCTGTAAATACCAATCTTTAAATAAGGTTTAGTTGGTCCGTAAGGTCCATCCGTTTTCTTCGTTAAAAGTGGGACGTCGTAATGATGTAGAATAAATTTATCATCAAGATAATATTTAACAGACAAAAATTTTGCTTTTTTTTGATAGTCTATTTCAGCTTTAAATCGATAAGTTTTGCCAGTTTCTAAAGTTATAAATTCCAACATTTTACAATTTTCTGAAGAACACTCTCCTTTAGGAAACTTTTGAATTATTTTCCAACCACCATCTACTCCTATCCATGAAGGAGGAGCTCCACTATTTCTTCCATCATGTATTTGAAAAATAGTTGACCTAGCTGATGGAGCACCATCAATTGTAATATCAGTTTCGAAAATAGTATGTCCTATTGGAAGTTTATGCGTTATTTCTTGTCTACCAGAATAAGGATAACCACCTGCTGGTTTCTTGTCTGTGGGACAACTACCTATATCTCCTTTATCAAGCTTAAAAACAACATCTACTAATTTGAATTCATTTTTTGAATATTTTTTACTTTTTCCATTTACAATGAGAGACTCTTTATTAACTACGCCGCAAGAAATTTTCCACTTATTTTTATTTTTCCATTCTTTGGCTTGAACAGAAAAAAATATGAAAAAAGATAAAATTACTAATAGTACTTTTTTCATTTATCTTTTTTTTTAATTAAATCAAAAAGTTTTTCTTTTGATTTAGCAATTGCTACTGCATCTGCCCAAACTGTTGAGTCTTGTGAAGTATTTTTATCAATAGCTGTTTGAGCACCATTGATATAAATTCCAGAAGCAATAAAACAATTTAGTCTTTTTTTTGTTGCTGTTCGGCCTGTGTAATCTACTATTGGCTTCTCATTTCCATCAATCCAAACTCTAAATCTTCCTTTGTCACTTTTTGTAGAGTTTACCAAATGTATTGTAATACTTGTCCATTCATCTGCACCATTATATTCATTAACTTTAAATCTTTTTAATAACCAATGTTTTTCATATGGTTCAGAAAATTGTAAATTTGCTTTTAATTGACCTTTTTTATAGGTAATCATAAAAGTTATAGTGTCTCCTTTAGGATGACATTGCATTATATGGAAATTTCTAGATTTGTTGAATGGGAATAAGACATTTCTTACTGGTTTAGTTGCCAAATGTATCCAAGCTTCTCCGCCTTCTTTTGATAAAAGTTTAGTCCATTTTTGTTTATCTCTAGATTCATTGTGTACTGAACCCATATGATGATCACACTCTTTAAATTCCCAGTATTGTGGATTACAATTTTCATATGAGCCTGTAATTTGATAAAATTCCTCTCCATGCCATGCATGCTCTTTTGATTTAATCAATCCCATTTCCCCGTTCTCTATAATGTCACCTCCAATTACAGAAAAGGCAGCTTGATTTCGTTTTTTTTTACCACTTTTCCAATTCCAATT
>CACJFA010000042.1 GCA_902592545.1 uncultured Pelagibacteraceae bacterium | reverse complement strand
ATTTATCAGTCTAAAGAAGATAGAGCAAAACTTGATGGTGCTTACGAATGCATTATGTGTGCTTGCTGTTCTACATCTTGCCCAAGTTATTGGTGGAATGGAGATAAATATTTAGGTCCAGCAGTTCTGCTACAGGCTTATAGATGGATTATTGATAGTAGAGATGAAGAGAGAAAAGCTAGATTAAAAAAAGTTTCTGATGAATTAAAATTATATAGATGCCATACAATATTAAACTGTACAAATGCATGTCCTAAGGGCTTGAATCCAGCAAAAGCTATAGCTGAAATAAAAAAAATGTTAGCAACAGCTAATGTTTAAATAGACTATTCGATATTTTTGATCTAAAACACCGTATTCATGAAATTAATAGAACACTTCGTAAACGGTAAAATAATTCCGGGATCTTCAGATAAAAAAGGGAAAGTTTTTAATCCAGCAACCGGCGAACAAGAGTCAGAGGTAAGACTTGCTTCAAGATCTGACTTAGATAGTGCTGTTGAAGTAGCAAAAAAAGCATTTGAAACTTGGTCTTTAAAACCTGCTCTACAAAGAGCTAGAATAATATTTAAATTTAAAGAATTAATTGAAAAAAATTCTGATGAATTAACGAAGTTAATAGTTTCAGAACATGGAAAAGTTTATGAAGATGCAAGAGGCTCTTTAACTAGAGGACTTGAGGTGGTAGAATTTGCTTGTGGAATACCACATTTATTAAAAGGTGAGTTTTCAGAAAATGTTGGTACCAATGTTGATAGTTGGTCAATTAGACAACCATTAGGAGTTGTTGCAGGTATCACACCTTTTAATTTTCCTGCTATGGTACCAATGTGGATGTTTCCAATAGCAATAGCTTGTGGAAACACTTTTATTCTTAAACCATCTGAAAAAGACCCTTCTTGCGCAATAAGATTAGCAGAACTACTTTCTGAGGCGGGTCTTCCAGAAGGAGTATTTAACGTGATAAATGGAGATAAAGAGGCTGTTGATGCAATTTTAGAAAACAAAGATATCAAAGCTGTTAGTTTCGTAGGATCTACTCCTATTGCAAAATATATTTATGAAAATTCAGCTAAAAATGAAAAAAGAGTTCAAGCTTTGGGTGGAGCAAAAAACCATTTAGTTGTTATGCCAGATTGTGACTTAGATGGTGCAGTAAATGGTTTAATGGGTGCTGCTTATGGTTCAGCTGGGGAAAGATGTATGGCTCAATCAGTTGCTGTTGCGGTCGGAGATATCGGTGATGAACTTGTATCAAGATTATCAAAAAAAGCTGAAGCTTTAAAAGTTGGTCCTGGAATGGATAAGGCATCAGAAATGGGACCTTTAGTTACAAAAGAACATTTAGAAAAAGTTACAAGCTACGTTAATTTAGGTGTCGAGGAAGGTGCAAAATTAGTGGTTGATGGAAGAGGTTTAAAACTTCAAGGTTATGAAAATGGTTTCTATATAGGTGGATGTTTATTTGATCATGTAAATAAAGATATGAGAATTTACAAAGAAGAAATATTTGGTCCAGTCTTATCAGTTGTTCGAGTAAAAACTTTTGAAGAAGCTGCAAAATTAATTAACGACCATGAGTACGGAAATGGAGTTAGTATTTATACAAGAGACGGTGATGCAGGCAGAACTTTTGCAAGTAAAATTCAAGTAGGCATGGTTGGTATTAACGTGCCGATCCCAGTTCCAATGGCATTTCATAGTTTTGGTGGTTGGAAAAGATCATTATTTGGAGATAGTGGAATGCATGGTATGGAAGGAATAAAATTTTATACTAAACTTAAAACAGTAACATCCAGATGGCCTTCAGGTGTCCGATCAAATGCGGAATTTGTTATGCCAACAATGAAATAAAAGGAAATAAATGACAAAAATATCTTTAATTGGTGCAGGCCAAATAGGTGGAACTCTTGCACATTTAATAGGAACAAAAGAATTAGTAAATGAAGTGGTTTTATTTGATGTAGCTAGTGGTATCGCAAAAGGAAAAGCATTAGATATTGCACAATCTTCATCTGTAGATGGTTTCAATGTTAGATTTTCAGGAACTGATAGCTATGAGGACATAAAAGATTCAGATGTAATAATAATTACAGCAGGTGTTCCAAGAAAACCTGGAATGAGCCGAGACGATCTTCTTGGAATTAATTTAAAAATTATTAAACAAGTTGCAGATGGGGTAAAGAAAAATGCTCCTAATGCTTTTGTGATCTGTATCACTAATCCATTAGATGTTATGGTTATGGCATTTCAAAAATTTTCAGGTTTGCCATCAAATAAAGTTGTTGGTATGGCAGGTATTTTAGATAGTTCGAGATTTAAATTATTTTTATCATTAGAACTAAATGTGCCAGTAAGAGAAATTGAGGCGATGGTTATGGGTGGTCATGGTGACACTATGGTTCCTATGCCAAGATTTACAAAAATTTCAGGCAAACCATTGTTGGATCTTGTAAAGGATGGAAAGATTTCTTCAGAAAGAGTTGAAGAAATTAATCAAAGAACACGAGATGGTGGTGCGGAGATAGTTAAATATTTAGAAAAAGGATCAGCCTTTTATGCACCTGCAGCTTCAGGTGTTCAAATGGCTGAAGCATATTTGAATGATCAGAAAAAATTATTACCCTGCGCTGTACAATTAAATGGAGAATATGGTGTGAAAAATGTTTATGCAGGTGTTCCCGTTGTCATTGGAAAAGATGGTGTAGAAAAAATTGAAGAGATTGATTTAGATGAAAAAGAAAAAAAAGAATTTATGCATTCAATAGATGCTGTAAAAGCTTTATGGGAAGCTGCATCTAAAATAGATCCTGATTTATCTAAATAATAATGAATATTCACGAGCATCAAGCTAAACAAATATTAAAAAAATATGGAGCTGTAGTTCCCGAAGGAGTATTTGCGCTTAATGTTGATGAACTTATTCAAAAAGCAAAAGTACTCAAAACTGAGAAATATGTGCTTAAAGCACAAATCCATGCTGGAGGTAGAGGAAAAGCTGGTGGTGTAAAAATTTTAAATTCTATTGAGGAACTAACAGTAGCAGCTAAAGAATTACTAGGAAAAACACTAGTTACTCATCAAACTGGCCCTGAAGGTAGAGAGGTAAAAAGATTATATGTAGAAGAATCATCAAATATAGATAAAGAATTTTACTTATCGTGCCTGGTTGATAGGGCAAGTTCTAAAATTGCATTTATATCAAGTGACCAAGGAGGGATGGACATTGAAG
>CACJFA010000041.1 GCA_902592545.1 uncultured Pelagibacteraceae bacterium | reverse complement strand
TCAGATATTTCGTCAGGATGTACAAAACAAAACTTTACAGTGGACGCAGGATTAATTTAGTTTTTTTTATTTTGCGACATTGATAAAGCAATTTTAAAAGAGTTTAAAATTGGATCTAAGTTAGCCTCATTTTTTCCTGCGATAGCAAATGCAGAACCATGAGCAGTAGTGGTTACTGGTACGGTTAATCCACCTTGAACTGTTACTCCTCTATCAAAACCAAACGCTTTAAGACCAGATTGTAACGCGTCATGATACATACCAACCATACAATCATGGTTTTTATTTTTGTAGGCTACGACAAAAGAGGTATCGCATGGCAATGGCCCATCAACATTGTAGCCAAGTTTTTTTGCTTCCTCAATTGCAGGAATGATTTCGTCTTTTTCTTCTGTTCCAAATTCAGCGTGTGGATTTAGAGCTTGAATGGCAATTCTAGGATTCTTTACACCATTTAACTCCATAACCTCATTAATTAATTTTATAGGCTTCATTATATTTTCTTTAGTAATGTGTTGAGCAACTTCTTTTATTGGAATATGAGATGTTACTCTTGCTGTCCAAAAATTATCTATTACATTAAACTCACAACAAAAACTATTTACTTCAAGTTTTTCAGCCATTAATTGTAATTCATCTGAATGTTTATTCCCTCCAAGTTTTAAACTTGTTTTATTCATTGGCGCAAAATTAATTGCATCTATTTTTTTTTCCTTAGCAAGAGTTAAAGCTAAATCTAAAGCTTGTAATACACTTTCTCCAGATTCTTTTGATGGTTCCGCTAATTTATATTTATGATTTTTTCCTTTAGAAATATCTAATAAAAATCTATTTGATTTATCAAAATTTACCTCATCAAAGTTTTCTACAACATCTATATTATGTGAAATTCCTGTGATACTATTTCCATTTTCAAATACTTGATTTTCACCAATTATGACGATGTTTGCTTTTTTTGTCATCTCATCATTTAAAAGCTTTGAAATTAATTCTGGTCCAATCCCAGCTGGATCACCAAGTAGAAGAGCAATCTTAGATTTAATTTCAGTCATTTTTTTCTTTACGTCTTGTAGCAGATTATGTTTAAATTATTAAATATAAATTAACTAAAGAGGGAAATAATGAAAAAAAGCTTTAAACTATTTTTAGCTGCTGCTTTTCTAGTAACTGAATTTTTTGTTGTAGCTCTTCCATTAATGATCACATCAGCTAAAGCTGATGGTCATCCAATACAAGCAATTACACACGCTGGTTTTGGTGGTGGAACTGATGTTACTACTAGAATGATGTTATTAAGAGCAAGAAGAGTTCTTAAACAAGATATGCAATTAGTAAACAAAAAAGGTGGTGGTGGAGCCGCATCTATGGATTACATGATGTCTTTACCAGCTGACGGAAATCATACTTTAACTTGGACAACAGGTCATGCTGTTTCTATGGCTTTAGGAAAAACTAAAGTTAAGTTAAGTGATATGCAACCACTTGCTAGAGGAACAGACGACCCTCAATTATTTGTTGTAAATTGTAAAAATGACATCAAAGATGCTAAAAAATTTATTAGCACACAAAAATCAAAATCGCTAAAATATGGAACTACTCATACTGGTGGTATTGATGATGTTAGTGCAATCGCATTTACAAAAAAAGGTGGATTAAAAGATCCAACTATCGTTGCGTACAAAGGTGTTGCACCAATTAAAACAAACCTTATCAAAGGAGATATTGATGTGGGTGTTTTAAACCTAGGTGAAGCATTGACTGAAATTAATGAAGGTAAACTTTGTGTTTCAGTTGTACTGGCAAACAATAGAATGGCTAAAATTGGAGACTCTCCAACAGCAAAAGAACTAGGTATACCCGTTTCTTTATCTACTGTTAGAGGTTTCGTAACTAAAAAAGGTGCTCCAGCTGACAGAGTAAAACAATTAGAAGCTGGAATGATGAAAGCTATGAGCCACAACTACTACAAAAATTTCTTAACAGAAATTGGTCTTGATGACACTAGTGTAGTTGGTGCTGATGAGTGGGGTAAGCAAATGGAAGAAATGCTTGCGGAAATGACAGCTCAGCTTAAAGCTTTAGGTTACATTAACTAATATAATTAAAAGTACATTTGAATATGAAAAATGTACAAAAACAAAAAAGGGCAAACAAAAGTTTGCCCTTTTTTTTTAGAGATGAGTTTAGAGTTTCTCTTGTAATTATTTTAATATCTGTAGCATTATTAATCACAACTTTTACTTTTGATATTGTTCCTCCCATTTTAAATAGAGGAATACAGCCAGCAACATTTCCAAAAGCACTCTTAATTTTAATAATAGTAATGACACTATTAATCTATTATTTGGCAACTAAAAATCCTTGGAAAGTTGAAAAAAAATTACCAAGATCATTCTTTCTAACTTTATCAAGTTTTGTTATTTTTGTAGTAGTTTCTAAAACACTTGATTTCTTTTTAGCAATCTCAGCTTTATCTATTTTTGTTTCTTATTGTTGGGGAGAAAAAAGATTATTTTATTTATTATTAGTCGGGATTATTTTCCCAATTATTGTTTTTATATTTTTTGAAACTATTTTAGGTTTAAGATTTCCACCAGGAATAATTACCAACATTTACTATAGTTAAATGGATAATTTATTATTAATGCTGGCACCACTTTTCAGTTCTAAACTGTTATTAGTTTTATTTTTTGGAACTTTATTTGGTTTGATATTAGGTGTATTGCCAGGGTTAGGGCCAACAACCGGTGGAGCATTAATACTGCCTTTCACAATGACATTGGATCCATTATCTGCAATTGTTTTATTAACATCTATTTATTGTGCAGGAACCTATGGTGGTGCAATAACAGCTGTACTTATTAATACACCAGGTACTCCAGCAGCGGCAGCAACCTGTTTAGATGGCTATCCTTTAGCACAAAAAGGCGAAGCTGGAAGAGCTTTAGGTATGGCGACAGTCTCAAGCACTGTTGGAGGTATTTTTAGTGTCGTTATATTAGTTTTTTTTGCTCCTATATTGGCGCAACTTGCTTATGAGTTCGGTCAGCCAGAATATTTTGCGTTAGCAATATTTGGTTTAACGATGCTTGCTTCAATAGGTGAAGGTAGTCCAATTAAAAATTTAATCGCAGGTGCATTTGGAATATTGATTTCTACAGTTGGGAAAGATTTTATGACTTCAATTGATCGTTTTACTTTTGGTATTAATGAATTAACCGAAGGAATAGGTTTTATACCAGTAGTAGTTGGTTTATTTGCAATGAGTGAAATGTTAACTCAATCAACTTTAATTAATCAAGTATTTAACAGAATTGCTTTAAAAGCAATTAAGCTTCCTAGCAAAGATGATTATAAGAAAACTTGGAAAACAATTCTACGATCGAGT
>CACJFA010000040.1 GCA_902592545.1 uncultured Pelagibacteraceae bacterium | reverse complement strand
TTCTTGGATTTTTCCTTCTATAAAATCTTTAAGAATATATTTTCTACCTGAAATATACTGATCTTTATTTTGTATAAATAATATAGGAAAATCAATTACAAAATCTGCGTATTTTTCAAAATTCATATCTTCGAAAAATAATTTAGGTAATCCACCTCTTGAAGTACTTTGCCATACTTTAGATCTATAAGATAAATAGTTACTATTTTTTTTCTCCACAATTGAGGAATTTGCAAATAAAGCGATTGCAATGGGCACAATTGAGTTTGCTACTCTGAACTTTTTAATAAAATCTTCTTCTGAGCTATAATCTATATTTAACTGTGTGCCACATGTTCGATACATCATATCCAAACTAAGTTCACCACCTAGAGGCATATCCTTAGTCATCAGCTTATATCGTTGTTTAGGATTGTTTGGAATTTCACTTAATTTAGATATTGGATCGAATCCTGCACTAACAATTTTTATATCCAATTTTTTAGTAACTTGTTTTAGTTCAAATAAATAGTCTTGTGACTCTGCACAAGCTTCGTGCATATGGTTTAATTTATCTCCTGACAATTCTATTTGATTGCCTGGTTCAAGAGTTATATTTTTACCACCTTTATTAAGAGCAATGATGTTTTCTTTTTCAAAAACTGAGTTCCAGCCAAATTCAAGCAGGGCTGTAAACATTTCTTTTATTTTTGAATAATCAATCCTTTTATTGTCCGAATTATTAAATAAAAACTTTTCATGTTCGATTCCAATTTTAAAATTTTTGGGTTCCTTAATACCTGATTTAAAATAATTTATAATTTTTTCCTTTGAATCAATCATGCGCTGTAAATAGTGATTTATACCTAAATTTAAAGATAATAATAAGGCTCTTTTGCGAATATTTTTTTAACTAATGGCTTAAAATCATCCAAAGTCATACTTTTGTAATTAGGGTCAAAAGAACACTGATCATATTTTTCACAAAAATCTATAGTATCTTGATAGTATTTGTGGTCTTTAAATTTATCTCTTGCATTTCTGTTGCCACCTAAATGATGAGCACTGTAGTAAGTTTGAAAAAGACCATGATGTAGAACAATCCAATAAGTTCTTTCCGAAACATAAGGTCTTAGTATAGATGCAGCATATTGAGAATGATTCATTGGTGCTAAATCATCTCCAATATCATGTAGCAAGGTTGCAACAACCATTTCATCACTTTCTTTATTTTTAAAAGCTCTTGTTGCTGCTTGTAAGGAGTGTTCTAATCTTGTGATTTTGTAACCTTCTAAAGTTGTAGTTTGTTTAGATAAATAATTTAAAACTCTCTCTGCTGTTTGTCTTTCAAAGTTTTTCTCAAATTTTTCAAGAAGCTCATAATCTTCCTTAGTTCCATCTTTCATTTCAGTAAAATTAACTGTTTTCATAACTTAATTATTTGATCCAGTGCTTAATAAAGATAATTGAGTTATTTTATTATCTCCTAATTCATCTACCAATTTAACTGGATATTCACCTGTGAAATAATGGTCTGTTAGCTGCGGATAAGCCTCGTTTCTTTTTTCAAAACCAATAGCTTTATACAAACCTTCAATTGATAAAAATCTCAAAGTTTTAGCTCCAATATATTCACAAATTTCATCATTTGTTTTGTTTGCTGCTAACAATTCTTTTTTTGTAGGTGTGTCTACACCATAGAAATCTGGATATCTTATTTCTGGGCATGCAATTTTAACATGAACTTCTTTTGCACCAGCATCATAAAGCATTTTTACAATTTTGTATGACGTTGTTCCTCGAACAAGAGAATCATCAATTAGAATTATTTTTTTATTTTTAATTGTAGTTTGATTTGCATTTAATTTTAATTTAACTCCTAAGCTTCTAATTTTTTGGCTTGGCTCGATGAAAGTCCTTCCAACATAATGGTTTCTTATTAACCCATGCTCAAAATTCATTTTTAATTCTTGAGCAAAACCCATTGCGGCAGCATTTCCAGAGTCTGGAACTGGAACCACTATATCGGCATCAGTATCATTTTCTTTTGCAAGTTCTCTTCCGATGTTTTTTCTATACTCATATGCTGTTTTTCCTCCTATTAGACTATCTGGTCTTGAAAAATAAATATATTCAAATACACAAGGCCTAACTTTTTTAGCAGGGAAGGGTTTAATACTTTTTAGTTCATTATTTTCAATTAAAACTATCTCTCCATTTTCAACTTCTCTTACAAATTTTGCACCAATAATATCAAATGCACAAGTTTCAGAGGCTAAGACATAACTATTGCCAAGCTTACCGATTACTAGTGGTCTAATTCCATAAGGATCTCTAACCCCAATTAAAGAGTTTTGCGTTAACATCACTAATGCATAGCCACCTTGAATTTGAAAAATTGCATCAATTACTTTATCAATTGTTTTTGGTCTTTTTGATTTAGCAATTAATTGAACAATCGTTTCAGTATCTGAAGTGGTGTAAAATATAGCTCCATCTTCAACTAGTTTATTTCTCAAAGCTATCGAATTAGTAAGATTTCCATTATGTGCCACTCCAATACCACCTGCATTGGTATCAGCAAAAAAGGGCTGTATATTTCTTAATATATTGTTTCCAGTTGTACTATATCTGTTATGACCAATTGCATAATTTCCCTTAAGATTATTTAACACTTTTTCTTTGTTGAAATTGTCACCAACTAAACCAAATCTTTTTTCAGAATAATATTTTTCCCCATCAAAAGTAACAATACCACAGCCTTCTTGGCCTCTGTGTTGCAATGCATGTAGTCCAAGTGCGGTTAGAGCTGAAGCATCTTTTACATTGCTAATACCAAAAACTCCACATTCTTCCTTTAATCTTGGATTATAATTCTGTAATCTTTTCTTTAGAATCTTGATATGTTTTTTCATTAGGAAATTCTTTTATCAGATAACTACTACCTTTTTCTAAATATGGAAAGATGTATGATTTGTCAAAATTTATTGGCCATTTATCATAATTATAAACGATATGAACACCTGAAAAAATACAAACAGAAATAATGTAAGCTCTTATAAAACCAAAAAAGAATCCAAAAGTCGTATCTAAACCACCGATTCCTGTATATCTGACTGCTTTGCTGATTCCTTTATTAATTAAAAGAACCAAAAAGATAACAACCACAAATATTACTATTCCTAAACCAACATCGAGCACATACTCATTATCAATTATGTCTTTTACATAGGGTTTGATTTTTGGAAATAGAATTAATGTAATTATGTATGCCAGCAACCATTTAGCCATTGAAAGAATACTTAAGATGAAACCTTTTTTATAACAATTTATCAAAGAAAGGATTGTTAAAATTAAATAAATTAAATCAATTATTGATATTGCTTTATAATAATCTTTTATGATTTCTATCATTAAGATGATTTACCAAAAGGTTTAATAATTAAGATTAATGCAGGAAGTAGTGTTAATACCGATATCATAGCCAATAACATAGCTAGTCCTGTAAATACACCAAAATAAATTGTTGGGATAAACTTTGATAAAACCAAAATTGAAAATCCGAAAACAATCGTAATTGAAGTGTTTAGTATAGCGACCCCAACAGTTGAATGACAAGTTTTTAACGTCTTGTTATAATCATTTATTTTATTAAATTCTTCTTTAAATCTGTAAATATAGTGAATACTATTATCCACAGCAATTCCTATTGTAATTGCTG
>CACJFA010000039.1 GCA_902592545.1 uncultured Pelagibacteraceae bacterium | reverse complement strand
CATTTCAGGCTCAGTACCAACTCTTAATTCTAGACCATGTTTTTTCTTAAATTCATCCATGAAAATTCTTAGATTTCCTCTACAGTCTGAAGTTAAATGACCGCCTGGATTTTTTCTTTCTTCTCTGTTTCTAAAACAAGTTACAAATACTCTTCCAACTCTTTTATCCCATGGTAATTGAACAAAAGTTTCAGGATCAGGTATTCCAACAAGCTCCATAGCTTCTGGTCCGTATCCAATGTAATTATTATGACGATCTAAGAACAAGTTTGCTGTAGCACCGTAAACTAATTGAAATCCTTTTTCAGCTGTTCTTTCCCAGTGATCTGCAGGTATACCTTTTCCAACAACTCTACCTGTTACAGAAATGAATTGATAATAAATATAAGTGATGCCAAGTTCATTAATTTTTTCTCTAACCTTTTTAACTAATTTTGCTCTACCTGGCTGGTTAACGTGTTTTTCTAGATCTGTCATTTTCACCCCTCAATGAATTTAATTTATTCAAACGTAGCTGAAAAATTTATTTGTGTCTAGGCTTAGAGTCTAGCTCCAAGGAAACGGACTGTTCGAAGTAGGGTGAAGTTCACCCTTCTCGTAACGGTTGAATCTAAATGGTTTTAATAAATCACTTTCAGTACCAAGAATTTCTTTTGCAACAAGTTCTCCAACTCCAATCATTTTATAACCATGGTTAGCATCTGCAATCATGTAAACGTTTTCAAAAAATCTATCAAAGATTGGAAACGAGTCTGGTGTCATACATCCAAGTCCGCCCGATGGTCCTTTTCTATATAAATCAGATTTACCCTCAAATCTTTTTTGACAATGCGCTAAAGCTGAACACCACATTTCACTAAATGCTTCTGTTGTTTGATATTCAGGTGACTCAATTCCATAAGGATCAACATTAACTTGATCAAAATGTTTTTTAACTATGTAAGGAGAAGTTCCCCCTTGTACACCTAAGCCTTCAATGTCAGGTTTGTAATAAATTCCCCAAATTTTATCTGTTAATAATTTTTTTGTTTTGTCTGAATATAACGGAGCAGTCGAGTCTACATGAACCACAGGAGGTTGTTTTCCATCATTTGTTTTTAGAAAATCTGGCTCAACACCAATAACACCTTCTTGTAGCATCCAGTATGTCCACATATCTGTTACATGCATTTTACCGTCTTTGCCTTTAATGTTAGCCGTTTTAGGTAACTCTAACATGTTCCAAAAATCTCTCGCCCATGGACCTGCACCGATTACAACCTGTTCGCACTCTATTGTACCTTTGTCTGTTTCCACTCCTGTAACAGCTTGACTGTTACTTCCTCTTTTAAATCCTGTTACTTTTACACCTTTCATCACTTGCACACCATTTGATGTAGATTTACTTTCAAGTGCTTTAATTGAGTCTTTGTTAAATGCGTATCCACCTTTTTTTTCATGAAGTATTGAAGTGATGCCTTGTGCTTGCCAATCATCAAAAATACCTTTCATATAATTCGAACAATCTTTTTCACCTTCAATAAATACTGACTCATATCCGATTGCTTTTTGTTGTTCATAAATGCTTGCAACATCTTCATGCATTACTTCAGGTGAAATTTGTAAGTAGCCAACAGGATTATATTTAAATGCTTTAGGGTCACTCTCCCAAACAGAAACTGAGTGAGCCATAAGCTCTCTCATTGCTGGTTGGAAATAATTATTTCTTACAACACCACAAGCAATTCCGCTTGCACCAGCTGCAGTATCTTTTTTTTCTAATACAATTATGTCACCAGGATTTTTATATGTTTCAGAAAGTTTCCAAGCAGTACTAAGACCGTGAATTCCACCACCGATGATAACCACTTTTGCTTTCGAAGGTAATGTCGTCATACAAAAACATTATTTTTTGCAAATAGTAATTAATATAATTTTTTATAGAACTAAAAATTATATATATAATTTAGATATTTCAATTTTTGTGAAATTTATCGCTAATAACTTATATTTTTTAAGGTATCTAGGTATTCATTAAATTCTTTAATAAAAGAATCACTGGGTATTATATTTTTTACCCTTTGGTCTGTTGATGTTTTTTCAAGACGAAAGAATCCTTTTTCACAAGCTTCAGTAATAATTAATGCAGATTTAGGTCTAGATGTTTTAAACAATTTAGTTTTAAGTTCCTCAACAGATAGTTTTTTATTTTCTTTATGTGCAGACATTACTAATAACATCATATGATAGTGAGAAGGAGATTTTCTAAAAAAATAGTTACTAGCCGTATGCGACTGTCTCATTTGATCTTCCCAAAAATCTAATAATGTCTTTTTTTCTTTTGGCATTATTTTTAAGCTCTGACTCTCGATTTAGTTGGATCGTAGAATGGAAAACCAACAACCTTAGCACTAATTCTTTTTTGATGACCATCGATTTTACCTATTTCAACTTCAGTACCGATTTCTGAGTATTGAACATCTATTCTGCAAAGAGCAATATTTTTATTCAAAGTAGAGGACAAGCATCCACTCGTAACTATACCAACTTGTGATCTTCCAATATGGACACAGTCGCCGTGGCCTGCTATTTCTTTTCCATTAAGTTCTAGGCCTACCAATTTCTTTTGTGGGTTAGCTTTTCTTTTAATCAATTCCTCTTTACCAATAAAATCTTCTTCTTTTGTTTTCAGTGGAACGGAAAAACCAATACCAGCTTCAAAAGGATCTTGCTCTCCATCAAACTCTGCGCCAAATAAAATTAAACCTGCCTCAATTCTTAGTTTGTCTAAGGCAGCAAACCCTGCTGGTATTAATCCATCATTTTTACCTGCTTCCATTAATTTATCCCAAACTTCAGGAGCATGTTTTGGGTGACACCAAACTTCATAACCTAATTCACCAGTATAACCTGTTCTAGAAACAATTAATGGAATACCTTGAAGCTCTTCTATTCTACAAATTGTAAATCTAAACCAGCCCAACTCATCTATCGAAGGCTGTGTTGGTGGTGTAAAGATAATTTTTTTTAAAATCTCTCTACTTTTTGGACCTTGCAAAGATACATTACTTATTTGGTCAGTTGAGTTTTTAACAATAGCATTAAAATTCTTTTTTTTTGCAATTTCTTTTAGCCATTCTCCACCATACTCATCTCCACATATCCATCTAAAACCTGTTTCGCTTAATCTTAAAAGAGTTCCATCATCGAACATCATTCCATTTTCGTAACACATTGCAGAATAAACAACCTGTCCAACAGAAAGTTTTTTTATATTTCTTGTAAGAGTGTAATTCATTAACTCTTCAGCATCAGGACCAATTATTTCAAATTTTCTTAGTGATGATAGATCAATTAATACAGCATCATTTCTACAAGCATTGTACTCATTAACCAAACCATGCTTGGTGTAATCATTTGGAAGCCAAAACCCTCTAGCGTCAACAAAATTTCTAGTTAATTTTGAAGTTCTTTCATAAAAGCCAGAATTTCTAGTAAGTTTATTTTCAGAGTCTGTTTTCATTCTAAAACCAAATGACTTTCTAAATTCTTTATTTTTATCGTAAGTTCTAACAAATATATTTGTAGGATTCCATGAATTACAAGGATCTATATCACTTGGACATGCAGTTGTTCCTATTGTTAAATCTTTTAAAGCCTTAAACATTACATAATCCCCAGGTCTTGAATAAGATTCATCAGAAATAACAGAATTCAATCCTCCAGCTGAGGTGTTAAAAAATAAATTAATTGCATGCCAACCTTTTTGTTTCTGAACACCATATTTAGACATACTTTCAGTTAAATTATCCGAACAGTTTGGGTGACCAA
>CACJFA010000038.1 GCA_902592545.1 uncultured Pelagibacteraceae bacterium | reverse complement strand
AACAAGTGTTAGAAATTTAATTAAACTTCCAAAAGTTTTAGCACCTAAAGATGTTGCACCTTTTTCAGATGCAGGTCTTACAGCTTATAGAGTTGTTAAAAAGGCAACTAGACATTTATTGCCAGGTCAAAGCTGTACGATAATTGGTGCTGGAGGTTTAGGACATATTGCTATTCAATGTTTGAAAGCGATGTGTGCAGCTGACATTATAATTGTTGAGAAATCTGAAACAGCCTTAAAACATGCAATGGAACTCGGTGGTGATCACGGAGTTTTAATTGATGGAAATGAAATTGAAAAAGTTCAAGAACTAACTAAAGGAAAAGGTTCAGAAGCTGTTATCGATTTCGTAGGTGAAAAAGGATCTACTGCCATGGGAATTCAAATGACTTCTAATGGTGGTTTTTACTACATTGTTGGATACGGAGAAGAAATTAAATCATTAGCAGTTGATTTAATTATTTCTGAAAAAACAATCGTAGGTAATTTAGTGGGAACGTGGTCTGAGTTGTATGAATTGATGGAGTTAGCTGATCGAGGAAAAGTGAAGCTATCCATGCAAGAATATAAATTAGACGATGCTAATAAAGCGCTCCATGATCTTAACGACGGTAAAGTTAAGGGACGAGCTGTTTTAGTTCCGTAATTAAGTAAAGGAAGAGAGAGGTAATAATGAAACTAATGAAAACTTGCTTGACGGCTATTATATCAAGTTTAATGATATTTAGTCCTATGGCATATGCTGATAAGTGGAGCGATCAGTTTCCACATATCAAAGCTACAGGAGATATTCCTGGTGATTGTTCTTATGAGAAGATGTCTAAGAAAAATTACAAAGGAAAAACTCTTAAAATAAACACTCACGCAATTCCGGTGATGGGAGAGCCAACAGCTCTACACGCTGAACAGTTTGAGAAATTAACAGGCGCAAAGGTTGAAGTTACACATACACCAGCAGGTGATTTGTACTCGAAAGCAATGGTTCCTTTCCAAGCTGGACAAGCACCTTACGATATTGTGTTTGGATTTTCTAACTTCATCAATGACTGGAAAAGATATTTAGCACCAGTTCCTAAGAAGTACATGAACTCACCTGAGATGAAAGATGTAACTAAATCTCACATGGGTGTATCGTCTTGGGATGGAACTATGTATCAATACCCAGTTGATGGTGACAGACATTATTTAAAATATAGAAAAGATGTCATTGATAATCCAGAAATGCAGAAGAAATATAAAGCTGACACAGGTAATGAGTTAAGAGTTCCAAGAACTTGGAAAGAATACGCTCAAATGGCTAAATATTTCAATGATTGGGATTGGGATGGAGATGGTGAAAAAGAATATGGTTCAGCTGAAGTTATGAAAAAAGATGACTTAATGTTTGCAGCTTTTTTCAGCAGATCAGTTGCTTATGCTAAAAACCCTAGAACTCCAGGTGGTTTCTTTTTTGATTTAGAAACTATGAAGCCAAACATCAATAACCCAGGATTTGTTGAAGCATTAACTGATTGGGTTGAAGCTACTAAATATGTTCCTCCAGGAGGAACTAACTTTGGTCTAGGTGATGAAATCGGATCATTTGGTGGTGGACAAACTTTATTTAGTTTCTCTTGGGACGATGCATTTATTGCAGCGATGCAAGATGACAGTCCAATTAAAAATAAAGTTGGTGCAGCTCCACTTCCAGGCGCTGATAAAGTTTGGAACAGAGTATCTAATAGCTGGGAAAACCAATACAACCAGGCTCCTTACATTGTTTGGGGTTGGGCTGTAGGTGTGGCTAAGAAAAGTAAAGTAAAAGATATGGCATTTGATTATCTTTGCTTCTTTTCTAATGGTGCAAACCACCAAGCTGACTTAGCAATTGGTAGATTCGGTGTTAACCCGTTTAAAAACTCAGACTTTGACCCTAACATTTACATTAATAGTATGGGTTGGGATCCAGAGATTGCTAACAGTTACACTAAGACACTTTTAGATATGGAAAAAAGTAATAACAGAGTTTTCCCTTTAAGAGTTCCAGGTGTATTTGAATTTACAAGTGCTGTTGCTACTGGTACTTCAAAAGCTTTAGCAGGACAATTATCTCCTCAAGAAGCTTTAGATGAAGTTGCTAAAGAGTGGGAAGCAATTGTAAGCAGAGTAGGTAAAAAAGCGGTTCAAGATGCCTATGCTGTTGGTGTCAAAATGGAAGACAACAAGCTATAATTTTAAAATACTTTATGTGGCCATTAATTTTAATGGCCACATATAATAAAAATAATATAATCCTTTATTTATAAATGAACTTTAAGCATAAATATTTCTTCCTGTTTCCAGGTTTATTTGTGTTAATAGGAATATTAATTTTTCCAATTATTTTTGTAGTTAGATTAAGTTTGTCAGGATGGAATAGTTATAATCCTGGTTTAGATTATATAGGTTTAGAAAATTACATAAGATTATTTACTGATGACCCAAGATTCTGGGAATCATTTTTTAGATTGAGTTTTTTGTCAGTTACAACAGTTATCTTGCAATATGTGATTGGTTTTGCACTGGCACATATGGTTTGGAAAGATATTAAATTTAAAAGATTTTTTAGAGTTCTTTTTTTAGTTCCAATGATGACAACCCCGGTGATCATGACGGTTATTTGGAGAACTTTTTTTCACGAGTCTCTTGGACCAGTAAATGATTTGTTATCAGTTTTTGGGGTAGCTCCCAAGTGGTTGACAGATCCTGTTATTGCAAAATTTACAGTTATTATAGTTGAGGTATGGCAATGGACACCATTTATGTTTTTACTTTTATTAGCAGGGTTGTTGTCATTACCTAAAGAACCATTTTTGGCTGCTGCGATTGATGGTGCTAGTCCAGTTAGAAAATTCATTTATGTAACATTTCCATTGATGGCCCCCATCTCAATTGGAGCAATAATTATAAGGTTAATTGAGGCATCAAAGATTATGGATACAGTTTATGTATTGACCTCAGGTGGTCCAGGCACATCTACCGAAACTTCAAGTTTTTATATCTTTATTAAAGGATTGAGAGAATTTCAGATGGGTTATGCAGCGTCGATGTCATTTACCTACTTAATTATCATGATCATAAGTCTAACTATTATAGCAAAAGTATTAACTAAAGTTTTATTAAAAGAATAAATAATGAATAAACTATATATTTTTTTGAAATATTTTTTTATTGTCGTTTGGACAGTATTTGTGGTTGCTCCTTTTCTTTGGGCTTTAACAACATCTTTCAAAGATTTCCAGTCTGTTAATGGAGGAGTAACATATATTCCATGGGTTGATTTTGAGCCAAACTTAGAAGGTTGGAAGGTTTTAATTAAATCTCCAGCTAAAGGTGGAGTAGATATAATTGAACCATATTTTAATAGTTTGTTTGTAACTTGTACTGCAAGTTTAATTAGTATTATTCTTGGAACATTGTCTGCTTATGCATTATCAAGATACACATTTAAGGCAGGGTTTGTAAAAAATAATGACATTACTTTTTTCTTTATCTCACAAAGAATTATGCCACCGATTGTTTTGTCAATTCCATTTTTTTTATTTTTAAGTTCAATAAATTTATTAGATAGTCTGACCGGGCTAATTGTTGTTTATATTGTTTTATTAATGCCAATAGCAGTTTGGATTATGGTCGATTTTTTTAATAAAGTTCCAAGAGAAATTGACGAGACAGCTCTGATTGATGGATGTAATCCTTATCAAGCATTTTTAAAAGTGGTCTTACCAAATTCAATACCTGGTTTAATTGTAGCAGGAATGTTTTGCATAATTTTTGGATGGATTGATTTCTTTTTTGCTTTTATTTTAACTTTTACAGAAGTTCAATTATTGCCAGTTAAGATTGTTGCATTAAATTCATCGGTAACTCCTTGGTGGAGTTTATCAGCATCAGCTTTAGTTTCAGTAGCACCATTAATTATTGTTGCGTTCATAGTTGAACGATATTTATCAAAAGGAAATTTATCAGGAGCTATCAAATAATGGATTTAGTTGCTAACAATTTATCTTATAAACCTGATGATCAATATCATTTAAACGAAGTATCTTTTAATTTTAAAGAAGGAAATCTGTATACAATTCTAGGAAGAACGTTATCAGGAAAAACAACTCTACTAAAAACAATAGCTGGTCTTTTAACACCAGATAGTGGTGAAATTGAATTTGATGGTAAAAATTTCTTAAAAATTCCTGTCTGGGAAAGAAATGTAGCAATGGTTTATCAGCAATTTATAAACTATCCTCATTTAAATGTTTTTGAAAACATAGCCTTTCCTTTGAAACAAAGAAAAATAGATCAAAGTATTATTAAAGAAAA
>CACJFA010000037.1 GCA_902592545.1 uncultured Pelagibacteraceae bacterium | reverse complement strand
TCAAGGTCCAATGACTGTTTTGCTTAAAGAAGCAATAAGACCCAATGTAACTCAAACTTTAGAAAACAATCCTGCGATAATTCATGGTGGTCCTTTTGCAAATATTGCTCACGGATGTAATTCAGTAATTGCAACTAAAGCAGGACTTAAATTAGCTGACTATGTTGTAACAGAGGCAGGATTTGGGGCTGATTTGGGAGCTGAAAAATTTCTGGATATTAAGTGCAGAAAATCTGATCTCAAACCAGATTGCGTGGTTATCGTAGCAACAATAAGAGCTTTAAAAATGCATGGAGGAGTTGCTAAAGAAGATTTAAAAAAAGAAAATTTATCAGCACTAAAAGAGGGAATGGTAAATTTACGTAGACATATAAATAATATTAGAAAATTTGGATTACCTGTTACTGTTGCAGTTAATCATTTTATTACTGACACAGAAGATGAAATGAAAACCTTGTTAGATTTTTGTAAAACGCAAGGAGTAAAAGCTTCTAAATGTACTCATTGGTCTAATGGAAGTGAAGGAACTGTTGAGCTCGCTAAAAACGTTACAGAAATTTGTGAAGATAAAAAAGATACATTTAAATTTTTATATGAAGATGATCTTTCGTTATTCAAAAAAATAGAAAAAATTGCACAAGAAATTTATAGTGCCTCTGAAGTGGTAGCAGATACAAAAGTGAGACAGCAATTAAAAGATTTTGAAGAAAAGGGTTATGGCAAGTTACCTGTTTGTATTGCAAAAACACAGTATAGTTTTTCAACAGATCCAAATTTAAAAGGTGCTCCCACTGGTCATGTTTTACCTGTAAGAGAGGTAAGACTTTCTTCTGGTGCTGAATTTATAGTTGTTGTGTGTGGAGAAATTATGACAATGCCAGGGCTTCCAAGAGTTCCAGCAGCCGACTCTATAAAATTAAATGACAAAGGTGAAATAGAAGGTTTATTCTAAATTTAAATAATCTAACCAGTTCTCTAATTCTCTCATTCTAGAAACTTTATCTAATTTATTATTCTCACTTTCTATGTGTTTGATGTGATTATTTATTTCATTCTCATCTTTAAAAGCCCCTTTTTCTAAAAGTCTTTTTTTTCTGAAAATAATCAAATTGATCATTTTATTATAAGTAATCTCAGGGTGGTATTGAAGGCCCCATATATTACATTTACCAACTTTAAAATTTATTCCTTGAACGTTATTTATTAAGTTTGAAGCTAATAAAATTGAATTTTCTGGCATTGTTACTACTTCATCAAAATTAAATGCTGGTGTATTAAATTTTTTATCTTTATTTTTATAGAGTAGATGATTTAAACCATTTTCATTAATTTCTATATTTGATGCTATACCTCTATGAGATCCTTTTTTAGCTTTTTTAACCTCCCCTCCTGCTGCGGTCACAGCGACTTGCATACCCCAGCAAATTGCTAAAATCTTTTTGATTTTTTTCTGACATTCTTTCATAAATTCAATTTGTCTTTTTATTTCTGGAGTATTGTTATAGATATTTAAACTACTTCCTCCCCAAATAAGACCATCGTAGCTTTCAAGTGCATCAATATTTTTATCGATATTTTCATCTGAAGAAGGATTAACCACGTGGGTTTCTAATTTATCTGTAAAATATGCCAAACTATCTTTAAGACTTTCTGTATGTGTTTGAATTCCAGCTGCAGAAAAGCTTTTATTTTCCTCTCGTAAGTTTCCTTCTACTATCAATATTTTTTTCATTAAAATAATTCTCCAGAAATACTTTTTAAATACATTTCTTTTAGATCATTTTGACTTAATTTTTTGGGATTTCCTCCTGTTGATGGATCTTCAAATGCCATTAAGGAAAGTTCATCTAAATCAATATTATTACAATCCATTACATCTGATAATTTGTGTGGAATATTTAAATTTTTTCTTAATTCCAAAATCCAATTTAAAAAACTATCAAAATTTTTATTTAAATTAAGATAATCACAAATCGATATTATTTTATTTTCGATTGAAGGTTTGTTAAATGTTAAAACATAAGGCATAAATATTGCGTTAGATAAACCATGGTGAACATTAAATTTACCGTTTACAGGGTGACTCAATGAGTGGATTGCTCCCAGTCCCTTCTGAAAAGCAGTCGAACCCATTGAAGCTGCAGAAAGTAAATCCATTCTAGACTTAATATCTTTTCCATTTTTAAAGGCTTTAATTAATGAATTTTTAATTAATTTCATTCCTTCTATTGCCATACCATCAGCCATCGGATGATAACCTGGTGCACAAAACGCTTCTAAATTATGAGCTAGTGCATCCATTCCTGTTGCTGCTGTTAATCTTGGAGATAAATCTAATGTAAGTAAAGGATCTAAAATTACAATCGAGGGTAACATTTTTGGGTGAAAAATAATTTTTTTTGCACCTGTTTCTTTATTTATGATTGCAGATGCTCTACCTGTTTCAGATCCTGTTCCAGCAGTAGTAGGAACTGCTATGATTTTTGAAATTTTAGAACTATCAGCTTTTTTCCAATAATCACCAATATCTTCAAAATCCCATAACGGTCGAGATTGATTGCACATAAATGCTATAGCTTTTCCAACATCTAAACCACTTCCGCCACCTAAAGCTATTACACCATCACAGTCCAATGTATTATAAACTTTAACTCCTTCCTCTACATTTTCTCCAATTGGATTTCCCGTAAAATTAGAAAAGGTAGCTAAATTTTTAAAACTTTTTTTTAATCTTAATATTATATTTTTTATTAAGTCTAAGTTAATTAAATCTTTGTCTGTTACAAATAATGGGTTTGAAATATTTAACTCTTTACAGGCTAAGGATAAATCTTCAATCCTATTTTCTCCTATCCACATAGTGGTTGGATAATTCCAATTAATACCCATAACAAAATATAATTTTATTTTTTTAAAAATTGTTAGTAAGATATATTTATAAATTTATTAATGATAGGAAAAATTCTATGTCAAAAGTAGCAATCATAGGCGCTGGTCCATGTGGACTTTCAATTTTAAGAGCATTTGAGCATTTGGAAAAAAAAGGAGAAAAAATTCCTGAAATAGTTTGCTTTGAAAAACAAGAAAGTTGGGGTGGTTTATGGAACTATAACTGGAGAACTGGTTCAGATCAATATGGAGATCCTGTACCTAACAGTATGTATAGATACTTATGGTCTAATGGACCTAAAGAGTGTTTAGAATTTGCTGATTATTCTTTTGATGAACATTTTGGAAAGCCAATTCCCTCTTTCCCTCCAAGAGAAGTATTGCAAGATTATATTTTAGGAAGAGTGAGTAAAGGAAATATAAAAAGTAAGATTAAATTTAATACTAGAGTTACAAATACTATTTATAATAATGATAAGTTTGAAATTACTTACCAGGACAAAGTAAATAATAAAATTTTAAATGATACATTTGATTATGTGGTAGTCTCTACAGGTCATTTTTCTGTGCCTTTTATTCCTGAATATAAAGGAATGAATTCTTTCCCAGGAAGAATAATGCACTCACATGATTTTAGAGATGCTGAAGAATTCAGAGGAAAAGATGTGATTGTTTTAGGTAGTAGTTATTCCGCTGAAGATGTGGCTCTACAATGTAATAAGTATGGTGCTAAAAGTGTAACAATCGGTTACAGGCATAACCCAATGGGTTTCAAATGGCCAGAAGGCATGAAAGAAGTTCATTATTTAGACAGGTTAGAAGGGAAAAAGGCCATATTTAAAGATGGAACAGAACAAAATGCTGATGTGGTTATTTTATGTACAGGATATCTCCATCATTTTCCATTTTTAGATGAAAGTTTAAAATTAAAAACACATAACAGATTGTATCCACCAAAACTTTATAAAGGTATTGTGTGGCAAGATAATCATAAACTTTTATACTTAGGTATGCAGGACCAGTTTCATACATTTAACATGTTTGACTGTCAGGGATGGTATGCGAGAGATGTGATCATGGGAAAAATCAAAATGCCAACTGATGAAGAAATAGATAAAGATATTAATAAGTGGGTTGCTATGGAAGAAAAATTAGAAAATCCTGATCAAATGATTGATTTTCAAACAGAATATACAAAAGAGCTTCATGATATGTCTGATTATCCTAAAATTGACTTTGAATTAATTAGGAAACATTTCAAAGAATGGGAACACCATAAAGTAGAGGATATTCTTACTTATAGAAACAAATCATTCTCATCTCCCGTAACTGGATCAGTTGCACCCGTGCACCATACTCCGTGGGAAAAAGCAATGGATGATTCAATGAAAACTTTCTTAAATAAATAATCAATTAATAATTTATTTTTAATTTTTTATTTTTAATAATTGCATTTAGCAAAGCCGTCATTAATGGAATTTTTTTTTTATTAATTTTCTTTAAAATATATGGTGCAATTTCTTTAGCTAAATCGGCTCCTTCGATGGTATCATTTGTCATAAATTTCTTTTTAGCATTTTTAAAAGAAAATCCTTTACCCAAGTATTCACCCATTTTACTATTTCTTCCTCCTACAGCACTAACATACAAATCACCTAAACCCGCTAAACCTCTTACTGTTTCTCTCTTACCATTAAAATATTGAATTAAATATTCCATTTCATCAAATGATTTTCTAAATAATGCTGAAGAGGTATTATTTCCTTCACCAGAACCTATAACCATAGAATAAATATTTTTAATAGCAGAGGAAAATTCTATTCCTCGAACATCTGAAGAGTATTCGGTTTTATAATATTTTGCTGAAATTATTTTTCCTATTTGTTTTGCTACTCTTATATTTTTATTTGCAATAACCGTATAGCTTTTTACTTTTCTTGCCAATTCTTTTGCTAAACAAGGTCCTTTTAATACAGAGATATTTAGTTTTTCGCCTCTTGAGTCTAATTGTTCTGACATTGTAATTATTTTATTTTGTTTACGATCTAATTTAAGTCCTTTAGTTAAAACTAATAAATAAGTTTTTTTATTTAAGTTATTTAAATATTTTTTTACTAATTCTATTCCAATAGAGCTTACAGCAATAACTACCAAATCCCATTTCTCAAGTAACAATTGAGAAGAAAACTTTCTAATTAATAACTTTTTTGGTAAAATAATTTTTAAACTCGGATGAAACTTCTTTTTTTTAAGTAGTTGATTTGTAAGTTTTGTATTATATGGTTCAGATAAAGTTACCTTATGATTGTTGTCTAGCAATGGAAAAGAAAACGCAGCACCCATTGCTCCAGCTCCAATAATTAAAACTTTTTTCATATCTAAAGCTATGCCAAAGTTTTTCTAATTGCTAGTTTCCATCCTTGTAATAATTGATTTCTCAACGAATTCTTAATTTTTGGTGAAAAAGCTTTATCTTTTTGCCAAATATTTTTAATTTGATTTAATGATTTAAACTCACCAACTTGATATCCAGCAAAGAGTGCGACTCCTAAAGCGGTAGTTTCCAATACTTTTGGTCTAATTACTTTTAAAT
>CACJFA010000036.1 GCA_902592545.1 uncultured Pelagibacteraceae bacterium | reverse complement strand
AGGAGTTTCTTTATTATCCTCTTCTTTTTTATTTCTCTCTTTTTTTGGCACTGCTTTATTTGGATTATTTCCATTTGCAGGCATAGGCATTAGTTCGTTCTCACCTAAAATTCTTGCTACTCTAGTTGTTGGTTGAGCTCCTTGACCAAGCCAATATTTAATTCTCTCAGCTTCTAGACCCACTCTTTCTTTTTTCTCTTTTGGTAATAGAGGATTAAAGAAACCAACCTTTTCTATAAATCTTCCATCTCTTGCAAAACGACTGTCGGCAACAACAACTTTATAAACAGGACGTTTTTTTGTTCCACCTCTTGATAATCTTAATTTTAACATTTCTTCTCCTTTTTACTTTAATTGGTTAAATAGCTCTGGCGGTATACCTTTATCAGACATACCTTTCAGATTTCCTTTTGACATCTTTTTCATCATTTCAGACATCATTTTAAATTGCTTAAGCAATTTATTGATAGTGGCCGGATCTGTGCCAGAGCCATTAGCAATTCTTTTTTTTCTAGAACCATCTATTATTTTTGGGTTCTCTCTTTCTTTTTTTGTCATTGATAAAATAACAGCTTCATTTTTAGTAATTATACTTTCATCAATTCCCGCTGAATCCATTTGAGATTTAATTTTAGAAACTCCTGGCATAAAAGACATAATTCCCTCAATGCCACCCATTTTTTTCATTTGTCTTAATTGAGATAAATAATCTTCCATAGAGAATTGACCTTTTTTTAAATTTTCCTCTGCCTTTTTAAGATTTTCTTCTCCTAAATCTTGAGCCGCCTTTTCTACAAGGGATACGATATCCCCCATACCAAGTATTCTGTTTGCAATTCTATCTGGATGGAATACTTCAAGATTATCTATTTTTTCTCCTATACCTAAAAATTTAATTGGAACGTTTGAAACATATTTCATACTCACTGCGGCTCCACCTCTTGCATCACCATCAGCCCTAGTTAAAATAATTCCTGATAAATTAACTGTATTTTTAAATTCTTTTGCCACTGAGGCTGCAACTTGACCTGTTAAAGAATCTGCAACTAAGAAAGTTTCTGTTGGATTAATGACAGCTTCAATTTGCTTAATCTCACTCATCATTTGTAAATCAATTTGAGTTCTACCAGCAGTATCAAATAAAATTATTTCAGCTCCATTTAAATTAGCGGCACTTATTGCTCTTCTACAAATATCAGCAGGTTGCTGACCTTCTATAATAGGTAAAGTTAAAATATTATTTTGTTCTCCTAAAGATCTAAGTTGTTCTTGAGCAGCTGGTCTATAAATATCTAGACTGACCATCATCACTTTTTTCTTTTTATTGTTTTCTAAAAATTTTGCTAATTTTGCTGTTGTTGTTGTTTTTCCAGAACCTTGTAACCCAACTAACATCATTGGCACAGGCGGTACTGCGTTTAAGTTTATCTCATTATTTGTTGCACCTAGTAAGTCTACAAGCTCATCGTAAACAATTTTAACAACCATATCCCCAGGAGAGGTAGACCTTATTATCTCTTGGCCTAATGCTTTTGGCTTAACTTTTTCAATAAAATCTTTTGCAACATCCAATGAGACATCTGCTTCAAGCAAGGCTTGCCTAATGCCTCTTAAACCTTCATCTACTTGAGCTTCATCAAGTGAAGGTGCCTTTTTCAGAGAAGAAAAAATTTCTTCAAATTTATTTGTTAAATTTTCAAACATATTTATTACGCATAGCAGTAACGCACTAGTGGGCGAACCCTCGCTGACTAGTGTCGATCTCTTTGTTTCCAAAGACACCGCAAAGTTAATGTTTTTGCGGAAACGGCAACAACCTATAATAGAGGTTCAAAAAGTCAATAAATAAGTTAAATATCTATATATGGATATTAAAGCTTTTAAAATGGACGGTTTAGGTAATGATTTTGTCATTATAGATAATAGGCAAACAATTACAAATTTGACGAAAGAGCAAATAATAAAGATTTGTGACAGAAAATTTATTGGTTGTGACCAACTCATATTGATTAAAAAAAATGATATTTCAGATGCTTCACTAGATTTTTATAATTCAGATGGAGGAATGTCTGGTGCGTGTGGAAATGGTACGCGATGTATTGCTGATTTATTAGGTAAAGAAAATAACAAAAAAGAAATTGTTCTAACAACTTTATCTGGCAAATTAAAATCAAATATTGTTGGAGATAAAATTGTTTCTACAGAAATAGGTGTTGCAAAAACAAAATGGGATGAGATTCCATTGTCTAAAGAATTAAATACGAATAATTTAGGAATTAAAATTAATGACAAAAATAATAACGAATTTTCTGGTGGAATTGCTGTAAATGTTGGAAACCCACATGTAGTTTTTTTTGTTGATAATAACGAAAATTTTGAAATTGAAAAAATTGGACCAAAAATCGAAACTCACTCTCTATTTCCAGAAAAATGTAATGTTACTTTAGCAACTGTTGTTAACAAAGAATTGATAAAAGTTAGAGTTTGGGAAAGAGGAGCTGGACTTACCAAAGCTTGTGGAACTGCAGCTTGCGCAACAGCTTTTGCCGCAAAACAAAACGGACTGGTAAATGATAAAGTTGATATTGAATTTTCTACAGGTAGATTGACAATTTCAATTGATGAAAACAATAGTATTCACATGAAAGGACCAGTTTCAGATATTGAGGAGATAAATTTTAAAATTTAATGGGAATTTTTGAGAAATTTAAATCAGGTTTTAAAAAAAGTGCCTCAGCTTTTACAACGGGTTTAAGAGATATAGTTGTAAAAAAAGAGATTGATGACAAAACATTAGACAAAATTGAAGATTACTTAATTCAATCCGATGTTGGTATTGTTTCGGCTTCAGAAATAAGAGAAATAATTTCTCAAACAAAAATTGATCCCAATAAAGATTTAACCGAAGAAATAAATAATATTTTAAAAAATTATATTATTTCAATAATGAAACCTTTAGAAAATATTGAATTCTTCAAAAAAAAAGAAAAATTAAATGCGACATTAATTTCAGGTGTCAATGGTGTTGGAAAGACAACTACTATTGGAAAAATAAGCAAAATATTAAAGGGTAATGGAAACAAAGTAATGCTAGCTGCATCAGATACTTTTAGAGCAGCAGCTATAGAGCAACTAGAAAATTGGGCAAACAAAGTTGATGTTCAAATTACAAAATCATCTCAAGGCTCTGATCCTGCATCAGTCGCTTACAAGGCTATTGAGGAAGCATTAAACAATAATTTTAATCAAGTTTTAATTGATACAGCTGGAAGACTACAAAATAAAAAAAATTTGATGGAAGAATATAAAAAAATTGCAAACGTTACTAAAAAAATTGATCCTGATGCTCCACATGATGTTATTTTAGTTTTGGACGCAACTTCAGGTCAAAATGTAATTAATCAAGTTGAAGAATTTAATAAAATTATTCCAATAACTGGTCTTATTATGACAAAGTTAGATGGTACAGCAAAAGGAGGTATCCTTTTAGCAGTTGCTAAAAAATATAAACTACCAATTATTGCCCTTGGATTAGGTGAAAAAGAAGATGATTTGCAAATTTTTGAGGCCGAAAAATTCGCAGAAGCATTTACTCAAATTAATTAATTAAGGTACTAGAAATTAAAGGTTTATAAAAACTACACTTATAATTTTCTCTAAATTCATAATGTCCACAATTTTTAGCTATAGAAGAAATAATAAAATCAAATTTTCCATTTACAGGATAAAGCTCTAACTTTTTTTCAATAATATCAAATTTAAAATTAGCTTTTAAACTTTTTACAGCGCTAATCATCACCAGAGTTTTGTTATCTTTTAAAAGATAATATGCAAAATCATCTGGGAAAACTGGGAAATCATACTCTTGCAAAAAATATTTTGCGGTTTTGGGAAACCATTCATAAGAGATTAATGGCAAAGACTCTTTTGTTTTATAGTTATAAATATAAAGATCTTTTGGAAAATCATTAATATAATTTGAATTTTCTCCTCGAGCTAAGACAGCTTTTTCACGGGTTTTAAAATATAATGCAAAATTTTCATCGTGCGAATTCATTTGATCAATATGAAAAAGGCTATCTACAGATGCTAAATTTTCTTTGGCATTTGATAAATTACTTAAAGAAAACAAGATAATAAAAAATATGAAAAGATTTTTCATAATGTAACTTAAAAAAAAAATTTGAGTTATGTTTGTTTAGATTGTGGCTTAATTTAAACTATCAACAAACGATTTAAGAGCTAATACAAGTTTATCATCATATTCCATCATATGATCGTCATATTTTGTAAAATATGAATATTTAGGTTCACTTGCTAAATTAAAAATTTTTTTACCCATCCAAAATGGAACTATTTGGTCAGCCTCACCATGCATTACTAATACTGGAATATTAATATTTTTAATTTTTTCATTATTTTCATACTTATCTTTTAAAATTAAACCTACTGGAATATATGGATAAAAGTTTTTTGCAGCCTCTATCATTGATGTGAAGGGCGTTTCTAATATTAATCCTGCAAAATTTTTATTCTGAGTAATTTCAGTGGCAATGCCAGTTCCTAATGACTCTCCATAAATAATTATATCTTTTTCATTTAGACCTTTTTCTTTAAGCCAGTTTATTGCACTAGCACCATCTGTATAAAGACCCTCCTCACTTGGTTTTCCTTTATTACCGCTAAACCCTCTCCATGCAATAATTAAAAAATTAACATCCATGTCTTTAAAATGATTTAACTTATGGATTCTGTTTTCAAGTGTCCCTGCATTTCCGTGAAAATAAACTATTGTTTTATAACTTTTTAAATTTTTATTATGAAACCAGCCTAAAAGATTAATATTATCAGTTGTTTTGATTGTAACTTTTTCAACGTTAACTTCTAAATTATCTCCAGAATAATTATTCTCATCAGGATGATACATTAAATTTCTTTGAAAAAAGAATAAGAAAATTAATATAATTAAGTAAATTGCAACAATACCAATAAATAATTCCAAAAAAAAATTCCTACGTTTTGTTTTCATATTTTTTTCTATTTAATATTAAAAAAAATATATAAGAAATAATACTTAAGATTAAGAAAACTGAAAAAGCTGATTTAAAAGCAAATATTTCTGTGTGACCCATGCCTTTAACAATATCTATCACTAAGCCCATTAGCCATTGCATTATGAATGTTCCTGCGAATATTAATAAATTAAATGAAGTTAGTGCTTTACCAGCAGAATAACCTGAAAAAGATAGGCCCACAGCTGGCTGTGTAACTGATAAAAAAATTGAACTTAAAATAAATAAAGTTATGTAGAATGCACCCGCTTTCGAGCCTAGCAATATAATCACAAACATTACAGAAAAACTAATTGGCAAACCTAATTTAAGTATTCTTTTTGCAGTAAAACCTATACCTGAAATTTTTGGTAAAAAATAACCCCACAAAAAAAAGGATACCAACATAGTTACATTGATCCAAAATAATCCTGTAGCGCTCTGAAGTGGTGTATAACCAGCAACTCTAGTCATCCATGGGCCTGCCCATAAAGTTTGTATAGCCATTAAGCCCCCATAATTAAATAAACCCATTGGAATTACACTTATAAAAAATCTATTTTTCCAAACTTCTGATAAAGTTCCAGTATTACTTGGCTCTTCTAACTCTTTATTTTTAGTTAAATTCCATTTTGGAATGAAAACTAACATTAAAAAAATACTAATTAAAATTAAGATAGCGATACCTCCAAATATCCATCTCCATCCGAAACTAGGCAATAAAAGTTGTACAGGCAATGTGGATGACAAAAAACCTAATGATGCAATCATTAACATCCATGAGTTTGCTCTTTGTTGCTGATTTTCTGCATACCATATTCTGTAACCCGTTAACGGAGCCATCAAACAAGCACTTACACCTACACCAATTAGAATTCGTGAAACTAACAATCCAGAAAAGCTTTCAGCTAAAGCAAATGACCCTGTTCCAACCAATGCGATTAATAAAAAAGAAGAGACAATTTTTTTTGGTCCATATTTATCTAACAAATATCCTAGCGGTATTTGCATACAAGCAAAACCTAAAAAATAACCTCCAGCTAGTAATCCTAAATCAGCTGCTAATAAATTAAATTCTGAGGTTAATACTGGTGAAAGTGTTGCAGTAATTGCACGTAACAAACATGATAAAAAATAACCAAATGCAAATACAAAAAAAACAATAATAGCCTGTTTTTTTGGTAAAATATAATTTTCCATTAATTAAAAGTTTAAAGATATATCTCTATGAACTGAGTTACACCTAGCAACAAATTTAGCTTGTTCTTTAGTTAATCTGTTTTGAAGTCTAAGACCAATATTATGTTTGATAACATCATTATATTTAATTAATTCAGGCATCAAATTCTTATTGGCATCATCTCTCCATGAAATTGAAAAGATCAAAAGTCTCTGAACTTACTTCAGACAATTT
>CACJFA010000035.1 GCA_902592545.1 uncultured Pelagibacteraceae bacterium | reverse complement strand
ATCATTCCCACTAAGAATATTTCTAATGTAATTTTTTTCATTATTTGATTTTAAATTTAAAATTCCAACATCAGATTTACCATCTTTGCTAAAACAAATTATTTCACAAATTTGATTACCCTCATTATTGATAATTTCCAATTCATCATCAGGAAAAATTTGAAAAGCAGTTAGACCACCACCATTAACAACATGTCTTTCAACTCCAGGTGGTAAAATGTTTAAACCAGGATATTTAATATCTTTACTTGTCCCTATCATTTTAATTTTTAAATATTGTTATATTTTTTATCATCATTTTTATTGTTTAAATATATATATATTTTTTAGAACTAATAATTCTTTACCTACCTATTCGTTTTGTCATAGACTATTCGATATTAATATTAATAGAGGGGTATACATGAAAAAAATAATATCATTACTATCTGCTCTAGTTATTTCTGTAGTAAGTTTTGCAGGAATTTCTAACGCTGATAGCAAGAAGCCTATCGTTATCCCAACTCATAACTGGTCAAGTCAAATTGTAATGGCCTATGTTATTGGTGGAATTTTCGAAAGTATGGGCAATAACGTTAAATACGTTAACGCAGACTCACAAGCAGTTTATGAGTCAATTAGAATTGGAGATGTAACTATATCTCACGAGGTATGGGAATCTGCATTCGGTAAATCTTTTACTACTGCTTTAGATAAAGGTGGTTTATTAGATTGGGGTGATCATGAAGCAAGAACTCTTGAGGATATGGGATATCCAAACTGGGTTGCTGAAAAAGGATTATGCCCAGGACTACCAGATTGGACAGCTTTAAAAAATCCAGATTGTGCAAAAAACTTTACAACACCTGACTCTCCAGATGGAAAAGGAAGAATGTTGGAAGGTCCACAAACTTGGCATGGTGACTTAATTCCACAAAGGGTTGATGCACTAGGTTTAGGTGATTTATGGTGGGTTAAATTTGCTGGAAGTGCTGATGCACTTTGGGCAGAATTAGCTGCAGCTGAAAAAGAAGGAAGAGGAACAATTATATTCAACTGGACGCCTAACTTTACAGATGGTGCTGGTTTTACATTTATTGACTTCCCTCCATACACAGCTGGTTGCAGACCAGAAGATGGTGGAGATGGTAAATGTGGTTCTCCTGATGGATACTTGAAAAAAGCAGTTCATGAGGATTTCCCAAAAACTCATCCTGATGCAGCAGCAACGTTTAAGAAAATGTCATTCTCTACAAGTCAAATTGGAGCTATGGCAGCTTTAGTTGACGTTGACAAAATGACTCACGAAGATGCAGCTAAAAAATGGTTAGCTGATAACGAGTCAGTTTGGAAAGCATTTACTAAATAAGGATTAAAGTTAAAAATTTAAAATCTCCCCCAACTTGTTGGGGGGGATTTTTTTTTATATGATTTTGTGTAAAATAAATTCATGAAAAAATTTCTACTTTTTATATTATTAAGCTTTTTAATAAGTTCTTCTGTATTTGCCCGAAGCACTGGTTGCAAAGAGGGTAATTGTGATAATGGTTATGGTAAGTGGGTTTACACTGATAAAACCACTTATGAAGGGGAGTGGATTTCAACAAAAAAACAAGGACAAGGTGTAGAGACTTGGCCAAATGGATATATTTATAAAGGTGAATTTAAAAATAGTGTTTGGAGTGGAATTGGAACGTTAACATTTCCTGATGGCTCCACTTATGAAGGGGAGTGGGCTAATGGTTTTATGAATGGTCAAGGAACATTTACTTGGGCTGATGGAAAACAAAAAACAGGTATTTGGAAGAACGGTAAGTTACAAGAATAATGTCTAAAGAAAATTATATTAATAAAATAAAAGATTTACCTGAGTCTTTGAGACAATTTATTGGTCTTATATCTATTACTTTAATAGTAATTTTATCTTTTAGTATTTTAAATGGAATTTTTGGACAAGGTGATGATTTAGTAAAAAGAATGAAGTTAGAAGAAGAGAGAATTGCTGAAGAAAAAAAACTAAGTGAGTTAATATCTAAACTACCCTCTGGAATATTAGTCTCATTTGATGGAACTGATCACTACAAATTAACAGATGAAGTATATGAGCAGGTTTGTAAAGCTACAAAACTAATTCCTCAAAGAGCAATAATGGGCGCTAATTTTTTAAATTTTAGAGCACATGAGCTTTATACAATTAATGGAAATAAAATTGATGAGACTTTTGTTAAATGGGATGAAGAAAAAGGTAAATGTTTTGCGGGTTTTACAGTCAGTGGAAACAATGTAGGTGTTGATGAAAGTGTTACTATAAGTGGAGAAGCTTTAAGTTTTTTAAGTACTGGAATTGATACAAGGGTTTATTTTATTAAAAATTTTTAATGAGGAAAGGCAACAATTATTAACATTTTAATTTTATAGGATTTAATATAACTTTAAAACAATTTATGTCTGAGACTGTAATAAAATGCGAGTCGGTTTATAAAATTTTTGGACAAAATGCCAAAAAGATGCTTGAAGAATCTAATGGCAATGTAGATGCAAAAACCTTTCAGGAAAGAGGATGCATAGTTGGAGTTAATAATGCTTCTTTTGAAGTTGCAAAAGGAGAAATGTTAGTAGTAATGGGTTTATCTGGTTCAGGTAAATCAACACTCCTTAGATGTATTTCAAGATTAACGGACGCTACCGGTGGAAAAATTTTCATTGAAGGTCAAGATTTATTAGAATTAAACAATAAAGAGCTCATTGAGCTTAGAAGAAATAAAATGGGAATGGTATTTCAAAGCTTTGCTTTATTACCTCATAAAACAGTTGTTGAAAATATTGCTTTTCCACTTCAGATAAAAGGCACTAATACTGAAGAGAGTATTAGTAGAGCAATGGAAATGGTAAAACTAGTTGGCCTAGATGGAAGAGAGAATTATTTCCCAAGAGAACTTTCAGGTGGACAACAACAAAGAGTAGGGATCGCAAGATCATTAGCTGTAGAGCCTGATATATGGTTTTTAGATGAACCTTTTTCTGCATTAGATCCACTGATTAGGAAAGAAATGCAAGATGAGTTTTTAAGACTTCAGGAAAAATTACAGAAGACCATCATGTTCATTACTCATGATTTTGATGAAGCATTAAAGTTAGCTGATCGAATAGCAATCATGAAAGATGGTATAATTGAACAATTAGATACACCTGCAAATATTGTATTAAATCCAGCAACTGAATATGTCAGAAAGTTTACTGAAGAAGTACCGAGAGAGAAAGTTTTGATTATTGAGGATGTAATGGATGCTTCAAGTAAAGATAATTTAGGGGATTTAAAAGTATCAAAAGATGAAATTATAGAAAATGTTGCAGAAAAAATACTTACTCAAGAAAAATTAGTAGGAGTAGTTGACTCAAAAAATAATATTGTAGGATCAATTAAACCTTCAAAAATAATAGATACAGTTTTTGGAGGAAGAAAAAACGGTAATTAAAATATGGAGTATTTAAAAAAATATCCAAAATTATTTCAATGGTTATTTTTGTTAATTGTATTTTTTGCTTTATGTTTTGCAATTGATGTTCCTGAAACTTATAAATTTATAAGAGGCCAGGCTGAATTTGTTAAAGATCCAAATCAAAGTGTTTACTTTTTTCTAGGTAAAGAGGTTAGGTATTATGCCTTTGATGTATTTTGGAGATTGCCTCCACTTCTAGGATGGCTACCTATTTGGATAAACGACTCTTTATTTTTCTTAATGAATGAATGGATGCCAATGGAGTTTTGGAACGAAGATACTCAAGAATTTAAAACTCGACCATTATTATTAGAGATAAGTAGAAATTTAACTGCATTTATGACTTTTTTAATTGAATTAATAAGAGAGATTTTACTTGGAGGTTTAGAAACTATTGTTGCATTTACAAGTTGGGATTTTATTGATGCTTATCCATGGTTAGAGTTACCAGGTTTACCTTGGACCATTGTTGCAGCTGGAGCAGCTATACTTTCTTATAAATTAAGTGGAAAAGGATTGGCTTTGTTTGCAGGTTTAACAATGATCTATATTTCTATATTTGGTCAATGGAAACCTTCAATGCAAACACTTTCTTTTATACTTGTTGCAGCTCCACTTTCATTTATTTTTGGTTTAGGCCTGGGTATTGCAGCTTACAAAAGTAAACGTGTTGAAAAAGCATTGTACCCCATTCTTCTAGTAATGCAGACTATGCCACAATACGCTGTATTAGTTCCTGCACTTGTTTTATTTGGAGTAGGTGATCACGCTGCTGTAATTATTACTATGGTTGTTGCGGTTCCACCAATGATATTATTAACAATATTAGGTTTAAGAGCCATACCACCAGAAGTTATTGAAGCTGGAAGAATGAGTGGTTGTACCAATTGGCAATTAATGTTCAAGGTGCTAATTCCAACAGCAAGAAGAGATATTTTAATTGGAGTTAACCAAGTTATTATGGTTTGTTTTTCAATGGCAGTTATATCTGCGTTCATTGGCGCGAAAGGATTAGGATTTAATTTGTTATTAGCACTTAATCAACTCAATATAGGGTTGGCACTAGAGGCCGGTTTATGTATTAGTTTAATTGCAATTTTACTTGATAAAATGTCTTTGGCATGGGCAAATAAACAAACAGATTATTTTGGCAATCTGACATTTTTCCAAAGAAATAAAAACGTAATATTTTTTGGAGCTTCATTCGTAATTGGAATAATTCTTGCATATGTTGGGACTTTTATTTTCAAAGGTAGTTTTAATTACTTGTTTGAAATTCCTCATAATAAAGGAATATCAACAGCAGATTTTTGGAACAAAGGAGTCGATTGGATTTTTGATACTTTCTTCGTGTATATTAAAGCATTCAATACATGGTTAATTCAAGATGTGCTTCAGCCGATGAGAGCTTTGTATTTAAGAATGCCTGCAGTTGCTACATTGGTACTAGCAGTTGGTGCAGGATATTTAATTGGAGGAGTTCGATCAGCATTAGTTGTTGCTGCTTTGACTTTATTTATAGCATTGAGTCCATGGTGGGATAGAGCACTAGTAACCTTATACATGGCAACTTTTGGTGTAGTTATTTCTTGTTTAATAGGATTTACAGTTGGAACATTATGCTTCCAAAACAAAAAATCTGCAGCATTTATGCTTGGAGTTTGTGATATATTTCAAACATTCCCGTCTTTTGTATATTTAATTCCAGTAATGATGCTTTTTGGAATTACTGATACTTCGGTATTAATTGCCGTAATAGTTTATGCAACAATTCCTGCTACAAGATACACAATTGAAGGTTTGAGAAGTGTTCCTGTTGGTCTACATGAAGCTGCAACAATGTCTGGTGTTAATAAATTTCAAAGATTAACTAAAATTGAGTTTCCATTAGCATTTCCACATATGATGCTTGGATTAAATCAAACAATAGTTTTTGCTTTATTTATGGTGATAATTGGAGCATTTATCGGAACAGAAGATCTTGGACAATATATTTTAAAAGCTCTATCAGATAAAAATGGAGCAGGAATTGGTTTAACACTCGGTATCTGTGTTGCGTTTATAGGATTAATTTTTGATAACTTGATTAGAACTTGGGTAGAAAAAAGAAAAAAACACTTAGGCATAGCGTAGTCTGTTGAAAAAATTTATAATTTCTATTGATCAAGGCACCACTTCTTCAAGAGTAATACTCTTTAATACCAAAGGAAAAATTGAATTTGTTTCACAGTATGAGTTTAAACAATATTTTCCAAAAAATGGGTGGGTAGAACATAACCCAAATGAGATTTGGTCAACAACTCTTAAAGCACTAAAGAATGTTATTAATAAGGCTAATAAAATCAGAGGTCATATTATTAGTATTGGAATTACCAATCAAAGAGAAACAACTATTTTATGGAACAAGAAAACAGGAAAGCCAATTTATAATGCAATAGTTTGGCAAGATCGAAGAACTCAAGAATACTGTAAAAAACTTAAAAACCAAAAATATGAAAATGATTTTAGAAAGAAAACAGGATTGTTTATTGATCCTTATTTTTCAGCAACAAAAGTAAGGTGGATTTTAGATAATGTTAAAGAGTCCAGAAAATTATTAAAATCAAACAATTTATTATTTGGCACTGTTGACACATTTTTAATTTGGAAATTAACTAAAGGAAAACAACATTTAACCGAAGCTACAAACGCAAGTAGGACAATGCTGTTTAATATTAATAATAATAAATGGGACCATGAAATTTTAAAAAAATTAAATATACCAAAAAGCATTCTACCCAAAGTAAAAAATTCAGCTGATGACTTTGGTAAAACTGATAAAAAAATTACTGGAAAAGAGATTCCTATATCTGCTGTTTTAGGCGATCAACAGGCTGCTGCGGTTGGTCAAACTTGTTTTGAAAAAGGTTCAATTAAAAGTACTTATGGAACAGGGGCTTTTGTAATTATGAATACAGGATCCAAGAAAATAAATTCAAAAAATAAATTATTAACAACAATATGCTATCGATTGAATAATAAGACCACTTATGCTTTAGAGGGATCAATTTTTATAGCAGGCGCTGGTGTTCAATGGTTAAGAGATAAAATGAAATTAATAAAAAAAGCACCAGAGACAGAAAAAATTGCGAGATCATCAAATGTGAATGATGGAATCTATGTTGTTCCAGCTTTTAGTGGTATGGGTGCACCTTATTGGAGACCAGA
>CACJFA010000034.1 GCA_902592545.1 uncultured Pelagibacteraceae bacterium | reverse complement strand
GAACAACTATTTTGTGTAATCTTCACCAAGTAGATTTAGCAAAAAAATATTCAGATAGAGTTGTTGGTCTTATAGATGGAAAAATTATATTTGATGAAAAATCAATTAATATTAACGAAGCTTATTTAAAAAAGATATACACCTAAAAGTATGAAGAAGAATATTTTGGAATTAAAAGTAGATAATAAAGACCAAAATTTTGAAAAATATTTAAAACCCCAATGGTCTTGGAAAACTCTTGTTTTTTTAGTTTTATTTATTTCATCATTAATATTTGTTGTTAAAGATCTAGAGGTTGATTTTGTAAAGTTAGTGTCCGATTCTTCAAAATATTTTGGGGATATTTTATCAAGAATGCTGCCCCCTGATTTTAGCAATTTAAATGAATTAATTTATGCAATGTTTGAAACTATTGAAATTGCCTTTCTTGGCACTTTTATTGCAATAGTTTTATCAATTCCTCTAGGATTATTTTCAGCAAGAAACTTAGCACCAAATTATTTTGTTTATCTTATTTGTAAAACAGTAGTTATATTCTTTAGAGCTATACCTGAATTTATTATTGCTATGATTTTAGTTATTGCCATTGGATTTGGAGCAATGCCAGGCGTACTTGCATTAGGTTTGCATACTATGGGATTTTTGGCAAAATTTTATGCAGAAGATATTGAGCATATAAATAAAGGACCGATAGATGCTCTTAAGTCGTCTGGAGCAACTAAAAGCCAAATTATTTCATTCGGTGTTATACCTCAAATTCTACCTTCTTTTGTCGCTAACAACTTATACATTTTAGATCGTAATGTGAGAATGGCTACAATGCTAGGTATAGTTGGTGCTGGAGGTATAGGTTATGAACTTCAATCTTCTTTTAGAATGTTTGAGTATGAAAGAGTTTCAGCAATTATAATACTTATTTTTGTGACAATTTTTTTAATTGATCATTTATCTTCATTTATTAGGTCTAAAATAAAATAATTTTATTTAAGTCTTTTAAAAATATACTTTAATATGTCATTTGAAAGATCATTTATATTCTGATTAAATGAATTTATGATTTTTAGGTCAGGTTTTTTCGGAAATTCAGCATTTAAGTTTACGCCAACCAAATTTCTTTTGTTTTTATAAATTTTTTTCTTATTTAATTTTATAATTTTTTTTACGTCTGATTTAATAAATATTTCAAAATATCCTTTAATATTTTTTCTATTCCAATTTTGTACGCTATGAAAAAGACTTACTGTAGAAAAAATTACGTTTATATTCTTTTTAAGCAAAAATTTGCAAAATCTTGAATAAAATTTTGCGTATTCTTCACGATTTTTGATATCATATTTATTTAATAAAAAATTTTTTCTAAGTTCATCGCCACTAATTTCAATTGTTGGCCCATATTTCTTTTCTATTCTTTTATGAATTTTTTTAGCGATTGTAGTCTTTCCTGAGCCTGGTAACCCGGTTATCCAAAAAATATACTTTTTTTTTGTCATTTACTTTAAAATTAGCTAACTTTTTATATTGTGTTTCTGTTGTTGTTTATAGTTTTTTCTGTCTTAATAAAGTTAATTTTTTCCAATGTTATCTTAAAAGTTTGATATCATAAAATTAGTAAGTTAAATATCCTTCAAAGTTTGTATAAATATCAGTTATAAAATGAATTTTAAATCTACATTAAAAGACTTTACTCCCCCACTATTATGGAAATGGTTAAGAAATAAAGTAATAAATAACCAGCGCAAGAAAAAAAAATATGATGATAGAAGATGGTGGTATGGAGAAGATTTAAAGGGGGATAATAGCAGATTTGATGAAATCTTTAACCCTGGAAATTTCAAATCATCAATATCAATGCTGAATAATGAAATAAGAGATTGTTTAGAAATTCCTTCTAAGAGTGAATTAAAGTTAGATTTTTTAAAATTTAATGATGATAAAAGTTTACTATTTAGTTTTGGCAATAAATCTAACATAAGATCAGTATCTGGCAACTATCAAGTCTTTTTTGATGAAGAAAAAAAATTGAAATTAAAGATCCCTTATCTAATAGATGGAATAATTCACTTATAAAAAATATAAGTAAATGCAATACTTTAAGAATAAGAAATAATACTAATAATAAATTATATTTTGCATGTCCAGTTTTTTTAGAAAAGTATAATAACAGTTCAAAAAATGAGATAAAAAATATTATATTAATAGTTTTAGATCAACTAGACTCAAAAGCTTTAAATGAATTAGAAAAAAAACCTGAGAACTTAAAATTTATTAATAATTTTTTTGATAAGGAATATAATTTTAAAAATTGTTTTTCAGCTGCTGAATGGACATTGCCGTGTTTTAGTTCTATTTTTTCAGGAAAACATCCTTCATATCACGGCAATTTTGATCTTAAAGTGTCTAAAAAAATTAAGAATGTTATCACAGATGATAACATGATTGATTTTATAAGAAAAGAAGGTTTTTCTACTTTTGGTATTAGCAAGTCAAAGGGTCATCATGCCGGATATGGATTTCAAAAGTATTTTGACAGACTTTTATATTTTGATGATGCTCTTGATACTACAGTTGAGGATGATTTCAGTTTTGCAAGAAAAACAATTGAACAACTTGAAATGAATTCACACGGTAAAAATTTTATCTATCTTCATTATATGAGCTCCCATTCTCCTTATTGGAAGCCAGCTATAAATGAAGAAAGTAATTTAGCATTAGAAAGGTATGGCGATCCACTTAGTGAATATAATGATGCAATTGTTAAATTTGGAGATTCTAAAGTGGAGCCGATAATGGATCATCATAAAGTGGAGTCTATTATTAATAGACAAAAAGAGAGAATAAAAAATTTAGATTTAGTTCTTGGCCAGTTATTTTCTTATCTAGAAATAAAGCAACAAAAAAAAAATTCTATTGTAATTCTTACAGCTGATCATGGACCCAATCATTTTGGTGAGCCTGAAAAACCCATGATGAATAGATCAAGATTAAATGTACCACTAAAAATTTATGATTTTAAAAATAAAAATAAAGAAATCTTAGAAAACTATGTTTGTCAAACTGACATTTATCCATTAATTAAGTATTTTTTTGACAAAGAGGATAAAACTAATGTTATTCCCCCATATGGAACTAAAAATAAACCAATAATAAGTGAGTCTATATTTAATGATAAATATAAGGTTTCAATTAGGACTCAAAATCATACTTTTTATTATACTTGTAAATTTGATCCAAAAAATTTTGCTATAATGATTAATGAAAAAATACATATAAGAATTGATTTTAAAAATGATAAAATTATTAAAGATCAGGAAAAATTGAAGTCAGAATATTTAAAAGTTTTAGAAGAACACTTAAAAAAGAGCAAAAATATACAAATTATAAAATGATAAGAAAGAGAATTAAATCTTTGATTACGGGTGGCGCAGGATTTATAGGCAGCCATTTAGCTGAAGAACTCATAAAAAGAAATCATCAAATTATAATAATTGATAATTTATTTAGTGGTAAGCTAAATAATTTAAGTAATCTAAAAAAAAATTATAAATTCATTAAAGCAGATATATCAAAAGCAGGTAAATGGAAAAATAATTTTAAAGAAGTTGATTATGTTTTTCATTTAGCTGCATTGGCGGACATTGTTCCAAGTATTAAAGATCCTAAAAAGTATTTTGATACAAATGTCAATGGAACTGTTAATGTATTAGAGGCAAGTAAATTATATAATGTAAAAAAAATAATATATTCCGCATCATCATCTTGTTATGGTTTAGCAAAAAATTATCCTACCAAAGAAAGTGACTTAATTTCTCCTGAATACCCTTATGCACTAACTAAAAATCTTGGAGAACAAATAATTCAACATTATTCAAAAGTATATAAAATAAAATTTAATTCACTAAGACTCTTTAATGTTTATGGAAGGAGATCAAGAACTTCAGGTGCTTATGGAGCTATGTTTGGAGTTTTTCTTGCGCAAAAAATAAATGGATTACCTTTAACAATTGTTGGAAACGGAACTCAAAAAAGAGATTTTACACATGTAAAGGACATAGCTAGAGCATTCGCAGATGTAGCTGTATCTAATTGTGATAATTTGATTTTTAACGTTGGAAGTTCAAAAGGAGTTTCAATTAACTCAATTGCAAAGATGATCAGTTCAAAAAAAATTTATATTCCTAAAAGACCAGGTGAGCCAGACATTACTCTTGCAGACACATCATTAATTAAAAAAAAAATTGGATGGAAGCCTGAAATAGAAATCTTAGAAGGAGTAAAAAACTTAATAGATAATATTAATGATTGGAAAAATGCGCCTACTTGGACGACAAAAAAAATCAAACATGCTACCAAGGATTGGTTTAAATACTTAAAATGATTAAAATAAAAAAAATTATAAATGATTAAAAATAAAATAAAAACTATTGAAGAAATTGAATTAATTATTTCTAAAAATAAAAAGAAAAATAAGAAAATTATTTTATCCCATGGAGTTTTTGATTTGTTACATGTGGGACATATAAATCATTTTGAGGAAGCGAAAAAATTAGGTGATATTTTAATTGTGTCAATCACTGCAAAAAAATATGTTAAAAAAATTCCAGGAAGACCTTATTTTGGTGATAATGATAGACTCAAATCGTTGGCTTCATTGGAGACGGTTGATTATGTGTTATGTAATAATGAAACTACATCGATAAATCTTATAAAAAAGATAAAACCTGATTTTTATTGCAAAGGCCCAGATTATAAAAAAAACAAAAATGATCTTACTAAAAACATAAGAAAAGAAATAAAGGCCATAAATTCGGTAAAAGGAAAAATCGTATATACAAAAGGTATTACATTTAGTTCTAGTAAGTTATTAAATCAATTTTCAACAAATCTATCTTCTGAACAAAAAATATTTTTAACTAAAATTAAAAAATTAGGAGATTTTGAATATATTAAAAATCAATCAGATAAAATTATAGATAAAAAAATATTAATTGTAGGTGAAAGTATATTAGACCAATATACTTTTTGTGAAGCCTTAGGAAAATCTGGAAAAGAATCTGTTTTAAGTATTAGGGAAAAATTTTCTGAAAAATATTTAGGAGGAGTTTTGTCAATAGCTCAAAATTGTTCAACATTTTCAAATAATGTTTCAATCCTTTCATATTTAGGAAATGATGAAAATACAAACTTATTTATAAAAAAAAATTTGAATAAAAAAATAAAATTTAAATTCATCCATAAAAAAAATTCACCAACAATCTTGAAGAAAAGGTTTTTAGATATTGTAGATAATAGAAAATTACTTGGTGTTTACAATATTAATGATGATTATCTTTCAGTCAAAGAGGAAACACAATTTCTTAATTTGTTAAAAAAAGAGTTAAAAAAACATGATGTAATAATTGTTTTAGACTACGGTCATGGTTTAATTACAAATAAAATTGCAAAATTTTTGAGTTCCTCAAAAAAATTTGTTTCCGTAAATGCCCAGGTAAACGCATCAAATATTGGTTTTCATACTCTAAGTAAGTACAAAAATATTAAAAGTTTAGTAATTAATGCAACAGAATTAAGACATGAAATGAGAAGGAGAGACGGAGACATTATTAATCTTGGAAAGGAATTAAAAAAAAATTTGAATATAAAAAAAATTGTTATTACTCAAGGACAGTCAGGGGCAATATTGATTGATGAAAATAATAAAATATTAAAAGCTCCAGCATTCACAGGATCAGTTATAGATAAAATTGGTGCAGGCGACACTTTGTTCGGAGTATTTTCAATTTGCAAAATATCAAAAATTAATGATCTTTTATCACTTTTTATTGCAAGTGTAGCTGCAGGAATTTCTACATCTGAGTTTGCAAATAGAAAATTAATTAATAAGTTTGAAATATTGAATACTATAAAATATTACTTAAAATAGATTATGAATAAAGAATATATAAAAAACTATTTTGATAAATTTATTTCTTTAATAGATTCTAATAAGATACGATCTCATAAATTAATTTCTATAAGTAAAATCTTAACCAAATCTAAAAATAAAAATAAAATTTTAATATTTGGCAATGGTGGTAGTGCTTCAATAGCTGGTCATTTTACTGTTGATATTATTAAAAATACAAAACTAAATTGTATTAATTTTAGTGAACAAGCTTTAATTACATGTTTTTCAAATGACTATGGTTATGAAAATTGGGTAACAGAGGCTCTAAAAAAATATTCAAATAAAAATGATGTAGTAATATTAATTTCTTCAAGTGGAAAATCAAAAAATATGTTAAAGGCAGCTAATTATGCGCTTAAAAGTAGATTAAAACTCATTACACTTACTGGCTTTAAAAAGAATAATCCTTTGTCCAAAAAAGGATTAATAAATTTATGGGTCGATAGCTCAAATTACAATCATATAGAAAATTTACATCAGATTTTACTTTTAACAATTTGTGATTATATAGCTAAGAAGAAATTTTAAATGAGAAAAAAAATTTTTATAACAGGGGGAGCGGGATACGTTGGGTCAAAATTAGTACCTAAATTATTAAACCTAGGTCACGAAGTCACCGTCCTTGATTTAATGATCTATGGTGATGACGTATTAGCAAATCATGAAAATCTAAAAAAAATAAAAGGAGATATTAGAAATATTGATTTGTTGGAAAAAAACCTTCCTAATCATGAAATCCTTATACATCTAGCCTGTATTTCAAATGATCCAAGTTTTGAGTTAAACCCTAGTTTGGGAAAATCAATTAATTTAGATGCTTTTGAGCCATTAGTTAAATCAAGTATAAAATTTGGTATAAATAGATTTATTTATGCTTCTTCATCTTCTGTATATGGAATTAAAAAAGAAAAAAACGTTACTGAAGATATGAGTTTAGAACCTTTAACAGATTATTCGAAGTTTAAAGGTGATTGTGAAATGATTTTAAACAAGTATAAATCAGAAAATTTTATAACGACAACTATAAGACCATCAACAGTTTGTGGTTACGCAAAAAGGCAAAGATTAGACTTAGTAGTGAATATTCTTACAAATCATGCATTTCACAACAAAGAAATCAAAGTATTTGGAGGCGATCAACTAAGGCCAAATGTTCATATTGATGATATGGTAGATTCATATTTGGCA
>CACJFA010000033.1 GCA_902592545.1 uncultured Pelagibacteraceae bacterium | reverse complement strand
TAAAATAGCAGACACCATTTCACAGTATAAAATTCTAAAAAAAGATGAAGCAAGAAGATTAAAAATAGAAAAACAAGAAAAAGAAAGATTAGAAAAGATTGAAGCAGCAAAAGAAAAGCAAAAAGAGGCTGAATTAAAAGTTAAATTAAAAGAACAAGCTTTAAAAGATGAAATTAGATTGGAAAAACAAAGAACAAAAGAAATAAAATTATTCTTAAGAAAAGAACAGGCTCTTTTAAGAATTGAACAAGCAGAGAAACAAAAGCAATTTTTACAACAATTAAAATTAGATAAGCAAATTGAAAAGTTTAGAGTTAGAGAGGTTAAAGAATTAGAGAAATTAGAAAAAATTTCTTTAAGAGAAAAGAGAGAGGATTATGCTGGCTTACAACAAAGAATAGAAAAACTAAAAGAAAAATACCGAATTATTAGAGATCAAAAGATTAGGGAAAGAGTAGAGGCCTTAGGAGTAAAAATTCAAGGAGATGAAGATAGAGAAACACTTTTACAAAAAGAAAAAGAATATACTTTAGCTAGACAAAAAATTGAGTTTGCTCTCGAAAGTTTTTATAGAAGTGCTAGTAGCTTAGTATTTCAATTAAACAAAAGACACATAACAAGGCACATGTCTATCTTCAGATGTATTGATAGAAGGTTTGAAACTGGAGAAATATTTGTTAAGTGGGATGAAGCATCAGATGATGAATGGCTTTTGTTAATTTATATAAAAAATAATTCTCCTGATGAAGGAATAGTTATTGAAGATAAAACTAACCCAGAAAAAAATATTTCTCATGAATTTAAAAATAATGAAATATTTAAGGCTTCAGATACTATGGTTGACGCACTTACTCAATTAATCGGAAGAAAAAGAGCCAAAAATACCAATTAAATTATCATAAATTATTAAGTATCATTTAGAATGTTATTTTCATCTGCATTAATGATAATTTTATATTTAGTATTTAGATATGTTCTTGCATGGATAAGATATTTTAACAGTCTTGACTCTAGATTAGGCCAATCAACATGGCGATGGAGTTATGATTATCCAGTTATAGGTGAAAGAGATATCTCAGATCTTGATGATAAAACTTTTGTTAGACTGAGAAGAAAAAGAAATAGAGTTATAACTTTAATGTACTCAATTTTATTAATAATGTTCTTGTTATCTATGTCTTTACTAAGTGAATTTTTAATATTTTTCTTAACTTAGTTTTTGAGTTGTTTTTTATTTTTCAAATATAAAAAAAAGGCAACCATTTCATACCCATATTTAAAGATTGTGAAAATTATTGGTAGTTTAAAAAATTTATATAGAAATTTATATTTTGGAATTTTTTTCCAAACATAAAGAAATGCCTCTGCCCCCTGAATAATTTTACCGTTTTCTTTAACATGTAATCGTCTTAACAATTCTTTATCATTTCTTGATGTTTCTTTTTCAGCATCTGAATTATTAGTTATATCTATCCAATCAATATCTTTGATATTTTCTTTTTTATATAGGTTAATTTCCGATCTACAGATTTTACAAGAATTATTAAAATATACTTTCATTTAATAATAATTAACTTTAAGTAAGAAATTGTACATGCGTAAAATGATCAGTTGAAAATTATCAACAAACTACTATTTAAGATGAATGAGTAATTTCTTTAATAAATCAGATTTAACAAGACAAGATGCAGATAAATTAGTATCTGAAACACTTAACAATTGTGATGATGGCGAACTTTATTTAGAGGAGTCTAAATCAGAGTCAATTTTGCTAGATGACAACAAAATAAAAAGCTCAAACTACAGCTCTGATTTGGGATTTGGTTTTAGGGCTATCTCAAACGAGGTTGTTGCTTATTCATATTCGAATGAAATATCAAAAGTTTCATTAAAAAATTCTTCAGAAAATCTTAAATCAACTCTGAAATCAATTAAAGGCACATACAATCATGAAATTCCAAAATCTAATAAAAAATTTTATAAAGATATTAATCCAATTGAACAAAAAACGTTAGATTCAAAATTAGAAGTCTTAAATAAAGTAAATGAATTTTTAAGAAAAAAAGATGGATCAGTAAAACAAGTTACAGCTAGTTTTGCTGGTGAACAAAAATCAATAGAGATTATTCGATCAGGTGGAGAGTCGCTTACTGATGTACGTCCATTAATTAGATTTAATGTGTCTGTGATGTTAGAAAAAAATGGAAGAAAAGAAACTGGTGTATATGGAATTGGTGGCAGACAATCTTATGATGACTATTTAAAAAATGATAACTGGAAAAATGTTTGTGAAGAAGCTTTTAGGATAGCATCAGTAAATTTAGAAAGTAAACCAGCACCTGCTGGTGAGATGAAAGTAGTTTTAGGACCTGGTTGGCCAGCTATATTAATTCATGAAGCAATTGGTCATGGTCTTGAAGGAGATTTTAATAGAAAAAAAACATCAGCATTTCATAATCTTATGGGTGAAAAAGTTGCAAGTGAGGGAGTAACAATTGTTGATGACGGTACGATAGATAATAGAAGAGGTAGTTTAACAATTGATGATGAGGGAACACCAACTGAGCGAACAGTTTTAATTGAAAACGGTATTCTTAAAAATTTTATGCAAGACAGGCATAATGCAAGATTAATGAATACAAGATCCACTGGGTCTGGAAGAAGAGAAAATTATAGACATATCGTGTTGCCAAGAATGAGAAATACAATGATGTTAAGTGGAAATCAAACTCAAGACGAAATGATCAAATCTGTTGATAAAGGAATTTTTGCAGTAAGTTTTGGAGGTGGCCAGGTGGATATTACATCTGGAAAATTTGTATTTAATTGTACTGAGGCTTACGAAATAAATAATGGTAAAATTGGATCTCCAATTAAAGGCGCAACACTTATTGGTGATGGACCATCAATACTTAAAGAAGTATCGATGGTAGGAAATGATATGATGTTAGACCCAGGCATAGGAACTTGTGGAAAGGCAGGACAAGGAGTTCCAGTGGGAGTCGCTCAACCTTCAATTTTAATTGATAAAATGACAGTTGGTGGAACAAAACTTTAATTATGGTTAAGGATCAAGAATTTCTAAAATCTAAAGCTTCATATTGTTTAGATTTAGCAAAAAAAATAGGAGCAACTGATGCAAGTGTTACAGTTGGTCACTCAATTTCAGAAACAGTTAATTTTAGAAATAAATCCCTAGAAGCCTCAGATAGATCAGATGGATTGGCATTAAGTATAGAAACTTATTTAGGTAAAAGAAGATCATCAATTTCATCATCAAATTTACTAGATGAAAATATAAAAACTTTAATTGAAAAGTGCTTTGAAACTACAAAAATTACACCAGAGGATGAATTTAATTCTTTGCCTGATAAAAATTTATTAGCCAAACAAATTAGTAGCCTTAATTTGTATGATGAAACAAGATTCGAAAACGATAAAAAAATAACATATTTAAAAGATTTAGAGGAGGCTGCTTCATCAAATAAGCAAATTATAAATACAGAATCTAGTTTTACTGAAAATAAATCAAATTTTATATTAGCTAATAGTGACGGTTTTTGTGACGGTTATAAAACTTCTTCTTTTACTACTTCTTGTGTAACAGTTGCAAAAGATGAAAATAGCATGGAAAGAGACTATGAATTTTCTAGCAAACGTCATTTATCTGATATTAAGCAAGCATCAGATCTTGGAAATAAAGCTGCCGAGCTAACTATTAGAAAATTGAGCCCTAACAAAATTGGAAGCGAGAAGATAAGCATAATTTTTGATAAAAGAATTTCAAAAGGAATGTTAAGTGTTTTTGCAAGTGCAATATCTGCATCTGCAATTGCAAGAGGCACTTCATTTTTAAAGGATAAAATTGATCACCAGGTTTTTGCAAATTCGATAAATGTAATTGATAAACCAGATATAATTAAAGGAATGGGTTCTCAAAATTTTGATTCAGAGGGCGTAAACTCTAATACATTACAACTTATAGAGAATGGAATACTTAAAAATTACCTTGTTGACACTTACAATGGAAAAAAAATAAATTTACAATCAAATGGAAGAAGTGGCGGAACTACTAATTTATATTTTGAAAATGGACATATAAGTTACGAAGATCTTCTAAAAAAAAATTCAAAAAGTCTTTATATAACTGAAACTATTGGTCACGGATCTAATCTTGTAACAGGAGATTATTCAGTAGGGGCGACTGGTTTTTTGGTTGAAGATGGAGAATTTAAATATCCAGTTAATGAAATAACAATTGCTGGTAATTTTAAGGATATGTTTAAAAATATAACTTTAGCTAATGATTTAGAAATCGAATATTCAGTCAATTCACCAACTATGATGATAGAAGGTATGACTGTTGCAGGAAAATGAGCAATTATTGTGTAATTGGCTCTGGAATTTCAGGAGCAACAATAGCTAATCTTTTAAGCAAAAAAAATTCTGTACATATTTATGATAAAGCTCGAGGTCCAGGTGGCAGATCTTCCTTTAAAAGATTAAACAAGTCAAAAGGATTTGACCATGGTGCTCAATATTTTTCTCCAAAATCAATCCAATTTAAGAAATTTATTACAAATTTACGTAAAAAAAAAATTCTAAAAAAATGGAGTGGCAAACATATTTTTTTAAATAAATTAAAAAAAGAAAATAAAAATCATATTAAAATAATTGGTTGCAAAGGTAATAATGATATCAGCAAACATTTGATAAAGAATATAAAGTGTAATTTTCAAAGTGAGTTAGAGAAGATTAAATTTATAAATAATAAATGGAAATTATATTTTAAGAATAATAAAATAAAATATTATGATAAATTGATATTAACTTGTCCATTTCCACAGTTAAAAAAATTATCAAAAAAATTTATAGAAGATCCATTCATTAAACAAAAAATTAAAATGGATGCTAATATTACAGTCATGATTGAAATTAAAAAAACAAATAAAAACATATCGAGTTATTTGTTTGATGACAAAATTTTAGGATGGGCTGCCAAAGAAAATAGTAAAAAAAGATTTAAAAATAATAATGATTTGTGGACTTTACAAAGCACAATCCTGTGGGCAAACAAAAAAATAAATAAAAATAGAGAAAATAAAGAAAAAAACTCAAAGATTTTGATTGATCGATTCTTTAAACTTACTGGAATTAAAAAAACTAAAATATTAACTTCACTAAATCATGGTTGGAAATATTCCTCAAATTCTAGATCTTTAAAAGTTAAAAGTTATTGGAATACTAAATTAAATTTAGGTGTGTGTGCAGATTGGTTTGTAGGTCCTAGAGTAGAGGCCGGATGGATAAGTGCAAATGATCTTTATAAAAAAATAAATAAATAGTTTTATTTAAGATTTTTTAAACGATATTCCCAATTTCCCATTCTCTTATATGTAACTTTGATAATAACTGAAGTTTTTTTGTCAAGCCAAATATCAAAATTTAATTTTTTATCTTCAGGAAGAGATGTATCTTTAGATGTAAGTTTGAAATGATCTGTTTCGTATTGTTTGCCATTAATTGAAATATTTTCCTTACCAATAAAAGTAACTATTTGTTCTTTTATACTTCCAGAAATAGGACTTATTTGGCTTTCTGCTTGTAAAATTTTATGACTCCACCAATTTCCAATAATATTTTGAAGAGGAGCTTCACCTGAATATGAGGATCCTTTTATATCAAACTTTTTATTATTTTTATCTAGTTTTAAGTTTACAAATTTTTCTTTTTTATTTTGAAGTGTCTTTGATTGAAAAGATATTAAATTATCTTTTAAATAAATTTCTTCCCCATATCCCTCTACCTTAAATATTGTTGCAGATAGTAATTTTACCTCGAATTTGTATTGATTTTTTACTATTGTTTTTTCACCATCTCTTTTAAAAAAATAATTATTATAGCCAATTACTTCATCATTTCTCAAGATCTCCATTTCTATTTTGTCGAATTTGTTATAATGACCAATATGAGCTAAAGAAATTGATGAGAAAAATACAATAAGTAAAGTAACTACAAACTTTTTCATTTGCTAGTTACAATATTAGAATTTTACATTAATAGATATAGCTTATTACAATTATGTTTTTAAAAATAAAAAAAATTCCAAAAGTAAAATGGAGCTCAGAAAAACCATTTAATTTTAAACCAAAGTTTTCTACATTTTTTTTCTTATGTTTTGGTTTATCTTTATTTGGATTAGGTGAGGGATTGTTAATAGTTTCATTTACTGGAGCCTCTCCTTGGAGTGTTTTAGCCCAAGGTATTTCCTTAAATGTTAATTTAAGTATTGGAACTATCACATTATTAATAAGTATTGCTGTTTTAATTTTATGGATACCTCTTGGGCAAAAACCAGGGATGGGTACAATATTTAATGCTTTGATTATTGCAATTATGATTGATCTTTGTATCAAGTATATTCCAACACCATCAAATTATATTCATCAATTATTATTAGCTGTAATTTCTGTCATCATGGTTGGAATAGGTGGGGGTATTTATTTGGTATCAAATTTAGGAGCCGGTCCTAGAGATGGGCTTATGATAGGATTACAAAAATTAACTAATTTTCCTATAGCTGTTGTAAGAGGAACATTAGAAATTTCAGTTGTTAGTATTGGATGGTATTTAGGAGGAACAGTAGGGATTGGAACTTTATTGTTCGCATTTGGCATAGGTCCTTGCGTTGCCTTAGGACTTTATTTAGTTGATAAAACTTTTGATTAAGCTGCAGCTATAGCTTTTTCGCTTTTTTTTCTTTCGTGTGGATCTAGAATTGCTTTTCTCAATCTACAAGAGTCTGGAGTTATCTCTAAAGCTTCATCAGTATTTAGCATACTTAATTGTTCGGCAATAGACATTGTTCTGACGGGTGTGAGCACAACATTTTCATCAGTACCTTGAGTTCTCATATTGGTCAATTTTTTACCCTTCATTACATTAATAATCATATCACCTGGTTTAGGTGAAAGACCAACTATCATTCCAGGATAAACAGCATCATTATGAGTTACAAACATCTCTCCTCTTGCTTGAAGGTTATATATCGCGAATGCAACAGCTTTTCCTTGCTCCATTGATATTAAAGCCCCGTTTCTTCTACCTTCCATTTCTCCTTCAAAAGGACCGTAGCTATGGAATATTCTGTTGATTACTCCGTTTCCTTTTGTAAGTGTAAGAAATCTACTTGTGTAACCCATTAGGCCTCTAGTAGGTGCATGAAAAATTAATCTTTTTTTGTTAGTTCCAGTATCTTTTAATTCTATTAGTTTACCTTTTCTTCTGTTCATTGAGTCAATTACTTTTGATGAATGTTCTTCATCAAGGTCCATAGTAATTTCTTCAATTGGCTCAAGTTTATTTCCACTCTCATCGGTTTTGTATAAAACCTTCGGGGGGCTAACTGTCATTTCAAAACCTTCTCTTCTCATTTGAGTTAAAAGAATTTCTAACATTAGCTCACCTCTTCCACTAACTACAAAAGAGTCTTTCCCCTCGTTTTCTGAAAATGTAATACCAACATTATTTTGTGACTCTTGAACTAATCTATCTCTTATTTGGGTACTGGTTAATTTTTTACCTTCCGTACCAGCTAAAGGAGAAGTATTTACGGTAATCGTAATAGACATAGTAGGCGGATCTATTGGAGTAGCAGGGATCGGCTCATTTACCTCTAGGTCACATATTGTATCAGCAACGTTTGCTTTTTCTAATC
>CACJFA010000032.1 GCA_902592545.1 uncultured Pelagibacteraceae bacterium | reverse complement strand
AAACAGACATTGGATCTAGTCTTGTTTGAAACCAATTAACTCTAAAGTCTAAATGAGGTCCAGTTGATCTTCCGGTTGAACCTACAGTTCCAATTATGTCTCCTTGATTTATCTGATCGCCAACAGAGACCAAGACATTTTCTAAATGGGAATATATGGTTGATATCCCATGACCATGATCCATTATAACTGTGCCACCAGTATAATATAAATCATCTTCAGCCATAGTAACAATACCCGAACCAGATGATTTAATCATCGTTCCTTGTTTGGCTGCAATGTCTATTCCATAGTGGGGCCATCTAGGTTTACCATTTAAAATTCTTTGACTGCCATAAACACCGCTGATTATACCTTCAACTGGCATGATAAATTTTTCTTTAAAAAATTGCAGATCAGAATTTATTGCTCTTGCTTCTCCAATTGCATTATTTTCTTTTTTAATTCTTTTATAAACAGACTCAGGTGGGGTTACTTTACTTTCTGCCAAACCATCTATTCTTTGTATATTGTATTTTCTCTTTAAAACTTTTTTTGTAGTTATTGATTTTTTTCCGTTAATAATTTTTGTAAATGTTAGATCGTATTTTTGATCTCGATCTATACCAAAAACGAAAAAACCATCTTTTGATACTTTAACCTCTTTTTTTCCAACCAATATTTTAGCATTAGGGTCAGTTTTACCTAATATAAAATGACCTTGTAGAAATTTACCTTGGAATTCAATAGCTTTTACTGGTGATATAAAAATTAAAAAAACAAAAAAAAGTCTATAAATTATTGAGCTGTCCATCCACCATCTATAATTATTGATGTTCCAGTTATCATTGAAGATGCTGATGATGCTAAAAAACAAACAGTTGTAGCAACATCACTTTCAGTAGCTGCTTTACCCATTGGAATATTTCCAAGGGCTAATTTTTTAAATTTTTTGTTTTTAAAAAAGTTTTTAACCATAGGTGTTTCAACGAAAGTAGGTGCTACTGTATTTACTCTGATATTTTTTTTAGCTAACTCAACACCCATACCTTTTGTTAATCCTTCAATTCCAAATTTAGTCATATTGTAGACATTTCTTCCACCCATACCAACATGGCCCAGTTGCGATGACATATTTATAATTGAACCAGGTCTTTTTTTATTTTTAAGCATCTTTTTTACTACAAGTTGAGCTACGTTAAATGCTGCTTTTAAATTTAAATCTACAAGATAATTCATACTTTTTTGTTTAATTTTTTCAAAGGGCTCTGGAATATTAGTCCCTGCATTGTTTACTAGCACATCAATAATTTTAATTTTTTCTAATTTTTGTTTTAAATCTTCATAATTCATTACATCACAGGAAACTTTAATTATTTTACCTTTCACTTTTTTGATATCCTTTTCTAATTTATTAAGATCTGAGGATGTTCTGCTTAAAGCTATAACAGTTGCACCTGCTTCAGCTAATGCAATTGAACACGCTCTTCCAAGTCCTTTTCCTGCACCAGTAACTAAAGCATATTTGTTTTTAAGATTTATTTTTTGAAGATACATTAAAAGAATAATATTTTAATATCTGTGTAAATCAACTCAACTGCTACAATTAAAATGGCTAATAATCCAAGCCAAGCTATCCATCTATATTTTTTTATCCATCCAGAAATTAAAGTTGCTGCAGTTGCCATTAAAACAATTGATAAAACTAACCCAAAAACAAGAAGTCCATAATGTTCACCAGCTGCACCTGCTACACCCAGGACATTATCTAAACTCATTGTAAAATCAGCTAATAGAACAGTCCAGATAGCCTTTAAAAAACTAGAGCTATCTACTTTAATATCTTCTTCGGTCTCCGAGCCTTTTATTACATCCACATAAAGTTTGTAAACAATATAAAGGAGCAGCAATCCTCCTATTAACCTCAAACCTGTAATTTGTAAAAGATATGCGGTAAGCAATGTTAAAATAATTCTTAAAATAACTGCACCACCAATTCCCCAGAAAATAACTTTTTTTCTTTGCTCTGGTGGAAATTTAGATGCAACCATTCCAATTATAATTGCATTGTCTCCAGCTAAAACTAAATCAATAAGAATAATTTGAGTTAATATTGCTATTTGCTCAGGTGTAAAAAATTCTGCAAACATTATTGTTGTAGTATCATGTCTGCACCTTTTTCTGCAATCATTATTGTTGGTGCATTTGTATTACCTGAAGTGATGTTTGGCATTATTGATGCATCTATAACTCTCAAATTATTAATACCTCTAACCTTAAGTTTTTCATCTACTACAGACATTTCATCTTGACCCATTTTACAAGTTCCAACTGGGTGAAAAATGGTTTGAGCATAATTAGAGGCTTCTTTAACTAATTCCTCATCGTCATTTAAATTAATGCCAGGTCTGTATTCTTCTGGAGAGTATTTTTTGAAAGTTTCAGACTCCATTATAATTTTTCTAGTTAATTTAAGTCCTTTAGCTGCAATCATTCTATCGTGATCAGTTGATAGATAGTTTTGTTTTATTTTTGCATAAGTTCTTGAGTCTTTATCAACGATACTAACATGTCCTCTACTTGTTGGTCTGATATTTGAAACAGTAGGGGTGAATGCATGAAAATCATGATTTTTTGTTGCTCCCAAAGTATCCATACTCATGGGCTGAACATGCCATTGTAAGTCTGGTAGTTCTAAAGATGGATCGCTTTTAGCAAACATACAAAGTTGACTAGCACCCATAGTCATTGGGCCACTTCTTTTAAAAATATATTCTAAGCCAATCATTAAATTTCCAAATAAACTATTAATTTTTTTATTTAGGGATTTTAATCCATTAATTTTATAAATTGGTCTAAGCATTAAATGATCGTGTAAATTTTCTCCAACTCCATTTAAATTTTGCACCATATCAATTCCAAGATTTTTAAGTTTTTCAGGATTTCCTATACCAGAAACTTGTAAGATTTGAGGAGATCCAATAGCCCCTGACGAAATAATAATTTCTTTATTTGCTTGAACTTTTTTTAATTCATTTCCTTCCCAATACTCAATTTCTTTAGCAGTTTTATTTTCAAAATTTATTTTTTTGACATGTGAATGAGTTAAAATTTTTAAATTTTTCCTGCTCTTGATTGGGTTTAAATATCCAACAGCTGTACTACATCTAAAGCCATCCTTTTCTGTTACTTGGAAATAACCACAGCCATGATTATCACCAGTATTAAAATCTTTTGTTTTTGGAATACCAAATTCCTCAGCAGCATTTTGAAATTCATCTAGAAGAGGCAGATGTATTCTTTGATCTGAAACAGATAAAGGCCCTCCAACTCCATGGAACTCATCTTTTCCTCTTTCTTGGTTTTCTGCTTTGATAAAATAAGGCAAAACATCATCCCATCCCCAACCAGTATTACCTAATTGTCTCCAAATATCATAATCTCTGTGTTGACCTCTGATATAAAGCAGACCATTGATAGAAGAACTACCTCCTAAAGTTTTTCCTCTAGGATACCTGATGGATATGTTGTTCATGCTCTCATCAGGTTCTGTTTTATAGCACCAATCAGTCTTTGGATTATGCATTGTTTTGAAATAACCAACAGGAATATGTATCCAAGGATAATTATCTTTGCCTCCAGCCTCAATTAAAAGCACTTTATTTGAAGGATTTTCAGATAACCTATTAGCAAGTACACATCCTGCTGATCCAGCTCCTAAAATTATAAAATCAAAATTATCCATATTAGAACTCTTATAAATTAAATTTTTTTTATTTGTTATATTTCTGTACACAAAAAAATTCAAATAATCCAATATTAGCACTTGTTTTAGATTTCATTCTTTGACAAGCTTTCGTTTTTAAAAATAAAGAGAGGGAAAAAACGATATGAGAAAAATCATTTCAATGTTATTTGCAGTTGCTATGGTATTTGGATTTATTTCAAACGCTAATGCTGCAAAAACACTAAAATGTCAGACAGTTCTTAACACTAAGGCTGATGAAGTTAAAATGTTAAAAGACTTTACTGACACTGTTACAACTTTGACAGGTGGATCTCTTAAGTTTGAAATTATGCCTGCAGGAGCAGTTGTTGGTGTAAAAGAAACTTTAGATGCTGTTGATAAAGGACTTATCGACTGTGGATTTGCTTGGACACACTATTGGTCAGGTGACCATCCTGCCGCTATGTTATTTGGTTCGCCAGTAGCAGGTGGTGGTGTTGGTATTGACAACATCGCATTTTTATCATGGTTTCAGTATGGTGGAGGAAAAGAGCTATACGACAGACTATGGAAAGAAATGGGAAGAGATATTAAAGGATTTATGATTCAACCAGTTGGTCCTGAAGCTTTAGGTTGGTTTCCAAAACCAATTAAAGATATGGCTGATTTTAGAAAATATAAATTTAGAACTCCTCCAGGAATTCCAGGACAAACTTATAAAGACATCGGTATAGCATCTGTAGCTATGGGTGGTGGAGATATTCTACCAGCTTTAGAAGCAGGAACTATTGATGCTGCTGAATGGTGTTGTCCAAAACCAGACTTGACGTTTGGTTTCCAAAAAGTATTAAAGCACTACTACCTACAAGGTTTACACCAAGTAGTCGTAAATGCTGACTTTTATATTACTGGAAAAACATATGAAGCTATGAGTGCTCATGAGAAGAAGTCTCTAGAAGTTGCAGCAAATGCATCTCTAGCAAAATCTCTAAGTTACAGAATCTATGAAAACGGAAAAGCTTTAAAAGAGCTTACTGAAGTTCATGGTGTAAAATTAGAAGATACTCCTTCTGATTACTTCACAGAATACATGGCAGCTGCTAAGAAAAGTTTGGAAACAAACGCAGCTAAAAATGCATTCTTTGCTGAAGTTTGGGACTCTATGAAAGAATTTGCTGATATCGCGGTTCCTTTCTGGAGTGGTGCTCAAATGTCTAATGCGAAGCTAGGAATGGCTCACGCAGCAACATTAAAGTAATCATTAAATAATCTTTACGTTAGAGCGGACTTAATAGTCCGCTCTAATTTTTTTATATAAAATTTTATGGCAGACGAACCAGGTAAATTAGATATATCAGATGAAATGATTGCCGAAAGGCGAGGTGGTTCAGGAAAAATGCCAAGTGATATGCCACCATGGATGGCAAGTTCAATTGTAAATATAGATAAATTTAGCAAATGGGTTGGTAACGTTGTTTGTTGGATATTAATGCCATTAATTCTTGCAATGACTTATGAAGTTCTTGCTAGAAAATTATTTCATTCCCCAACAATTTGGGCTTATGACATAAGTCGCTTTTTATATGGTGCACTTTTTATGTTGGGTGCTGGTTATGCACTTTCTAAAGGTGTTCATATAAGAGCTGATTTTTTATACAGAAATTTTAAAACTAAGAATCAAGGAACAATTGATTTTTGGTTATATATTTTATTTTATTTTCCAGGCTTAATAGTATTTCTTTACATGACTATTGGATATGTAGGGGAGTCTATTCAAAGAGGTGAAAGAGGAATGGATACAACCTGGATGCCCTATATGTGGCCAATTAAAAGTTGCCTACTTATTGGAATAATATTTTTACTAATCCAAGGTATTTCAGAATTATTTAAAAGTTATTGGGCTGCCACAAGAGGAAAATGGCCAGGAGAAGATGAATGATAGCAGAATTAATTGATCCAGCCATTTTAGGTTTTATTTTAGTTGGAGTAATGCTTTTTGCAATCTTTGTCGGATTTCCAATTTCATTTACATTAATTTTCTTAGGTTTTGTATTTGGGTATCTAGGATTTGGAAAATTAGTCTTTTATTTAATGACCCTCCAGTTCTCGATGGTCATGACCGAACAAACCCTCGCCGCCGTCCCGCTCTTTGTCTTTATGGGTATTATGATGGAACAAGCAGGACTGATGGAAAGATTGTTCTCATCATTTCAAATGATGTTGGCTAGAGTAAGAGGTGCATTGTATTATGCTGTATTGTTTGTTTCAGTAATCTTTGCTGCAGCAACAGGAATTGTTGGTGCCTCTGTAACCATATTGGGAATCATGGCTGCAAAATCAATGAATAGATCTGGTTATGATGTAAGACTTGCAGCTGGCACCATTACAGCTGGTGGTACTTTAGGAATTTTAATTCCACCAAGTATTATGCTTGTTGTGATGGGTCCAATTATGGAAATTCCTGTAATTGACTTATTTGCTGCTGCTATAATACCTGGAATTCTTCTTGCTAGTTTATACGCTGGCTACACAACAATAAGATGCATGATAAATCCAAAATTAGGACCTGTAATTCCTGAAGAAATGAGGGCAGCAAGCATGAAAGAAGTTTGGATTGAATTTTTCTTAGGTTTAGTTCCACCTGCAGCTCTCGTCTTTGCTGCATTAGGAAGTATATTGTTTGGTTTTGCAACACCTACAGAAGCAGCAGGTTGTGGTGCTATGGGAGCTTTGTTGCTTTCATTAGCTTACAAAAAATTAACTCTATCTAAACTTCAAGAGGCACTAGTTAAAACTTTAGAAATTACTGCTTTGATAATGGTTTTAGTCGCTGCATCAAACTTTTTCGGGGCTGTATTTGCAAGACTTGGTACTCCAACCTTATTAACTGAATTTTTGTTAGGATTAGAAATGAATAAATATTTAATCCTAGGAATTGTTATGGTTGCAATATTTTTATTAGGTTGGCCATTAGAATGGGTACCAATTGTTATGATTATTGTCCCAATTCTTTTACCGTTAATTGAGGCTTTAGGCTTTAATTTAACTTGGTTCGCAATATTGGTCGCTGTAAATCTCCAGACCGCCTGGCTATCTCCACCTGTAGCTTTGTCTGCTTATTTTTTAAAAGGTGTAGTACCTGAATGGGATTTAAAAGATATTTATTATGGAATGATGCAATTTATGGTTCTACAAGTTATAGGCTTAATTTTAATAATCATATTTCCTAAAATTGCCTTATGGCTACCAACTCTCTTATATGGACAGTAGAATTTATTAGTTTAAAATAAATTAAGTGAATCAACCTAAAGTAAAATACTCTCTATCTAATTGGGACTTAGTCACAGTTAATCCAAATTATAAAACTTGGAATTGGAAAGATTTATTTTGTTTTTGGGGAGCAAATGTACAGAGTGTAATTGGTTTCTCATTAATATCCTCTTTATACTTAATGTATAGTTTAAATATATTTGTAGTTTTTTTTGGAATAATATTAGGATCTTTTTTCGTTTATTTATTTTCAAATATTATTGGAAAACCTTCCCAAAAATTCGGTTTACCATTTGCAGTATTGCTTAGATCTTCACTAGGATTTAATGGCGCTAAATTTTTTGGGTTAATCAGAAGTTTAGTTGGAATATTTTTATTTGGAATTCAAACTTATTTTTTGTCTAAAATTTTAGTTTACTTAATTAGAATAGTAATTTTTTCTATAGACAATTCTTTATTGCAGCAGGAAATATTTATTTTTTATTATTTTGGTATGAATATTATTGATTGGTCTGCAATAATAATCACAATTATTCTACAGACTTTGTTTTTTACTGTTGGGATGCAGTACAATAAGAAAATAATTAATTTTTCAGCAATGACAGTCTATGCTGGTTTGTTAATTTTTTTCTTTGTTGTTTTATTAAGTGATGTGAAAATAACTACTGAAGCTTTTTCAAATATTTTTAATTTAAATAATTTTTTAGATGTTAATAATTTAGCACCTTTATTGACTGTTGCTGGAACAATATTTGCCTATTTTTCAATTTTGATAATTAGTTTTGGTGATTTTTCTAGATATGTAAAAAATGAGCATGAATTAAAAAAAGGAAACTTAAGTTTAATTTTGAATTTAATTATTTTTTCATTTTTATCTGTTTTCATTGTTATAGGGTCCGATGTTTTTCTTAATCAAAAATTTTCAGATATAGATAGAATTTTTACCAATCCAACAGATATAGTAGGAAAATTTGATAATATACAAATAACAATAGTCGTTCTATTTTTTATTATAATTGCTTCAGCTTCTACAAATTTAGTTGCCAATTTCATCCCATCTCAGTACTCTCTAATAAATTTTGCTCCTTCAATATTAAGTTTAAAAAG
>CACJFA010000031.1 GCA_902592545.1 uncultured Pelagibacteraceae bacterium | reverse complement strand
TACCTATTGAAACTTTAAAAAAGTTTGCAATAGACTTGTCCTAATTTACATATTTCCATATCTTGGACCGCCGCTACCCTCTGGAGTAACCCAAGTTATATTTTGAGAAGGTTCTTTAATATCACAAGTTTTACAATGAATACAATTTTGAGAATTAATAACAAATTTATTTACATCATTTTCTTTTTGAACTTCATAGACACCTGCAGGACAATATCTTTGAGCAGGTTCATCAAATTTTTCTAAAGTATAATTTATTGGTAAATCAGGATCTTTAAGTTTTAAATGAACTGGTTGATTGTCTGCATGATTGGTTCCTGTTAAATACACTGAACTTGTTTTATCAAAAGTTATTACATTATCATATTTTGGATAATCTATTTTTGGCATTTGATTTGCAGGTTTTAATGTTTCATGATCAGCATGTTTATGTTTAAGTGTAAAAGGAAGTTTTCCTCTAAATAAAATTTGATCGATACCTGTGAAAATTATTCCCAAAATTAATCCCCAGCTAAAACTAGGTTTCACGTTCCGAGCTTCATAAAGCTCTTTATGTAACCAGCTATTTTTAAATTTATCTTCATAAATATATAAATCTTTATTTTCTTTTAAGTGTTCATTAATAGTTTCGGCTGCAATAATCCCACTTTTCATCGCTGTATGAGATCCTTTAATTTTTGGCATATTCAAAGTTCCCGCATCACACCCAACCAGTAAAGCACCGGGCATGAACATTTTTGGCAAACTTTGAAATCCTCCTTCAATTAAAGCTCTTGCACCGTAAGAAATTCTTTTTCCACCTTCTATAATTTTTTTAATTGCTGGATGTGTTTTAAACCTCTGAAATTCATCATAAGGTGATAAATGTGGATTTTTGTAATCTAGACCAATTACATAACCCAGAAAAACTTGTTTATTTTCTGCATGATACATAAAACTACCACCATATGTATTGTTATCTAATGGCCATCCAGCTGTATGCATAACTAAGCCTTCTTCATGATTTTTATCCTCTATTTCCCAAATTTCTTTAAAACCAATTCCATATTGTTGAGGATCTTTACCTTCATTTAATTCAAATTTTTCAATCAATTGTTTTCCTAAATGACCTCTACACCCTTCGGCAAAAACAGTTACTTTACCTAAAAGCTCAATACCTGGTTCAAAACTATCTTTTTTATTACCATCTTTATCTATACCCATATCTTGAGTTGCAACACCTTTAACAGATCCATCTTCGTTATATAAAATTTCACTTGCTGGAAATCCTGGAAAAATCTCTACACCTAGATTCTCAGCTTGTTCTGCAAGCCATCTACACAGATTTGCTAAACTAATAATATAATTTTTATGATTTTGTTGCACCGCAGGTAGTAGCCAGGTTGGCCAACTTAAAGATTTGGTTTTTCCTAAAAATAAAAATTTTTCTTTAGTTACTTTTGTTTTGATTGGAGAATTTAATTCTCTCCAATTTGGTAGTAATTCATCTAGAGCACGCGTTTCAAATACATTTCCACTTAAAATATGAGCTCCAATCTCTGATGCTTTTTCTAATAAACAAACATTTAGATTTGGATCTAATTGTTTTAACTTTATTGCAGTTGATAATCCTGATGGTCCTCCACCAATGATTACAACATCATATTCCATTGATTCTCTAGACATACTCTAGTTTTTAACTGTAAGGATTATTTTTGTATAGTGTTTAATTTGTTCAGCTCTTCCATGAACTGAGGCAGTGCTTCAAATAAATCAGCTTCAAGTCCATAATCTGCAACACTAAAGATTGGAGCTTCACCATCTTTATTAATTGCAACTATAACTTTACTTTCCTTCATTCCTGCTAAATGTTGAATAGCACCTGAAATTCCAACAGCGATATATAGATCTGGTACTACCACTTTTCCTGTTTGACCTACTTGATGATCATTACTTATGTATCCAGCATCTACTGCTGCTCTTGATGCTCCAATTGCTGCACCTAGTTTGTCAGCAATTTCTGTAATTAATTTAAAATTGTCCCCACTTTGCATTCCTCTGCCACCTGATACAACAATTCTTGCTGTTCCAAGTTCAGGTCGATCAGATTTAATTTCTTCTCTTTTGATAAATTTTGTATTTGAAAACTCTTCACTAGCATCCACTTTTTCAATTGGGGCTGATCCACCTGTGCTCTCACATGGATCGAAAGAAGTGGGTCTGATTGTAACGCACTTTTTAGCATCATTACTCTTAATTGTTGCAAAAGCGTTACCGGCATAAATTGGTCTTAAAAAAGTATCTGGTGATATTACTTTAATGATGTCACTTACTTGCGATGTGTCAAGATGAGCTGCAATTCGTGGCATCAAATTTTTTCCAAATGTATTTGCTGAACAAACAATGTGAGAATAATTTTCTGCTAGTTTAACAATCACTGGAGCAAAATTTTCTGCTGTGAAGTTTTCATAGTGAGCTCCTTCTACACTCAATACTTTTTTTACTACTGGAAGTTCAGATAATTGTTTTGCAGCATCTACAGAATTTTGACCAATAATTACAGCATGAACATCTGAATCGATTTGAGATGCTGCTGTAGCTGCATTAAGAGTAAATGGTCTTAATTCTTTATTATTGTGTTCTGCTATAAGTAAAACTGCCATTAAATTACCTTCGCCTCATTTTTTAACTTTTGAACTAATTCAGCAACATTTGCTACTTTTATACCTGCTTTTCTTTTTGGAGGTTCCTCTACTTTTAATTGTTCTAATCTTGGTGACACATCCACACCTAAATCAGAAGCAGCAATTTCCTCTATAGGTTTTTTCTTAGCCTTCATTATATTTGGTAGTGATGCATATCTTGGTTCATTCAGCCTAAGATCACAAGTTACAATAGCTGGAACATTTATTTCAATTGTTTCAAGACCTTCATCTATTTCTCTAGTTACTTCTAATTTATTATCTTTAACGTCAATCTTAGAGGCAAATGTTGCTTGTGGCCAATTTAATAAAGCACTCAACATTTGGCCTGTTTGATTACAATCGTCATCAATTGCTTGTTTACCCATAAATACTAAATCTGGTTTTTCTTTATCTACTATTTTTTGTAAAATTTTTGAAACAGCGAGTGGCTCTAGAATTCCATCAACTTTTACATGAATACCTCTATCTGCACCAACTGCTAAAGCTTTCCTAACTGTTTCTTGAGCTTTTTCTTCTCCAACAGTTACTGCAACTACTTCTGTAGCTTTACCAGCCTCTTTAATTTTTACAGCCTCTTCTATTGCATTATCATCAGGAGGATTGGTTGACATTTTAACATTGTCAGTAACTACACCCGTTCCGTCTTCTTTAACTCTGATTTGAACGTTGTAATCAATAACCCTTTTTACAGCTACTAAAATTTTCATTAAGCTCTTAATAAATTATTTTCTGAATCATAAGGACTCTCATCTAAAACAGTAGCGTCGTACATTTCACCTAATATATCAACTTGTAATTTGTCGCCCACATTTGAACAATCTGGCTTAACCATTGCTAGAGCTATTGATTTATCTAATCTAAATCCAAATTCGCCTCCAGTTGCTCTTCCAACAACTTTTCCGTCTTTAAAAATTGGGTTATTTCCAAGCACATCAGCATCTTTAGTGTTATGAACCTCTAAAGTAACTAATTTATTATCAAAACCTTTTTCTCTCCATTTATTAAGTGCCTCTAATCCAATAAAGTTTCCTTTATTTGGGTGAACAAATCTATCAAGACCAGACTCGTATGGCGAGTATTCAATTGATAATTCTGTACCAACTAGTTTATAAGATTTTTCTACTCTTAAACTATTCATTGCCCTAATTCCAAAAGGTTTAATTCCTAAATCTTTCCCTGCTTCCATTAATTTATCAAAAATATGGTTTTGATATTCAATTGGATGATGTAGTTCCCAACCAAGCTCACCCACAAAGTTTACTCTCATTGCATTTACTGGAGCATATCCAACATTAACATTTTTAGCAGTCAACCATTTGAAATTTTCATTAGAAAAATCGTCTGTTGAAACCTTTTGCATTAATTGTCTTGCTTTTGGACCAGCTACTACCAGAACTCCTGTACTATTTGTTAGATCTTCAAATATTACAGATCCATCATCTGGCATCCATTTTTGTATCCAATCATGGTCTAATCTTAAATTTGCTCCAGCGGAAACTAGATAATAACTATTTTCCGCCTCTTTCATTATTGTAAATTCTGAATGCACTCCACCTTTAGTGTTCAAAGCATGACATAAATTTATTCTTCCAATTTTCTTTGGAAGTTTGTTTGCAACTAAATAATCTAAAAATTCTTCTGCTTTAGGTCCCCTAATTCTACATTTTGCAAACGCAGTCATATCTAAAAGACCTACGTTTTCTTTAACATTTTGACATTCTTTTTTAATAGCATCAAACCATTTCGATCTTCTAAATGACCAATCATCTTTTTGTTCCATTCCATCTGTTGCAAAAAAATTAGGTCTTTCCCATCCAAACTTCTGACCAAACACAGCGCCTAAATTTTTCATTCGTTCATAACAAGGAGCTGTTCTTAATGGTCTTGCTGCTGGTCTTTCTTCATCTGGATAGTGAACAATAAATACATGGCTATACGCTTCTTCATTTTTTGCTTTCAAATAAGATTTAGTTGCATAGTTACCGTAACGTCTTGGTTCAACTCCTAACATATCAATTGTAGGTTCACCATCAACGATCCACTCTGCTAACTGCCAGCCGGCGCCACCTGCTGCTGTTATTCCAAAACTATGTCCTTCATTAATCCAAAAATTTTTAAGTCCCCATGCAGGACCAACAATTGGATTTCCATCAGGAGTATAACAGATTGCTCCATTATAAACTTTCTTTACTCCAACTTCTCCAAACGCTGGTACTCTGTGAATTGCACCTTCAATGTGTGGAGCTAATCTGTCTAAGTCTTCTTGAAATAATTCATATTCTGAATTTTTTGATGGACCTTCTACATAACAAGCTGGTGCTCCATCTTCATAAGGACCTAAAATCAATCCTCCAGCTTCTTCCCTCATATACCATCTGCTATCACTATCTCTTAAGACTCCCATTTCTGGTAATCCATCTTTTTTTCTTTTTTGAATTGCAGGATGTGGTTCTGTAACAATGTATTGGTGTTCAACAGGTATTACTGGAATATCTAATCCTACCATTTCACCTGTTTGTCTCGCAAAATTTCCAGAACAAGAAATAACATGTTCGCACTCTATTGATCCCTTATCTGTTTCCACAATCCATCCATCTTTAGTTTGCCTCATTGATAGGACAGTTGTGTTTCTATAAATTTCAGCTCCTCTATTTCTTGCACCTGTTGCTAATGCTTGTGTTAAATCTGCTGGTTGAATATATCCATCTTCAGGGTGTTGTATTGCGCCAACTAAATCATCTGTATGACATAATGGCCAAATTTCTTTTACTTGTTCTGGTTTCAAAAATTTAACATCTACTCCGATAGTTCGAGCGACGCCTGCGTATTGATGGTATTCATCCATTCTATCTTTTGTACTTGCTAGACGAATATTTGAAACAACACTAAAGCCAACATTTTTTCCAGTTTCTTCCTCTAATGTTTTGTAAAGATTAACCGCATATTTATGAAGTTGTCCAACTGAGTAACTCATATTAAATAAAGGCAACAAACCTGCTGCGTGCCAAGTAGATCCCGAAGTTAACTCTTTTCTTTCAACTAGAACAACATCAGACCAACCCTTTTTTGCTAAATGATAAAGAGCACTTACCCCTACAACTCCTCCACCAACTACTACAACTTTAGTTTTTGTTTTCATTCTGCGATTCCTACTAAATTTTTAATTGTTACGAAACAAAAATGTATATGTGGACAATCAAATTGAGCTTCCAAGAGGGATTGGACTGGAAACCATTGTGGTTAACCAACAGTCTTTCAAAGCTCCCTCAGAGGTATACTTTTCGACTTGCCAATTGAATTTATGATAAATTTTATCCTTATCAAGAATGATAACTTCAAATTGAGCCCATTTGTCACTACTTCCAAGTTCAGTGATTGTGTGACTTAGGTGGTTAATCATCATTGCGTAGGAGTCGCTTTTTATCATCATCTTAAAGTTGCTTAATGGTCCTGTTACTCTCTTATTATTTGGATGAGCAAATTTCCAAGTTTGTTCAATGCCGCTATCTTTATATTCAAGATCATTTTGTTGAAGCCCACTCAATTGAATTTTAATAACTTCTTTCGGGCTTATGGTGCTATTGGGGTTTAATAAATCAGCGTAAGAAAATGAGATAAAGAAAAAATATAAGATTACAACTTTAAAGATTATTAGCGGTTTTTCTGACATCATTCAAAAATTCTTGTCTCTTTGCATCACTGACAAAGGGTACTGCAAAATATCTTCTATAGACAATGTTATATATGCCACACATATGAAATACTCCTCTTTTTAATCTTCTAATTGGTAAGTTTAAAAAAAAAGTTGTAATTGCTAATCTTGGTGAACCATAAGTACAAAATATTATAGCCTTTTTATCTCTTAAGTTTCCAATTGGATAACCATAATTTCCAACCAACTGTTTAAATCTAAACGCCCAAGGTGGGGCTAAAACTTTATCTATCCAACCCTCAACTATCGCTGGCATCCTAAAATTCCAAATTGGAGCAATTAAAACAATTGTATCGCTTTCTTCGATTCTTTTTCTATGATCTAAAACTTCTTGATCAGGTTCTTCACCGGCAAAAACAGGATTAAATTTCTCTTTATATAAATCAACAACATCTACCTGATTTCCATTTACTTTTGATTGCTTAACGAATTCATCTCGAATTGCTGCATTAAATGAATTGTCATTGTAGTGCCCATACACTAAGAAAATTTTTTTCATTGTATTAAATTTTTATTCAGTAGTTTTGTATTTACTATTATTAATTATAAATACAAATAAAATTGGAAGAATTAATGTTAAAAGTGTTACAAAAATTAACAGTATTCCAAGTTCAGAATAATCTGCTGTTGTTTGTATTTCACCAGAAACTTTATCTTTTACTTCTCTGGTAACTGTAAATATTTCATTTAAATACTTTGTGCCTAATGCACTTGCTGATAATGCAAGATTTGTAAACGATGCAAAAACTGCAAAAAAGGTTGCCTTTAAATGTGCTGGAGCATTTTTTGCTATCCAAGCTAATAGAGGTATCATTGATACTTGGCCAAGCGGAGACTCCAACGCAGTATTAATTAATGCAATAAACTTAGCATCAACAACTCCACCTGTTAACGAGGCTGTCCAGTTATGAAAACCATAAAACATTCCAACACTTGGTAAAAACAAAATCGCACCCGCAATACTTAGAACTACAATTATTTTAGCAATTGAATTATTTGCCATAAAAGGTCTTAACAATACAATTCCTGCTAATGTTAAAATTGATGCCAATAATGATAGAACAGAAAAAAACTGTTCATTAAATCCAAGCTCATCAATTTCAAACCAAGTTAAACCAGGGCCAGGACCTGGCATAGCTCTAAATACAAATATAATTACCGCTGTACCTACAATTGTTAATCGTAGTTCCTGAGGTAATTCCTTAATAAGTTTAAACATTAAAAACAAAATGATTATAACTGAGCCAATAAACACAATTTCTTGTGCAAACGGAACCTTAAAGGAACCAATAGACAATGTGAAAATAACAAAAACTAAACTTCCTACTAATATCCACCAGTTTATTTTTGTTTTTTCGTTACCTCTTTCATCTTTAAATTCTAGACCTTTAGATTTTAAAGTTTGTATTTTTTTATGTCTTAAATAATTTGCTAAAATTACACCTAGTATAGAAACTAAAGGTATTACAAGAGCATAAATGTAGATAGTTCCATATAAATTTATCTTATCGGCCTGCTCAAGGCTTTCCACATCTCTAAACAATATTACATTAACTAATGCAACAAGTACTGTACCGCCAATAATTGCAAACCTTCCAAGTGTCTGCATTGTTGTATGCATTATTTTTATTTGATCTTTAGAATAATCATTTCCTGTTTCATCAACCAAAGGAACTGCCTCAACTGTCATAGCATCGGCTACAACGTCCTGAACCACATAACCAACTGGAGCTAAAATTACACTTATCACAAACCATGTTTCTACCGAAAATATCTGGGCCATATCTTCAGTGTGAATAATCAATCCATACATAATTAGTAAACTAAGAGCTATCAATGAAGCTCCAAAATAGACCATGTAATTTTTTCTCTCCCAGATTAGATCTACTAAATGTCCTAATGGCATTTTTAATGCCCAAGGAATTCCAGCCCAAAAACCTAGGCCTGCTAAAAATGCTGCTGATAAATTTAAATAATCTTTAACAAAAAATGTACCAACAATACCTGTTAAACCAGAAATACCCGCAGCCATATAAACCATTAAAGGAGGTAGATAAGTCCATTTAAATTGACGACCCAAATCTAAAAATGTGCTGTCTAAAAATTTAATTATTTTACTCATTAGTCACTTAAAACTGGAAAAGCTTGTCTAACTTTTAAAAAGTATTTTTGATATTCCATTTTAGTACATTTGTTTTCAATATACTTAATATCATTTTTTTCCATCAATTCTTTTGCCTTTTCGTCTCGTATACCGAGCTGTAACCATAAAACTTTAGCACCAATTTTAACTGCATCTTCTGCGATAGCATAAACTTCTTTTGATGGTCTAAAAACATCTACAATATCAACCTGATCATTAATATCAGATATTTTAGCAAAAACCTCTTCTCCTAAAATTTTTTGACCCTCAGCTCTAGGATTGACAGGA
>CACJFA010000030.1 GCA_902592545.1 uncultured Pelagibacteraceae bacterium | reverse complement strand
TGTTGGAGCTATTGCTGTTTTGTTTGAAAATCTTTCCTTATAGCCATACTCAGCTGCATCTGGACAAGCCCCTCTTTCTTCAGCCAAATCTTTAGATGCTTGATTTACTTTTTCATCAATATTTTTAAATATTTTTTTATTCCATGATTTCGCCATCACTGACTCAAGTGGAATTCTATTTTTTTGTAAGAATGAGTGAAAGCCCATTACACCTAAACCAACACTTCTTTCTCTTTCTGCTGAATATTTTGCATCTTTAAACTGATCAGGTGCTTTATTAATAAAATCTGATAAGACATTATCTAAAAATCTCATCACATCATTAATCATGTCTGGATCATCTTTCCATTCATCATACTTCTCTAAATTTAAAGAAGATAAACAACAAACTGCTGTTCTATCCCTTCCATCCTTATCAATTCCTGTAGGTAAAGTTATCTCACTACATAAGTTAGAAGTTTTAACTGTAAGATTTGCTAATTTATGATGCTGAGGAATTTGTCTGTTAACAGTATCAATATAAATAATATACGGTTCACCAGTTTCTATTCTTGCAGTTAACAATCTAATCCATAAATTTCTTGCCGAAATAGTTTGCTGTATAGTTCCATCAGCAGGACTTTTTAATGCCCATTGCTCATCAGTTTCAACTGCTCTCATAAATGCATCTGAAACTAAAACACCATGATGTAAGTTTAGTGCTTTTCTATTTGGGTCTCCGCCTGTGGGTCTTCTCATTTCAATAAACTCTTCTATCTCAGGATGATCTATTGGAAGATAACATGCAGCAGAACCTCTTCTTAATGATCCTTGACTGATAGCCATTGTTAAAGAATCCATAACTTTTATGAAAGGAATTATTCCAGAAGTTTTTCCAACTCTACCTATTTTTTCACCTATAGATCTTAAGTTACCCCAATAACTTCCAATTCCTCCACCCTTTGCTGCTAACCAAACATTCTCACTCCATAAATCAAGAATACCTCCTAAGCTATCAGATGCTTCATTTAAAAAACATGAAATAGGTAGTCCTCTTTTTGTACCACCATTTGATAAAACTGGTGTTGCTGGCATAAACCATAGATTGCTTATGTAATTATAAATTCTTTGAGCATGCAAATTATCATCTGCATAAGTGCTTGCTACTCTTGCAAATAAATCTTGATAAGATTCGTTTACACCTAAGTATCTGTCTTTTAAAGTTGCTTTACCAAAGTCTGTAAGGTTTGCATCTTTTGAACGATCAATTTTAATTATGATACCTTTGTCATTTTGAAATAATTCTGTTTCATTATTTAATGAAAAAAGATCGGGCTTATTTATCTTAGAAACCTCTTTAACTTCTGGGCTATATTCAGAGACAGCTTTTTTGAGGGCTTGGGAGAGAATCTTATTCATAGTTTTAATATATTTTGTTATTTAGGCGAAAACAACTATATGTTGTAGGCGCTTATATTAATTATACTAAATAAACGTTTAATCAACGGAACATTTATAGAACGCGACAATATGATAATCAATAAAAAAATAAAAAATTTTTCAAGAAATTAACATAATAAATAGTAATTAAATAACTAATGAACCAAAATATAAAAATAGATCCCTATGGTTTTAGAGAATATGACGCCCGATGGTTGTATGAGAAAGATATAAATCAAGCTGGAATAGAGAATCTTGGAAAAGGGCTTGGAACGCAGATAAAAATACATACTAAAAAAGATAATCCCAGAATCGTAGTTGGGCATGATTATCGTTCTTATAGTGAAGAAATAAAAACAGCTCTTAAAAAAGGATTATTATCTACAGGATGCAATATAGAAGATATTGGCCTGTCGTTATCACCAATGGTTTATTTTGCACAATTTAATTTAGATACAGATGCAGTCGCTATGGTTACAGCTAGTCATAATGAAAATGGTTGGACTGGTGTGAAAATGGGAATCAAAAAAGGACTAACTCATGCACCTGAAGAAATGAAAGAATTAAAAGAAATTACCTTAAATGAAAAGTTCACAAAAGGCGAAGGTAGTGAAAAACAAATAAAAGAATTTGATAAAATTTATAAAGAAAACCTAATTAGTAAAAACAAAATTAAGAAAACAATTAAAGCTGTTGTTGCTTGTGGAAATGGAACAGCAGGTGTTTTTGCCCCAGACATTCTAAGAGGTATTGGATGTGAGGTAATAGAGTTAGACTGTAACCTGGATTGGAATTTTCCTAAATACAATCCAAATCCTGAAGATTTAGAAATGCTTCATGAGATAGCAAAAGTAGTTAAAGAAAATAATGCTGATATAGGTTTTGGATTTGATGGTGATGGAGATAGGGTTGGAGTTATTGACGATAAAGGTAATGAAATATTTTCAGATAAAATAGGTCTTCTAATAGCTAGAAATTTATCAAACAAACATAAAAATTCAAAGTTTGTAGTTGATGTAAAATCAACGGGTTTATTTACAAAAGACAAAATCTTAATAGATAACAATTGTGAAACAATTTATTGGAAAACAGGTCATTCTCATATTAAAAGAAAAGTGAACACTGAAAAAGCATTAGCAGGTTTTGAAAAAAGTGGACATTTTTTCTTTAATCAGCCATTAGGTTTTGGATATGATGATGGTATCAATTCAGCAATTCAAGTATGTCACTTATTAGATAATCAAAATAAAAAAATGAGTGATATTATTAATGAATTACCCGGCACATTTCAAACACCAACAATGGCACCATTCTGTAAGGATGAAGAAAAATATTTTGTTGTTGAGGAGTTAGTTAAGCAAATTAAAAATTTAAAAGAAAAAAAAACTGAAATAGATGGCCAAGTTATTAATGATATTTTAACTGTTAATGGAGTTAGGTTTTCATTCAAAGATGGTTCTTGGGGGCTTATAAGGGCATCTTCAAACAAACCATCTTTAGTTATTGTTACTGAAAGCCCAACATCAGATGAAAGAAAGAAAAAAATCTTTGATTTTATTGACGATTTGTTACAAAAAACAGGTAAGGTCGGTGAATATGATCAGAAAATTTAATTTTTTAAATTATCTTCATCATTTTTATTTTCTAAATTATTGCTATCCTGATTGTTTTCTTGTTCAGGAGTTTCATCGCTATAAAACTTTCTAACTAATTCCTCCTCTTTTAGTCGTTGTTCTTCATCAAATTTTTTCTCCCATTCTTTCATTCGCCTATTTTCTTCTTCAATTCTCTCTTTTTGAGCTTGTTCAGCTAATCTGATCCTTTCATTTTCTTCTTGAATTCTTTTTTGTCTTTCCTCCTCTATTTTCAATTCTCTTTCTCTTTGACGCCTTTCATTTTCTTTATTTATTCTTTCACGTTCAGCTTCTTTAAGTTCTTTTTCTTTATTTCTTAATTCCTCTTCCTTGGCTCTTTGCTCAGCTTCTTCTTTTAAAATTTGTCTTTGAATTTCTTGCTGTCTTTCAGTTTCTAGATCTCTTAATCTTTCTTCCATTTCTTTAAGTTTTTCTTGTTCATATTTAAGCTTCCTAGCTGCCTCTCTTAATCTTTGTTCGTCCTCAAGTCTATTTTTCCTTTCAATTTCTTTTAATCTTATTTTTTCTTGTCTTTCTTTTTCTTTTTCATCTCTTCTCTTTTGAGCTTCAATTTCTTTAATTTTGGTTTTACCCTCTTTAAATTTTTTAAAATGAATACTCCCAAATCTCATTACAGCTAATCCTAAAATTATAAGAAATGCTGTAAATATATATCCAGTAACCATCTATGGAACTAACCAAGAATCTTTATTATTTTCTAGATTAAACTTTGCTCTTCGGTGGCCTTTAGCTGCTAAATAAAGCCATTCTATGGATTTAATTTTACACTGAATAACAGTAAAATTTTTATAACCTTCTTCACTTTGTTCTTTTGTATAATCAAAATTATCTAATTCTGGTTTAAGTCCAGAGGTTGGTAGATCTGATTCAGTTCCAGGTCCATTATCAACTAAATAACATTTTCTACTTATATGCTGTGTTTTAGACCAAGATTCTTTTGTTACGTCATTATTGTGATTAACCGTACATTCAACTTTTAATCTAACCTGTATTTTTTCATCTTTATCATAAAACAACATTGCAGCATTTTTATTTAATTTCAATTTTTGAATTTTATCTGATCGAATGTCACTATGATATTGTACTAAATTATTTGATTGGTCTGATTTTCTTAAAACTACAATTCTTCCATCTAAATCAGATTGATCTCCACAAATAAATACAGGTATTCTAAATGGAGAACTTCTATCTTTCACAGCATTATCTAACATCGACCAAATTTTCTTTTTGATCTCAGTAAAGTCCTCGTAATAAGGAACTGTATCCGTCACAAATATTATTTTTTCTTTTTTAATCGAGCAATCAAACCTGAGCTATCCCAACGATTGCCGCCCATTTCTTGAACTTCAGCATAATAGCCATCAATAATTTCTGTTATAGGCACAGGTGAACCATTTTTTTTTGCTTCCTCAATTGCAATTTTTAAATCTTTTCTCATCCAATCAATAGCAAAACCATAATCAAACTTATCATCAGTCATAGTTCGGTATCTATTTTCCATCTGCCAAGATTGAGCTGCACCTTTAGATATAGTTTCCATAACTTTATCCATATCTAAGCCAGCGTTAATTCCAAAATTGATTGCTTCAGATAAACCTTGGACTGTTCCAGCAATACACATTTGGTTCATCATCTTTGTTAACTGACCACTTCCACAAGGACCAATTAATTTTACTTTTTTACTATAACAATCAATTACAGGCTCAGCCTTTTTAAACACTTCTTCATCACCACCAACCATTACTGTTAGTATTCCACCTTCAGCGCCAGCTTGTCCTCCTGAAATAGGAGCGTCTAAAAAACTAAACCCTTTATCATTTGCTTTTTTATTTAATTCTCTTGATACTTCTGCAGATACAGTCGAGTTATCAATAAAAATAGACCCAGCTTTTGCTTTGTTAAATAATCCATTTTCTCCGGTTGCCACTTCTCTTAAATCATCATCATTACCAACACATGTAAAAATGAAATCAGCACCATCTGCAGCATCCGCAGGTGTATTGGCCATTTTACCTTTATATTCACCAATCCATTTTTCAGCTTTAGATTTAGTTCTATTAAAAACAGTTACATTGTGTCCGGCTTTTGATATATATCCAGCCATTGGGTAGCCCATAACCCCAAGACCTATGAAAGCAACATTACAAGTCATATTTTTTTTCTATGTTTAAAAGTTTAAGTTTAAAAGTAATTGTATTTGGATTTATTTTTACATTTTTTTCAAGTTTTGGACAGAGTTTTTTTCTTGGCCTATTTAATTCTAGTATTAGAGACGCCTTATCAATTTCACATGGACAATTTGGCTCAATTTATGCATCAGCCACTTTACTAAGTAGTATTGTTTTAGTTTGGATTGGAAAAAAAATTGATGATGTAAACATATTAAAATTTGCATCTTATGTAATAATTTTTTTATCAGCTTCCTGTTTTATATTTTCAAAAATTTCATCTGTTATTTTTTTATTTGTAGGAATTTTTTTAATGCGATTAGCTGGACAAGGTTTATCAAGTCATACAGCAACAACAACCATATCTCGTTTTTTTGAAAAAAATAGAGGTAGGGCTTTAAGTACAGGCTGGTTAGGATTGTCACTAGCTGAATTTATAATGCCAGTTTTAATTGTTTTTTTATTAACTTTTATAGAATGGAGAGATATTTGGGTCTCAATATCTATTTTAGTTATACTTGTTTTACCTGTTGCAACTTTTCTTTTAGTTAAAGAAGTTAAGCTTGATACTAGAGAGGAATCTAAAATTGAAGAAAATAATAAAGAAATTAAACAATGGAAAAGAATAGAAGTTTTAAAAGATTATAGATTTTACATTATTTGTATGACGATGTTAGCAATGCCATGGATTGCAACAGGATCTTTTGTTTATCAGTCTTTTATATCCTCTTCTAAAGAGTGGGGACCTTATGTAATTGCACAATCATTTATGGCTTACTCTATTTTATCGGTGATTACTCTTTTTATATCTGGTTTTTTAATTGATAAATTTTCAAGTAGAAAATTATTAATTTATATGAATGTTCCACTTTTTTTTTCAACTGTAGTTCTTTACTATTTTAATGCACCATTATCCTCTTTTGTATTTTTTGGTTTACTTGGAGTAACTAATGGCCTTGCAAATGTTCTTGGTTCTTCAACATGGGCAGAGATTTATGGTGTTAAATATATTGGATCAATAAAAGCCTTAACAACTGCATTAATGGTGTTTGCGACTGCTTTTGGTACAGCTTTATTTGGATTTTTGATTGATATTGGTTTTTCAATTGAACATATAGCTGTTGTTTCAGGAACTTATATCTTTGGCTCAATTATCCTTCTTTATTTGGTTAAAAATAAGTTAAATCCACATTATTTATAAAAATAGCCCTTGATTTTTTAAGACTCACTGTGTAGATACTGCGCATGGCCAGAGTTACCGTAGAAGACTGTATAGATAAAGTAGAGAGCCCTTATGAGTTAGTACTAGTTGCTAAAGAAAGAGCTACTCAACTTAATGCAGGAATAGAACCAACAATTGATAGAGATAACGATAAAAATACTGTTATTTCATTAAGAGAAATTGCAGAAGAAAAAATTAAAGTTTCAGATTTGACTGATAGCGCTGTTTACAAACTTAGAAAACATGTTGAACAAGTTGATGATAGTGCAGAGGATGATGAAGAAATAGGTGATGATTTTGAAAATCTATATAAAGGTGAAATTTCAAAAAGTGGTACTCCAATTTTACCATCTAAAAGAGCAAGAAAAACTCCAGAAAAAATTCAAGTAACAAAAGAAGATTTAGCTGAGCTATCTGAAACAGCTACAGCAGACGTTGATAATTCAGTAGGAGAAGAAACTATGAATGAGCAAGGAGAAGTTTCTTTAGATGAAGTATCAGAATCAGAAAATCAAGAAGCAGACGTATCTTCAGACGACACTGAAGCTTCAAACTCTTAAAAAAATAATATAAAGTTATACTATGAATAGGAAAGTATCAGTTGCTCCTATGATGGATTGCACAGATCGTCATGAAAGATTTTTTCTAAGATTAATATCCAAAAACACTCTTCTTTACACTGAGATGGTGGTCGATGAAGCTATAAATAGAGGAGATAAAAAAAAGTTATTGGAATTTAATATTAATGAGAAACCTGTAGCACTGCAATTAGGAGGATCTTCTCCAAAACTTTTAGCTGAAGCCACCAAAGTAGGTGAAGATTTTGGCTATGATGAGATTAATCTAAACTTAGGTTGTCCTAGTAAAAAAGTTGAAAAAAATAGATTTGGTGCTTGTTTGATGAAAGAACCAAATTTGGTAGCAGATTGTTTAAGTAAAATGCAATCAGTTACAAAATTGCCAGTAACTATAAAAACAAGAATTGGTTACGATGATGTAGAAGATTATGAAAATTTACATAGTTTTATTTCTACCCTAAAAGCAACTGGAGTTAAAACTTTTATCATTCATGCAAGAAAAGCAATGTTAGGCAAATTTACACCTAAGCAAAATCTAAATATTCCACCTTTAAAATATGAGTATGTGTATAAATTAAAAAAGGATTTTCCTAATGAAGAGATAATAATAAACGGAGGAATAACTTCAGTAGATGAAATAAAACCTCATTTAGAAAAAACAGATGGTGTAATGATAGGAAGAGCTGCATATCATACTCCTTATTTATTGGCAGATATCGAAAAAGAAATATTTAACAATTACGATGTTCCAAGCAGACAAGATGTAATTGAACAACTTATTCCTTATGTTAAAGAAGAATTAAAAAAAGGAACAAGATTAAATCAAATTATGAGACATACTCTTGGTTTATTTCATGGTCAAACAGGTGCAAGTTATTGGAAAAGATATTTAAGTGAAAATATGTGTGTGAGAGATGCTGATGTGAAAAAAATTGATCACATAATGGATAAAATTAAATACAATAATGTAGATACTAGAGAAGGCCTGTCTGCTTAATTCAATTTTAACAAACGAATACAGTTATATTATTTTATTAATGGTTTTAACAGCGATACCTGTTGGTTTTGTTGCTGGATTATTTGGTATTGGCGGAGGGTTGATAACTGTTCCTTTTTTATATTTTATTTTTGGTTCTTTAGAAATTGATCCTCAATATGTTATGCACCTTGCTGTAGGAACTTCCTTTGCAATTATAATACCAACATCTACTGTTTCAGTTTTAACACATCATAAATTTAAAGCGGTTGATTTTGATATTGTAAAAAACTATGGTTTGTTTGTTGTACTGGGAGTTATTGTCGGTACAGCTTTTGCAGCCTCTTTGAAAACTAAATCCTTAGTTTTATTTTTTTCTATAATGATCTTATTTTTAGGAATTTACTTACTTTTAATAAAAGAAAAGCAACAAAACATAATTGTTAATATGAAATTACATCTGAAAGTTATTCTTGGTTTTCTTGTTGGGTTTATATCTGCTCCTATGGGTATAGGAGGAGCTGTAATGAATGTTCCTATCCTTAAGTTTTTTGGTTATTCAATAAATAAAGCTATAGGTAGTGCAGCAGCTATAGGTTTTTTAATTGCTTTATTTGGAGCAATAGGTTTTTTAATTTCAGGAAATTATTTAAACTCAAGTCTTCCACTAAGCATTGGTTTTATAAATATCCCTGCTTTTTTAATTTTCATACCGATTACAACTTTTATGGCTAGGATAGGAGCTAAAACAGTTCATAGTATTGATAAGAATAAAATTAGTAAGTTTTTTGGAATTTTTCTTTTAGTGGTTTCGATTAAATTTTTTTACGAATACTTAAAATTATAACAAGCAAAAAAAAGAGGTGACTTCAGTCTCCCTCCATCACCTCAAGAATCAAATTAGTTGATTCTATTAAATTTCATTAACACTTAATAGTTGTAA
>CACJFA010000029.1:0-5000 GCA_902592545.1 uncultured Pelagibacteraceae bacterium | reverse complement strand
GCCATGCAGCACCTGTGTTTCGTCCGGCCGAACCGAAAACTTTAATCTCTTAAAGTCGCGACGAACATGTCAAGTGTTGGTAAGGTTCTGCGCGTATCTTCGAATTAAACCACATGCTCCACTACTTGTGCGGGTCCCCGTCAATTCATTTGAGTTTTAACCTTGCGGTCGTACTCCCCAGGCGGTGTGTTTATTGCTTTCGCTGCGACACTGAAAATAAATTTCCAACGTCTAACACACATCGTTTACGGCATGGACTACGAGGGTATCTAATCCTCTTCGCTACCCATGCTTTCGTTCCTCAGTGTCAGTAATGATCCAGAAAGCTGCCTTCGCATTTGGTATTCTTTCTAATATCTACGAATTTCACCTCTACACTAGAAATTCTGCTTTCCTCTATCATACTCTAGCTGAAAAGTTTTGATGGCAGTTCCAGAGTTAAGCTCTGGGATTTCACCACCAACTTTTTCAACCACCTACGAACTCTTTAAGCCCAGTAATTCCGAACTACGCTAGGTCCCTTCGTATTACCGCGGCTGCTGGCACGAAGTTAGCCGGACCTTCTTATTCGGGTACAGTCATTTTCTTCCCCGACGAAAGAGCTTTACAACCCAAAGGCCTTCTTCACTCACGCGGCATCGCTGCATCAGAGTTTCCTCCATTGTGCAAGATTCCCCACTGCTGCCTCCCGTAGGAGTTTGGGCCGTGTCTCAGTCCCAATGTGGCTGATCATCCTCTCAAATCAGCTATTGATCACAGTCTTGGTAGGCCATTACCCCACCAACAAACTAATCAAGTGCAGGCTCATCCAATGGTGCATAAAGCTTTCTCCGTAAAGACTTATCCGGTATTAGCACAAGTTTCCTCGTGTTATTCCAGGCCAAAGGGCAGATACCTACATGTTACTCACCCGTCTGCCACTAAGTATTGCTACTTCGTTCGACTTGCATGTGTTAGGCGTGCCGCCAGCGTACGTTCTGAGCCATGATCAAACTCTCAAGTTTAAAAACGGCGCACACTAGCTTCCATATAAATTCTAAGAATAAAATTTATATGTGATTGAAGTGTGTACGACAAATTTTGGTAACCTTAACCGTCCACACTTCTCTTCTTAAATTTTTAACTTTTTAAATAGCTAATTGAGCAAAAAAGCTCAATAATCCTCACTTATTTATTGTAGAAACAATATATTCATTGAGAAAGTTCAGTGCTTATAGGCTAAAAAATAAGGAAATCAAGCATTTATAAATAAAAATATAAGTAAATTTTCTTTATTTTATAGGCTTTTTTTTGATTTTTATGACTGACTAAACTAATAATTGTGAACTTTCAATATTCAAATGTTAAAAATTATAATTAAAAAATTCAGAAAAAACTTCGAAATTTTTGGTTTAATTATACTAATATTAATTACTGCAACTTCAGCGAATTACTTTAATCATAAAAAAAATTTAAATCAAAATACATACTATGAAATTATAGATAATATTTATTTTAAAAAAACTCTTAATCATATTGTTGAAAATCTAGAGCCAAAATATAAAAAAGTTAAACATAAAATTAAATTTGGTGAAACACTAGATAAAATATTTGAAGACTATTCTATAGAAAAAAATGAAATTATTAAAATTAAAAATTCTCTTAGCAAAAACTTAGATTTAAATAAATTAAATACAAAACAAATTATTCAATTTAGTTTAGATAAGACAAGTAATAAAATAACAGAATTCACTTTTCAGGTTTCTAATAAACAGAAAATTATTTTAAAAAGAAATTTAGAAAATGACTCTTTTAATGAAGAAATTTTGTCAATCAAATTAGATAAATTAATTGTTTATAAAGAGGATACAATTTCTGAAAGTCTTTATAAAGCTGCAAGCACACAAAAAATTCCTCCTAATACAATTATTGAATTTGCAAGAATTTATGGATTTCAGGTAGATTTTCAAAGAGATATAAGGAAAAAAGATAAGTTTCAAATTATGTATGAAGTTTTTTTAAATGATAAAAAAGAAATTGTTCAAACTGGAGAAATACTATTTGCTAATCTTAAACTCAGCGGACAAGATAATAGCCTATATTATTTTGATCACAGTGGAAGTGAAGGGCATTATGATAAAAATGGTAAAAGTGTTAAAAAGGCATTAATGAAAACACCTATCAATGGAGCAAGACTTTCATCTCCTTTTGGAATGAGGAAACATCCCATTGATGGATTTAATAAAATGCATAAAGGAACAGATTTCGCTGCACCTATGGGGACGCCTATAATGGCTTCAGGCGATGGTGTAGTGAAAAAAGCTGGATGGTGTGGTGGAGGTGGAAATTGTGTAAAAATAAGACATAACTCAACTTATGAAACTGTATATGCACACATGTCAAAATTTGCTCGCGGAATAAAAAACGGTGTTAGAGTTAAACAAGGTCAAACAATTGGTTATGTTGGATCAACTGGTAAATCAACTGGTCCTCACCTTCATTACGAAGTGATAGTTAATGGTAAAAAAGTAAATTCTCAAAAACTTAAACTTCCTTCTGGAAAAATATTAAAGGGCATTGAAAGAAAAAAGTTTGAAACTGCGAAAATTAAACTTGATGTTCTTAAATCTGAAAATATTATTGGATTAAATTAATTTATTTCCACCTGAGTTTTTTCAATTTTTTGATCATTTGTTTCCTCATTTGAAACTTCTGCTACATCCTTATCTGAATTATCTATATTTTCTTCAATGATTTCCGATTTACTTTCTATAAATTTCTCTTTTTTAAAACTTTCCCTCTCATTCAATATTCTTGTAAAATGATCCGCATGTTGCAGATAATTTTCAGATAAAATTTTATCACCATTTGATAAAGCTTCTCTTGCTAAATCATTATATTTTTCAATTAATTTTGGCGCATTATGATTATTTCTTCCTGGAGCTTTTCTTTTAAAGTTATCACTATTGGAAAAATTAGAGCCAAATTTAGAATTTTCGCTTGTCGACTTAAAACTTCTATTATTTCTTCTAAAATTACTTCTTCTATTGCTATTGTTATTGTTATTATTTCTAAATGTTACCATTATTAAATTAATTATATTTTTGTACTAACAATACACCTGTCGTTACTGGCAAGATCCTTAGAAGTACTATTTATATAAAAACCTTCTCTTTTCAATAAATTTATTACTTTATTTTTTTGATCAAAACCGATCTCTAAAATAAATTTGCCATTTTTTTTTATCAGTTCAGAAGATTTTTTTATTACTTTTCTGATTTCTGATAGACCATCTAATCCACCATCCAATGCTAGTCTCGGCTCAAACTCAGCAACATCTTTATCCAAATATTTTAATTTACTTCTTTTAATATAAGGAGGATTAGAAACAATTAAATCATATTTACCTAAATTAAATTTGTCAACATCTGTTTTGTATAATTTTAATTTAGAGCTAACTTTTAGTTTAATTGCGTTTAATTTGCTTATATTCAGACATTTATTGCTAATATCTATACCAGTACCATAAAAATTTACTCTCTCTTTCAAAATTGAAAGAAGGATACAGCCAGAGCCAACACCTATATCTAAAATATTCATATTATTTTTTTGTTTAGTTAATTTTAATACATTTTCAATAATTAACTCTGTGTCTGGTCTTGGTATCAAAGTATCATTTGAAACAAAAAACTCTGAGTTCCAAAAAAATTTTTTGTTAGTTAAATATGCAACTGGATTTCCTAAAGCTCTCTGCTGAATTAGGTTATAAAACCTATTTAAATCATTTTTAGTTAGTAGATTATTGGAATTTATCAGAACGAAACTTCTGTCTTTGTTAATTGCTTTTGCCATTAAAATTTCAGAGTCTAATATTGAATTTGATATCAATTTATTTTTTAAAATTTTTGATCCATGGTTTATTGCTAAGTCAATATTCATATTTTATTTTAGGTTACTGAGGCTTTCTTTTTGTGCTTGTAAGGTTAAGGACTCAATCATTTCATCAAATGCTTCTCCTTCCAAAAATTCCCCTAATTTATGAAGTGTTAAATTTATTCTATGATCAGTAACTCTCCCTTGAGGGAAGTTATAAGTTCTTATTCTCTCTGATCTATCACCTGTACCGATTTTTGTCTTTCGGTCTTTAGATCTTTCCTGATCTATTCTAGATCTTTCAAGTTCATAAAGACGAGCTCTCAAAATTTTCATACCCTTTGCTTTATTTTTATGTTGTGATTTTTCATCTTGCTGAGATACAGACAAACCTGTTGGTATATGTGTAATTCTAACTGCACTATCTGTGGTATTAACAGATTGTCCACCCGGACCTCCTGCTCTAAAAACATCAATTCTCAAATCAGAATCATTTATCTTGAGATCTACCTCTTCTGCTTCTGGCAAAACAGCAACCGTTGCTGCCGATGTATGAACTCTTCCTTGGGTTTCTGTGTCTGGAACTCTTTGAACTCTATGTACTCCACTCTCATATTTTAATGTAGAATAAATATTTCTTCCTTTAATAGAAGCTATAACTTCTTTTAAACCTCCAGCATCACTTCTTGAAATTGATATTAATTCTAAAGTCCATTTTTTTTTATGACTAACTTTTTCATACATTTTAAATAAGTCAGAAGCAAATAAACTTGCCTCTAAACCCCCAGTTCCAGCTCTAATTTCAATAATCGCATTTTTTTTATCCGCTTCATCTTTTGGTAATAAAAATAATTTTAATTTTTTTTCATCAATTTCATGTTGTATGTTTAAATTAGTTAATTCTGTTTCAGCCATTTTTTTTAGTTCATCATCTGATGTTTGGTCATTTAAAATTTTCTCTAATTCCTGTTTATCATTCTCAAAAGAGATATGTTTTTTTGCAACATCTATAATTTCATTAATATCTGAATACTCTTTAGATTTTTCTGCAAACATTTTTTTATCTATTTCCCCTGAAGAAAGTTCTTTTTCTAAAGCTGAATGTTTTTCAATTAGCTCTTGAATTGTTTTTGATGGAATCATTTTTT
>CACJFA010000028.1 GCA_902592545.1 uncultured Pelagibacteraceae bacterium | reverse complement strand
AGTCCTTGCGAATGCTGGAGTTGATACTGCAATGCATGATACTTACTACGTTGTTGCTCACTTTCATTATGTACTATCTTTAGGGGCTGTATTTGCAATCTTCGCTGGATTTTACTATTGGTTTGGAAAAATGACTGGTTACGAGTACTCAGAATGGATGGGTCAATTACACTTCTGGTTAACGTTTATTGGAGTAAACTTGGTTTTCTTTCCACAACACTTTTTAGGCCTTGCAGGAATGCCAAGAAGATATGCTGACTATCCAGATGCTTTTGCTGGATGGAATTACATTTCTTCAATTGGATCTTATATTTCTGTAATTGGATTGGTAGTATTTTTTATAAACCTGGTTTATGCGTTTTATAAGAAAAAGGCTGCAGCACAAAACCCATGGGGAGAAGGTGCTACAACTTTAGAATGGACTGTACCATCTCCACCTAATTTTCATACTTTTGAAGAATTACCAAAGTTTGAAGATGAAGAGGGTGTTGAAAAATCTACTAGCTAAATATAGCAAACAAGATTTTTTAACTTTAAATTAATGATTAAGTCTAAATTAAAAAATAGAAACTTATCTCAAGAAGACGCCTTTAATTTATCTGAATTATTTAAATTAATGAAACCAAGAGTAATGTCTTTGGTTATTTTTACATGCGCGGTTGGGTTGTTAATGGCTCCAAATATAATTCCAACAAAAGATGCAATCATTGGAATAATTTTAGTTTCAATTGGAGCAGGAGCAGCTGGGGCTTTAAATATGTGGTACGAGTCAGATTTAGATGCCCTTATGACAAGAACTTGTTTGAGGCCAATTCCAACTGGCAAGGTAAATAGAAATCAAGCACTAGTATTTGGAATTTCTCTTTCATTTTTTTCTGTAATTGCACTTGATTATTATTCAAACAGAATATCAGCTAGTTTATTACTTTTTACTATTTTGTTTTATGTGTTTGTTTATACAATTTGGTTAAAAAGAAAAACTCCACAAAATATAGTAATAGGAGGAGCTGCCGGAGCATTACCCCCTGTGATTGGTTGGACTATAGCTACCAATTCTTTAACTTTTGAGCCAATTACATTCTTTTTAATTATATTCTTTTGGACTCCTTCACATTTTTGGGCTTTAAGTTTGTATAAATCAGATGATTACAAAAAAGCGAAAATTCCAATGCTTCCACTAACAAATGGTGTTGAGAGTACAAAATTAAATATATTTGTTTATTCTTTAACAATGTTACCAGTAATTGTTTTACCTTATGCTATTGGTTTTGTGGGTATAACTTTTTTAATCCCATCATTAATTTTGACAATTTATTATAATTATTTATGTTTCGAACTTTATAAATTTAAAAAAAATAAATTTGATGCAAAAAAAGCAAAATCTATTTTTGGATATTCAATTTTGTATCTATTTTTAATTTTTGTTCTTTTTTTAATTGATAAAATTTTATGATAACACCTGACAAGAAAACAAAGAAAAAAAATATTATAACTGCAATAGCAATTTTAGCGTTTATGGTATTTTTATTTGTTTTTACTTTATACAACGTTGGAGTATTTGATAGACAGATATGATTAAAAGCAAAACATTAACCCCTTTACTTTTGGCTGGGATTTTTGTCCTTATGTTGGGATTGTCTTTTGCAGCAGTGCCTTTGTATGATCTGTTCTGTAGAGTTACAGGCTTTGGTGGAACAACCCAGGTATCTAAAGAAGCTCCAAAAATAGTTTTAGATAAGGTTGTAAGCGTGAGGTTTGATACAAATGTGAATAATCTTGAATGGAATTTTAAGGCAAAATCGAACGTGATTGATGTAAAGGTTGGCCAGGTTAACAGAATAGAATTTGAAGTTGAGAATATTGGAGACGAAACTACTTATGGTGTTGCTAGTTTTAACGTTTCACCAGCAAGTTTTGGTAAATATTATAGTAAATTAGGATGTTTTTGCTTTGAAAAACAAGAGTTGAAGGCTGGTGAGAAGGCTACTTATGTGATGACTTTTTATTTAGACCCTGAACTTGTAAACGATCCAACAACAAAAAATTTACAAGATGTAACCATGTCGTACACTTTTTTCTCGACAGATTACTATAAACAATCATAATCACGAAAAATGTCAGCAGAAAAAAAACACGATTACCACTTAGTTGATCCAAGCCCTTGGCCAATCTATACATCGTTTGCATGCTTAGTATTAGCAATAGGTGCAATTTTTTATATGCATAACGGTATTTCCTGGGGAATGTATCTTGGTTTAGCTTTATTAATTTATGGTGCGTACATGTGGTTCAGAGATGTAGTTATTGAAGCTGAGCATCAAGGTCATCATACTCCAGTTGTCCAAATTCATCATAGATATGGGATGACTTTATTTATTGCTTCAGAGGTAATGTTCTTTGTTGCATGGTTTTGGGCTTACTTTGATATAAGTTTATTTCCAAATGAATTTGTTGGAAACGTATGGCCGCCAAAAGATATTGAAACATTTGATCCTTGGGACATTCCTTTAATAAACACTCTAGTATTATTATTATCAGGAACAACTGTTACTTGGGCTCATCACGCTTTATTAGAAGATGATAGAAAAGGATTTATACAAGGATTAACACTAACTGTAATTCTTGGTTTCTTTTTTACTTTATTGCAAGCATATGAATATCATCATGCTACTTTTACTTATTCAGGCCATATTTATGGAGCTGTATTTTATATGGCGACAGGTTTTCATGGTTTTCACGTCATAATTGGAACTATATTTTTAGCAGTATGTTTGTGGAGAGGAAGACTTGGTCATTTTACTAAAGATCATCATTTTGGATTTGAAGCAGCTGCTTGGTACTGGCATTTTGTTGATGTAGTGTGGTTATTCTTATTTGCTGCAATTTATATTTGGGGAAGCTAATATTTATACTTGAAGAATAAATTACTATTTTCAGTTTTTGTTTACTTTGTTATTTTAACTCTGCTCTCTCTTGGGTTTTGGCAAATTTATAGATTAAATTGGAAATTAGATTTAATTGAGCAAATAGAAAATTCCTTAAAAAATGATCCCGTAGAATTATCTAACATTGAAAAAAAAAATTATCTTAGAATAAAAACAAGTGGAGAGATTGATTTTGATAATCAAATTTACTTGTACAATTTAAATGATGGAGGGAAACCTGGATTTGAAGTAATTAATCCAATAAAAATTGGTGACGAAAATTACTTAATAAATAGGGGATGGATACCTTTTGAAAAAAAAGATCGTCCTGAAATAAATTTAGTTGATCAAAATCAAATAGTCGGTACTCTTATGCTGCAAACTAAAGCAAGTTCATTTAAGCCAGAAAATGATATTCAGAATAATTATTGGTTTACTTTGAATAGAGAAGATATTTCAAAATTTACTGGAAGAAATTTTTCAGAGTATGTCATTTATTTAAACGGTGATTATAAAATTCCAAAACCAAGAGTGATTACTGCTAAAATTTCAAATAATCATAAGAAGTATGCAATTACTTGGTTTTCTATGGCGATTTCAATTCTTTTAATATATTTATATTTTAGGAAAAAAAATTATTAAATGAGATACGTAAGTACAAGAGACATATCAAAAACCTTTGAATTTAAAGACGTTTTTATCAAAGGCCTTGCTGATGATGGAGGCTTATTTATTCCAGAAACAGTAGTGAAATATGATGAAAATGAAATCAGAGATTTAAAAAAACTTAGTTATTCAGAATTAGCAAAAAAAATTATTTATCCATTTATTGGTAATTTCATGTCTCAAGCTGAATTGAGTTACATTATTGATAAATCTTACTCTACGTTTAGAAAAGATAATGTTGTAGATTTCATAAAGCTTGGAGACAGGACAGTGTTAGAACTGTTTCATGGTCCAACTTTAGCTTTCAAAGATATTGCTATGCAACTTTTAGGTAACTTTTATGAGTATTACCTAAATAATGAAAATCAGAAGATTAATATTGTTGTTGCTACATCTGGAGACACTGGTGCTGCAGCAATTGATGCAATTAGAGGTAAAAAAAATGTCAATATTTTTGTGCTTCATCCAGATAATCGTGTTTCGCCAGTTCAAAGAAAATTAATGACAACAGGTAAAGACGAAAACGTATTTAACATAGCCATAAAGGGAAATTTTGATGATTGTCAAAACTTGGTCAAATCCATGTTTGCAGATAAGAAATTTTCAAGTGAGATTAAAATGTCAGGTGTAAACTCTATTAACTGGGCGAGGATTATTGCTCAAAGTGTTTATTACTTTTATAGTTATTTATCAGTTGAAGACGCAAGTGAACCAACAAATTTTTCAGTACCAACAGGAAATTTTGGAGATGTGTATGCAGGATATTTAGCCAAAAAAATGGGCTTGCCGATAGATAAGTTGATTGTTGCAACTAATCAAAATGATATTTTGCATAGAGCAATCTCAAAAGGTAATTATGAAGCAGAAAAGGTTTCAGAAACTATCTCTCCAAGTATGGACATACAAATAGCTAGTAATTTTGAAAGACTTATATTTGATCTTAATAATGGAGACGATCAACAGACTTCTCTAGATATGAAAAATATTAAAGAGAAGGGACAGTATTTAATAAATGACGATAAATTAAATAAAATTAGTGAAAACTTTTTATCAGCTAGAATGAGTGAGGATGAAACTTTAGAGGTTATTAAAAAGGTGTATGAAAAATATTCTGAAGTTTTAGACCCACACACAGCTATTGGATATGGTGCTTTCGACAAACATAACTTAAAAGGAAATAATATTGTACTAGCAACTGCACATCCTTGTAAATTTCCTGATGCAGTTTCTAAAGCTATTAATTTAAAATCTGATTTACCAAAAGAACTCGAGTTTATTTTGAATGAAAAAGAACATTATGATATAGTTGAAAATAATTTAGAAAAAATAAAAAACTACATTACAGGTAAAACAAAATGAAAATAAAAGAAGGGGAACAACTTACAAATTCAGAATTTTATTATTTAGACTCAAGTGGAGCAGCAAAAAAAATAACTTCAGCAGAAGTTTTTAAAAATCATAAAACAATTGTGATTGGTGTTCCTGGAGCATTTACAAAAGTTTGTTCTGCAAAACATCTGCCAGGGTATGTTAATAATTATGAGGAAGCAAAGAACAAAGGGATTACAAAAATTATTTGTGTCTCCGTTAATGATCCAAATGTGATGAAAGCATGGGGTGATAGTCAAAAAGTTGAAGATAAAATATTTATGGCTGCAGACCCATATTGTGAATTTACTAAATCAATTGGAGCAGAAATAGATAGACACGATCGAGGTCAGGGAATGAGGTCAGCAAGATATACAATGTTAATTGAAGACAATGTTGTAAAGAAAATACAAGCAGAAGAAGATACTGCCACTTGTGAAATTTCAGCAGCCCAAAATTTTTTAAAATTAATCTAAATTTGCTGCTTTTTTAGCTAGTAAGTCCACCTCTTCATTTAAAGGGTTTCCATCATGCGCTTTAACCCAATTCCATTGAATATTAAGCGATTTATTTAAATTATATAGATCGATCCATAAATCTTTATTTTTAACATCTTCTTTTTTTGAGGTTTTCCAATTATTAGCTAACCAAGTATTAATCCATTGAGTTATTCCATTTTTTACATATTGAGAGTCAGTATATATTTTAATTTCAACACCAGGTTTCATATCCTTCAGTGCATTAATTGGGGCTAACAACTCCATTCTATTATTTGTTGTATTTTTTTCGTTACCACTAATTTTTTTTATTTCATTTCCATCATTTATAATTGCAGCCCATCCACCATTACCTGGATTTGTTAAACAAGAACCGTCTGTATAAATTGTAATCATTAATTTAAATAATCTTTAAATGAACTTAAATTATTGTGAGAAAGTAATTTTTGATAATATTCATTAGGGTCTTTAATTTTAATCAATGCTGTTTTTGGTGTATTTGTGTAGTCATACAATCTTGTTAATAAATATCTTAATGCTGCACCTCTACACAAAATATTTATAGATTTTTTTTCTTTCATTGAAATTTTTTTAACGCTTTCATACCCTTTGATTAAATTTTTAACTTTTTTATTATTTAAATGGAATTTTCTCTTTTTATGATCAAAACAAAGAGCATTGATGCATATAGCAATTTCATACATAAAATAATCATTAGCAGCAAAATAGAAATCAATAATTCCTGAAAGTTTATTTTTTTTGAAGAATATATTATCTATAAACAAGTCACCATGAATAATACCTTTTGGTAATTGTCTAGGCCAATTTTTATTAATATCTTTTAGGTTATTGTTTAAGAACAATTTTAAATTTGAAAACTTTTTTGACTTAAATTTGATACTCTCCAACAAAGGTTTTAAATTACTAATACCCATCGAATTTTTTCTGTTAAGCTTCATTTTATTTGTGACCACATGCATTTGAGCAATTGTTTTACCAATTGCATAACAATCATTTATATTTAATATCTTTTTATCTTTACCCTCTAAGAATGATACAATGCATGCAGTTTTATTTTTTAATTTAATAAGATATTTATTATTTCTAGTTTTCAGGGGCTTAGGACAATTTATTTTTGAAGTGTTTAAATTATCCATTAATTTCATAAAAAAAGGTATTTCTTTTTGTAAAACTCTTTTTTCAAAAATAGTTAATATATATTTTTTCTTTTTTGATTTCAGTAAATAGTTTGTGTTTTCTATTCCTTGCTTGATACCTTTAAAACTTTTTATTTTATCAATATTAAAATTTTCATTAATAATATTAATTTCCTTTTGATTTATTTTTGTATAGACAGCCATTTTTAATTTAATTTTTTGGGAACTTTAAATACTACATCTTCTTTAATTATTTCAACTTCATCGATACTTATAGAAAATTTATTTTTTAAATCATTAAGAAAATTTTCAACTAATATTTCTGGTGCAGATGCTCCTGAAGATATACCTATAGTATTGCAATTTTCTATTTGGTCAAATGGTATTGAGCTTTCCGAGTGAATAAGTTGTGAATTTTCACAGCCTGATTTCTTTGCCACCTCAACAAGCCTAACAGAATTTGAAGAGTTTCTACTTCCAATAACAAAAAACATATCACAATTTTTTGCAATATTTTTTACTGCCATTTGACGGTTAGTAGTTGCATAACAAATATCCTCTCTCATTGGCTCTCTTATATTAGGAAAATTATTTTTCAAAATTTCGATTATTTCTTTCGTATCATCAACTGACAAAGTAGTCTGAGTAATATATGCTAATTTTTTGTCTAGTTTATTTTTATAGTTTGTAGCCTCTTTTTCATTTTGGATTAGATCTATAGAACCTTCTTTTAATTGACCCATAGTCCCAATTACTTCAGGATGATTTTCGTGACCAATTAAAATTATATGGTAACCAGCTTTATTTAGATTTTCTGCTTCTCTATGAACCTTAGAAACAAGTGGACATGTGGCATCCACATAAGTCATTTTATAATTTTTTGCATCTTCAGGTATTTTTTTTGGAACACCATGTGCTGAAAAAATTACTGGTCTTGATTTATCTTTTATCTCCTCCAGCTCTTCGACAAATATTGCCCCTTTATTTTTTAAATCATCTACAACATACTTGTTATGGACTATTTCATGACGCACATAAACTGGAGCTCCAAATTTTTGTATAGATTTTTCAACTATTTCAATTGCTCTTTCTACCCCAGCGCAAAATCCACGGGGTGCAGATAATAATATTTTTAATTCTTTATTTTTCATTTTTTTCTAAAAAATATTCCAGCAATATATGTGGAAAGGTTAAAGACGCCAAACCTATAAATATTATTTTTAAAATTGCACTATCCAAATTGTATGAATTTTCTAGCAGATATAGAGCAATAAAAGAAAAAATAGCTGTCAAAATTGTTAATGGTAAAGCTTTTTTAAAAAATAATCTAAATCCATTAACTAAACTATTTGGATCAAGATCAATAGCTAGTGAAATTGAATGTCTAATCGAGTGTAAAAAACAGAAATAAACTGTAAAAGCTATTAGTGGAGATAAATAGTAATTTAAAATTAAAATTGAAAAATAATCTAAAAAAACTACAAATTTTTTGATTTCAAAATTCTTTAGGAAAAGAAAAATACTAGATAGGGTGCTACAGAATATTCCTATTTGAATTACATTATTTGTCTCAATAAAATTTAAACTTGAATAAAATGCCTCATTATCAATTAATAATAATTTAAAAATCGCTATTGTTTCCTGAAAATGAAAATATAAAGGAGAAAGTATAATTAAAAATCCCTTAAAAAAATAAAGTATTTGAGTGAAATAAGATTTTTCGTTAATCAAAAATTGTGTATCCTCTTTTCCAAAGTGATAGGAGGCGATCATTAAAAAAACAATTAAAGTTATTGATGGCAATATTATCCAAGTTAGTATTACTATTGCTGCAATTAAAATATACGTGATATAGAATATATAAGTTGATTTTATATTAAATAATCTTAACAGTTTTTTTCCTTTTATATGATCTAAAGACCCATGAGAAACACCTATAATTAAAATTAAAAGTAAACACAAAATTGATGAAATATTTAAATTATTAAACTTAAATAGTAAAATACAAAAAAGGTTTACAGCAAAGAAAAAAATAAATGAATGATTTAGATTTATTTTTTTTATTTTATTGATCATCTTAAATTAATTCTTTTAAAAATTTCCACTTTGGCATTTTTAGAATTACTTCTAAATCTTCAAAAAAACTGCTTTTATTTGATAAAAAATTGATAGCTGTTTTAGGTTTTGAATTAAAAACTTTGAAAAATATATTTCCCATTTCATTGGAATTGTTTTTAAGAACCCTCAATAAGATTTTATCTAAAAAATCATATTTTGAATTAATTTTAAATAGATTTACATTTTTTATATTTTCTATGTTTTCTCTTATATATCTGCTTTGTTCTTGAATATTTAGGAAAGTATAGCCCGTACTTAATCTAGTCATTCCTCCTGCTGAGCCTATATAAATTTCATCTAATTTATTTACATTTTTTTGTCTAAAAAGTGGGATTGCTCCAGTTTCTTTGAAATTAATTTTACAGTTTCTAATATTTAGGTGTTTACTTAAATAATTATCAATTTGTTCATCATAATCTTTCAGTTTTTCATTATTTAGTTCAGATATCCAAGTAGTTTCAACTAAGGCGTTTCTTTTTGAAAATGGTAGCGTATAAAAAAAATGAACTTTATTTCTTTGATCACAAGCAAAGTCCATCAAATTGAATATTTCTTCATCAAAGAAGTCTTTATCTGTTTCTATTTCAACTCCACAAAAGTGTTGCCACAACTCACTCTGTTTATTCTCAAAATTAGGTACACTATTAAATACAATTGAATTTGATTTATCTATTTCATCAATACTTTTAAAAAACTGAATATTTTTATTTAATTTGAGTTTTGAAAGTATTTTTTCGTAGAACATACCGCTATCAATTGTTTGATATGGTGTAGTTTCGCAATCTACATATTTCGTATTATTGGGTGTATTTATTGTAAAATTATTCCAACTTTTTTTTACACAGTCATCGAAGTTGTGTGAAAAAACTTTCCAAAATGACCAGGTTTTATCTCTTTTATAATCTTCTCTTGGTTCAATTATTGCTAAGGTTTTATGTTTTAATTTTTCATAAACTTCCAGCTCATATGCTAATGAAAGGCCTGCGCAACCTCCGCCTATAATTATGTAATCAAA
>CACJFA010000027.1 GCA_902592545.1 uncultured Pelagibacteraceae bacterium | reverse complement strand
ATACACTGTTCAAAATGCAGTTTCTGATTTAAAAGATGCTTTTGAGAAAAATATTTTAACAAATACTTTTGAGAATGAATTATTTTTCAATATCAAAAGAATGAATAGTATAAATTTAAAATAAATTGAAAGTAAGATATTCATATTTAAATCAACAATTCTCTGGTTGTGAGGATTTATGGAGAAATCTGAAGAATTTTGTCAAGACAGGTGATTTTACTCTGGGTAAGGAATTGCTTAAATTTGAAAAAAAATTTGCGAAATTAATTGGTACAAAATATGCTGTAGGAGTAAATTCAGGAACAGATGCTATAAAACTTAGCTTAAAAGTAATTGGAATTAAACCTGGAGATGAAGTAATCACAGCAGCAAATACTTTTGTTGCAACTGTTGGTGCAATTTGTGAACTTGGTGCAAAACCAGTTTTTGTAGATTGTGACAATACCTTTTGTATGAATGTAAGCTTAGTAGAAGAGAAAATAACAAAAAAAACAAAAGCTATAGTTCCTGTACATTTTACAGGTTACATGACAGATATGATTGAGTTGAATAAGATTTCCAAAAGGTACAATATTCCTATTGTAGAAGACGCTTGTCAGTCAATTTTAGCATCTATAAATAAAAAAAATTCTGGTACCTGGAGTGACTTTGGCGCATTCTCTCTACACCCTTTGAAAAACATTAATGTTTGGTCAGACGGTGGAGTGATTGTTACTAGTAATAAAAAATATTATGAACACTTAAAACTTCTAAGAAATCATGGATTAGTGGATAGAGATAATGTTAAAATAACTGGCTATAATTCGAGATTAGACACGTTACAAGCAGTGGTTGGTAATTGGTTGATACCAAGTGCTAAAAAAATTGCTAATCAAAGAATTAAAAATGCAAATTACTATGACAATGGTTTGAGTCAAATTAAAGAAATTTCCATACCCAAAAGATTGAAAAATTACAAGATAGTTTACCACTTATATATTGTGTTTGCTAAACGAAGAGACGAATTACTTAAGTATTGTTTAAACAAAGGTATTGAGGCAAAAATTCATTATCCAATTCCAATGTATAGGCAACCTGCAATGAAATTTTTAAATCATAAATTGGGAGATTTTCCAGTTTCTGATAGACATAGTAAGTCGATCATTAGCTTTCCATGTGATCAACATCTTTCAAAAAAAGAAATGAACTATGTAATTAGCACGGTTAAGGAATTTTATTCCAAAAAATGAGAATTCCATACGTAAATATTAAAAAACAATATAAATCTGAAAAAAGAAAAATATTAAAAATAATTGATCAAACACTAGAGTCTGGTAATTGGGTTGGAGGCTCAGAAATTGAAAAATTTGAAAAAAAAATTTCAAAAATTTGTAATACAAAGTATTGTATCTCCTTGAATAGTGGAACAGATGCACTTACATTAGCTCTTCATTTATTGGGTGTTCGAAAAGGTGATGAAGTTATTACCCCACCAAATTCTTTTATTGCTTCGACTTCTGTAATTGTTCATTTAGGAGCAAGGCCAGTATTTGTTGATGTTAAAAAAAATCAAAATATAGACGAGACTAAGATAGAAGATAAAATTACTGAAAGAACCAAAGCAATTATGCCAGTTCATCTTACGGGAAGAATGTGTGCTATGGATAAAATTATTTCTATATCAGAAAAATATAAAATACCTGTTGTTGAAGATTGTGCTCAATCAATTTTGTCAAAATATAAAGGAAAGATGTCAGGATCTTGGGGTGATGTAGGGTGTTTTTCAGCTCATCCACTTAAGAACTTAAACGCGATGGGCGATGCAGGATATCTGACAACAAATAATAGAAATTTATACAATAAAATTAAAAATTTAAGAACACATGGGATGGATGAAAGTAGAGATAATATTAAAAATTTTGGTTACGTATCTAGAATGGACAACTTGCAAGCGGCAATCTTAAATTTTAGGTTAAGGAGTCTTGATAAAATTATAAATATAAGAAGGGAAAATGTTAATTTGTATTTAGATAATTTAAATTTAAATAAAGTGTATTTTCCATTAGAGCTAAAAGAGGAATTTAATACTTATCATACATTTGTAATTCAAGTAGATGATAGGGACCGTCTTAAAAAATATTTGAAAAAAAATGGTGTAGATACAGCTATACACTATCCTGTTCCTATTCATTTACAGAAAGCTTCAAAATATTTAAATTATACAAAAGGTGATTTTCCAGAAACTGAAAAACAATCAAAAGAAATTTTAACCTTACCAATAAATCAATTTTTAAAAAAAAAGGAAATAATTTATATTTCAAAGTTAGTAAATAATTTTTATTCTTAAATAATGAAAAAAAATTCTCTTATAAGTATTTGGAAAAATATCTTTAGAATAAGATATGTCGAGGAAAAAATTGCTAAAGAGTATTACAAAGGTGAAATGAGATGCCCAACTCATTTATCTATTGGTCAAGAAGCAGTTCCCTCCGTTTTAGATCAATTTATACAAAAAACAGATCTAGCAGTAAGTGGTCACAGAGCGCATGCTCACTATTTAGCAAAAGGTGGTGATTTAAAAAAAATGTTATGTGAAATTTTTGGTAAAGAAAATGGTTGCGCAAAGGGAAGAGGTGGTTCAATGCATTTAATTGATAGATCTGTTGGTTTTGCTGGGTCTACTGCTATTGTAGCAAATAGTATACCTATAGGTGTAGGAATTGCTCTGGCAAAAAAATTAAAAAAGAAAAAAGATATTGTAATAATTTATTTTGGAGATGGAGCAATAGAAGAAGGCGCATTTTATGAGTCTATCAATTTTGCAATTTTAAAAAAATTACCAGTATTTTTTATATGCGAAAACAATTTTTATTCTGTGTACACTCCATTGAAATACAGACAACCAAAAGATAGGAAAATACATAAAATGGTCAAGGGATTAGGGTGTCCAGTGTTTTCAACTGACGGAAATGATCCCTTTAAAATTTATGAAAAAATTTCTGCTGCAGTAAAAAAAATAAGATCAGGAAAGGGACCAATTTTTGGGGAATTTTATACTTATAGACACCGTGAGCATTGTGGCCCTAATTTTGATGATAATTTAAATTATAGACCTAAAAATGATTTAAAATATTGGTTAGAGAAAGATCCACTTATATCTTTAGAAAAAAAGATTAAGAAAAAAAAAATGATTTTTTTAAATATGAAAAATGAAAAGCAAAAAATTATTAACGAAGTGAATGAAGCGTTTAAATTTGCCAGAAAAAGTAAATACCCATCTTATAAAATTACAACAAGAGATATTTATGCAAAAAAAAACTAAATTAATTACAATGAGCAATGCAATAAATGAGGCACTGCATTTTTCAATGAAAAAGGATAAGAATTTGCTCTGTTTTGGTTTAGGGACTACAGATCCTAAAGGTATATTTTCAACCACAATTAATCTAGAAAAAAAATTTGGAAAGGATAGAGTTTTTGATGTGCCAGCATCTGAAAATGCTTTGACTGGTATCTCAGTTGGTCTTTCTTTAGAAAAAATTAGGTCAGTTGTAAGTCATCAAAGATTAGATTTTTTTTTACTAGCAATGGATCAATTAGTTAATAACGCTGCAAAATGGTATTTTACATTTAGTCAGCCTGTTCCAATAACTATTAGGCTTATAATTGGAAGAGGATGGGGGCAAGGTCCAACACATTCACAAAATTTGCATTCATGGTTTGCTCATATTCCTGGTTTAAAGGTTGTAATTCCATCAAATCCTAGAGATGCCAAAGATCTTCTAATATCATCTATTTTTGATCCGAACCCTGTAATATTTATTGAGCATAGGTGGCTTCATGAAATGGAGGGAAATATAAATAAAAAAACAGAGATTAAAAAATTAGATAATTTAGGCAAATGTAAAATAATAGAAAAAGGTAATAAATTAACAATAGTCGCTTCTTCATATTTGGTACATGAGGCAAGAATTGCATTAAGATATTTAAAAAAATTTAAAATTGATTGTGAACTTATTGATTTAAGAGTAATAAAGCCTTTAGATTGGAAAACTATTGAGAAATCAGTTAAAAAAACAGGCAATCTTTTAGTCCTGGATACAGGAAGCGATACACTTTCATTTGCATCAGAAATTATATCCTCCATATCTATAAGATTATTTCAATATTTAAAAAATCCACCCGTAAAGTTAACAATGCCAGACATACCTGAGCCAGCGAGTTACGGATTAACAAAAGGTTTTTATATAAGACCAAAAAATATAGCAGAGAAAATAATAAAAATTTTAAACATAAAAGATGGTAATATCTTAAAATTAATACAAAAAGAGCCCAATCCACATGATATACCTGGATCTTGGTTTAAAGGCCCTTTTTAAAAATAGAGATAATGAAATATCAAAAAAATATAGAAAAAGAATTTATTAACAGAGGTTATTGTATTCAAAAAGTTGAAAATATAAAATTTTTAAAAAAAATAGAGAGTGAAGTATACAAATCATTAAAAAAAAATGTAAAATTTAAACATAAGAATATTCAAGAATTTTTTAATAATTTTCATAAATATATAGATAAAAATAATTTAAATTTCCTAAGGTTAAATTTAATTGAAAATAATTTATCCAAAAAAAAATTTAAAAATTATTATTATCAAATTTGTAAAAAAACTCTTGAAATTATTGTAGGAAATGAATTGGTAATGCAGAAAGGAATTAATTTCAGTATTCAATTACCTTATGACAATAGTTCACTTCTTACTATGCATGCAGACACTTGGTCAGGAGACTCTGCTTATGAAGCAGTCATATGGTTGCCATTAGTAAATTGTTATAAAAGTAAGTCAATGTATATTTTACCCGCTAACAAATATAAAATTTTTGAAAATATTTTTCATAAACAAAAAAATAAAAGTTCCGATAATATATTTAAGAAGATAAAAAAACATGTAAAATGGATCAACATTAAATTTGGCGAATTTTTGATATTTAATCAAACTTTACCACATGGAAATATTATTAATAAAGAAAATGAAACTAGAATATCTATGAACTGTAGATTTAAATCTGTCTTCTCACCATATGGATCTAAAGGCATAGGTGATTTTTTTGAACCAATTGAATTAAAACCCATTACAAAGGTAGCAATTAATTATGAATTACCAATTATAAAAAAATGAAAAATTACAAGGGATATATATCTAGTAGAGATTGTTTAGGTACCTTCTATCCCCATAGAGTTCAAAATATTGTGATTAGAGACTTTTGCGTTAAAAAAAATTTTAATTATGAGTTAAGTGCTGCAGAATATTCAATTAAAAATTCTTACTTAGTTTTAAGTGAGATATTAAAAGATATGAAAAGCATAGATGGAATAATAGCTTTTTCAATATTTCAATTACCCCTTAATAAAAAAAAAAGATCAGATATCTTAAAAAAAATTATTGATAAAAATAAAAATATTTTTTTTGTATTAGAAAGATTTGAAGTAAAGAATAATAAAGATATAATTAAATTAAACGAAATTTGGAGTATTAAATTTAATACATTGAATTCATTAATAGAAAAAAAATTAAAATGAAGGAAAAAAATTTTGTATCAGATTTACACAATTCTTCCAAAAGAGATTATTTACAAAGAATGGTTAACAATAAGGTTGATTGTATGAAGGTTGCAAGGAAATTTGATCAGAACTTTTGGGATGGAGATAGGAAGCATGGATACGGAGGTTATAAGTATATAGAAGGAAGATGGGAATCTGTTGCTAAAAATTTGATAAGAGATTATGGATTAACAAATAATTCTAAAATATTAGATATTGGATGTGGTAAAGGCTATCTTCTATATGATCTAAAAAAAGAGCTCAAAGATTTAGAGATACATGGATTAGATATATCTGATTATGCAATAAAAAATAGTCATCCAGAAATTAGAAAAAATTTATTTGTGCATGATGCAAGTAAAAAATTAAGTTTTTCTGATAAATATTTCGATTTAGTAATATCCTTGGGTACTCTTCATAACTTAGAAATTGCTGAATTGAAAAGTTCTATTCAAGAGATACAAAGACTAGGTAAAAACAAATATATAATGGTAGAATCTTATCGAAATGAGGAAGAATTGTTCAATTTACAATGTTGGGCATTAACTTGTAAGGCATTTTATTCATATGATGAATGGCTTTGGTTGTATAAAGAATTTGGTTACACTGGAGACTTTGAATTTATTTATTTTTAATGACCACCGTTATTCTTGGTTACACAGGTTTTGTAGGAAAACATATTTTTGATTATTTAAAGAAAAAAAAATTTTTGGTATTAGGAGGAAATACTAAGAATTGTAATCTTCTATATAAAAGAAGTATAAAAAAATTTTTTAAAAACAAAGACAAGATTAATTTAATTATTTGTTCTAGTCTTACTAGATCAAAAGTTGATACTAAGAAAAGTTTTAACAGCAATATTTCAATGATTCTGAACTTAATTAATGTAATTGATAGAAATAAAATTAATAAAATTATATTTTTAAGTTCAATTGACGTTTATAAACTTAATGGAAAATTACAGGAAGGTATATCTAAAACAACTCCTGTAACCAAATATGGTAAATATAAATTAATTGCTGAAGATTTACTTAAAAAAAATTTTTCTAAAAAAAAACTTATTATTTTAAGGTTGTCAGGTGTTTATGACGAGAATATTAAAGGAATAAATATGATTAGTTATATTAAAAGAGGTTTAAAAAAGGGTCATCTGAAAATCAAAAGCTCAGGGGATGAACTCAGAGATTATGTGCATGCAAATGATGTAGCTATAGTTACATATTTGTTTTTAAAAAGTCATAGTTATGGAATATTTAATTTAGCATCTGGTGTATCAAAAAATATAAAATATTATGTAAAAAGGTTAATTAAAAAATATCCTTCAAATAATTTAAAAATTTCCTATAACAATAAGAATCATTTAAAAGATATTGAAATTAGCATTAATAAACTAAAAAAAGCTTTTTCTACTTTAAAACTAAAAAAGATTTAATGAAAAAAAAAATAAAAATTGGTGTTGTAGGAGTTGGATTTATAAGTCAAATTTGTCATATTAATTCATTACATGAAATAAAAGATTGTCAAATAATTGCAATAGCTGATATGAGAAAAGATATCGCTATAAAAGTTGCAAAACAGTATGGTGTAAAAAATATTTTTAATTCTCATGAAGAATTAATTAAAAGTAATCTCAAATTAGATGCTGTGGTTATTATAACAAAAAGAACTATGACAGGTCCTATTTCTTACGATTTTTTAAAGTCAGGTTATAATATTTTCACTGAAAAACCCATGTGTTGTAGCACAGATCAAGCAAAAAAAATTTTAAAAATTCAGAAAAACAAAAAATTAATTTTTACAGTAGGTTATAATAAAAGATTTGATACAGGTGTGATCAAGGTTAAAAAGAAGCTTTTAGAATTAAAAAAAAACAGAGAACTTGGAAAAATTATTTTTATTAGAGTTCATAGATTTAGTGGAACAGGCTATATGGGAGCTAAAGAAAAATATAAAAGTGTAGAAAATTCTCCAAAAAAAAATGAATGGGCTCATGCACCATCATGGATTAGATCTTCAAGAGAAAAATTCTCTTATCATGGCTATCTCAACACATTTAGTCATAATATTAATTTGATAAGATACCTTTTAAACTCTACGCCAAAAATCGACTATGTAGATATGAGTCGAAAAACAGCAAATTTAGTTATTTTAAATTTTAACAATAAGTTTAAGTGTTCAATAGAGACAAGAGATTACAAGGATGAAGATTGGGATGAGTATGTAAAAATATATTTTGAGAATGGTTATTTACAGTTATTTACACCTCCTCAAATGAAAAAGAATAGTTCAGCATATTTTGTTATATATAATAGATTAAAAAAAGTTAAAAAATCTTATAAATTTAAAAGTAAGTGGTCTTTTTACAATCAATCAAAATCATTTATAGATGATATAAAGAAAAAGAAAAATGGTATATCCAGTTCATATGATCACTATAAGGATATTAAAATTATTGAACAGATTTGGAAAAAATGGCTAAAAAAATAGATTTTGAATATTTAAAAAAAAAAAGTTTAAATTTAAGATTAAAAATTTTACAAACAATTTTTAATTCTAAAACAGGTCATATAGGTGGATCTTTATCAATAGTAGAAATATTAGTTTCTATTTATTATTCAGGAATTTTTAAAATAAACCCAAATTTAATAAATAATAGAATTAGGGATAGAATTATTGTTAGTAAAGGTCATTGTACAGCAGCTTTTTATTCCGTTTTATCTGATTTAGGCTTTATAAAAAAAAATGAACTTAACACTTACTGTAAAAATAACTCTAGATTGGGCGGTCATTTAAGCATTAAAGTGCCTGGTGTTGAGGTAGAGTCAGGATCACTTGGACACGGATTGAGTGTTGGTGCTGGAATGGCCTGGGCAGCCAAAATGAATAATGAAAAATTTAAAGTTGTAGTTATTTTAAGTGATGCCGAACTTTACGAAGGCTCAGTTTGGGAAGCATTAATATTTATATCTCATCATAAACTTGTAAATCTAATAATAATTTTAGATAGAAATTATCAAGTTGTAATGAATAAAACAGAAGATTTTTTAAAATTAGAACCCTTGGATAAGAAATTAAAAAGTTTTAACTTTGAAGTAAAAAAAATAAATGGAAACAATATAAATCAAGTTATCCAAGCTTTGAAAAATACTAAAAAAAAAAATTCTAATAAACCTAAATTTATAATTGCAGAAACTAAAAAAGGTAAAGGAATTAATTTTATGGAGAAAAACATAAAATGGCATCACGCAATACCTAACTTGCAAGAATTTAATGAGGGAATGAAATATTTAAAAAATGAAAAATAAGTTAGATATCCCAAGTTCATTTTTTTTTCATCTTATGAAAAAGATGCAAAAAGACAAAAATATTATTCTTTTGACTGCAGACCAAGGTGCCTGGGCGTTAACGGAATTTGAAAAAAAATTGAAAAAACAATATTTTAATATTGGGGTTTCAGAGCAAAATATGATCGGATTAGCTGCTGGATTAGCAAAAGAGGGTAAAAAAGTTATTGTTTATGCAATTTCACCTTTTGTGACACAAAGATGTTTTGAACAAATTAAGGTTGATTTATGTATTACAAATATACCAGTTATAATTGTTGGTAGTGGCTCTACTTTTACTTATGCATTTCATGGTCCCACACATCAAGCTATCGAGGATATTGCAGTGATGAGAAGTCTACCAAATTTGAATATTATTAACCCATGCGATAATAATTCAGCAAAAGCCTCAGTAAACATAGCACTTAAATCTAAGAGTCCAGTTTATATTAAATTAGATAAAGGGTTTTTTGATGATGTTTATAAAAGTAGTAAATTTAATAAAGGACTTAAAACTATAAAAAAAGGAAAAAAAATTACAATTTTTTCAACAGGCTTTATGACTCAAAGAGCTATTGAACTTGTACAAAATTTAAAAAAAGAGAAATTAAAAGTTACTTTAGTTGATGTTTTTAAGCTAAAACCATTTGATAAAAATTTAGCAAAAAAAATTATTTCAAAGGCTAATTTGGTTGTAACTCTTGAAGAACAAAATATTTTAGGAGGATTAGGTTCAATTATTTCAGAAGTAATTGCAGAAAATGAAATAAAAGTTAAATTATTAAAATTTGCATCTCTTAAATTACATGAAAAAAAATTATGCTTAGTTTGGTAATTTTTATATTTAGAAATTTTTTTTTTTAATAAATTTTCGTCTCTAGATACAAGTGTTAATAACGAACCCTCTTTTTCAAAAA
>CACJFA010000026.1 GCA_902592545.1 uncultured Pelagibacteraceae bacterium | reverse complement strand
CATAACATAAATAAAAATTATAAAAATTTTTCTTTTTCAGGAATTTCATTTGATACGAATAGTATTAAAAAAAATAATATTTTTTTTGCTATCAAAGGAAATATTATTGATGGTAATACATTTATTCCAAAAGCGATTAAAAAAGGATCTAAAATTATTGTAACTGAGAAAAAGGTAAATTCATTTGAAAATGGAATTTTGTATATTCGTACAAGGAATATAAGAAAATTATTGGCTGAAACTGCTTTCAAAATTTATAATAAAATACCAAAAAATTTAATTGCAGTTACTGGTACAAACGGCAAATCATCAGTTGCAGATTTTTATTATCAAATATTAAAATTAAATAATAAAAAAGTTGCTTCAATTGGTACTTTAGGGGTTAAATCAAAAAGTACTAATTTAAATTTATCTAATACTACAATAGATCCAATCAAATTAGCTCAAATATTGAGTAAGTTAAAAAGTCAAAAAATACAAAACGTAATTATGGAAGCCTCAAGTCATGGTTTAAAGCAAAATAGATTAGATGGTTTAAAGTTTAATTCGGGTATATTTACTAATTTATCCCAGGATCATCTTGATTATCATAAAAATTTAAAAGACTATTTAAATGCAAAACTTTATTTATTTGAAAACTTAATTAAAAAAAGAGGAAATATAATTACAGATCAATTAATACCAGAGTTTAAAAACATAAAAAAAATTACAATTAATAAGAAATTAAAATTACATACACTAAATGATAAGAAAAATAATCTAGAGCTCTTATCTCACAATTTTAAAGGAGAGGGTCAAATTTTAAGATTTAAATTAAGTAGTGCAACAAGAGATCTAAATTTAAATTTAATTGGAAAAATACAATTAAAAAATGTTTTGATGGCAATTATTGCAGCAAAATATAGTGGTGTTAGTTTATATAAAATTTTAAATACAATTCCAAAATTGAAACCAGTTGAGGGTAGGTTTGAAAAAATTGGTAAAATTAAAAATCAATCCAAAGTAATTCTTGATTATGCTCATACGCCTGATGCTTTAAAAACGTGTCTTTTAAATCTTAGAGAACAATTTCCTAATAAAAAAATCACAGTTCTATTTGGTTGTGGAGGAAATAGAGACCAAAACAAAAGATCAAAAATGGGAAAAATGGCAAGTGAATATGCAGATAGTATTGTACTTACAAATGACAACCCAAGATTTGAAAATCCTCAAAGAATAAGAAGAGATATAAAAAAAGGAATTAAAAAAAAGAAAATTATTGAAATATCCAATAGAGCAATAGCAATTACTCAAGCCATACATAATTTGAACTCAGGGGATATTTTGTTGGTTGCTGGAAAAGGCCATGAGAAAACTCAAGATATTGGAATTAAAAAAATTTTCTTTTCTGATCGTAAAGTAATTTTGAATGCAATTAAAAATAAAAATAATAATTTATCAGTTAATTTAAAATTCAATTTAGTTAGAGAAGCAGCTAAAATTAAAAAATTGCCTACATCAATATCTTTAAAAACAGCCAGAATTAATTCTAAAGAAGTTACTAAAAATGATATTTTTTTTGCTATTAAGGGAAAAAAAAATGATGGTAATAAATTTGTTTCACAATCATTCGAAAGAAAAGCATCGTTAGCTGTAGTGAATAAAATTCAAAAAAAATTTAATATAAATCGACAGATTAAAGTAAAAAATACTCTAAATTTCTTGACAGGTATTTCAAAAAATTTCAGAAAAATTATTGATACAAATATTATAGCTATCACAGGCAGTTGTGGCAAAACTACACTTAAAGAACTGTTAGGCAATGTATTAAGTAAAATTACGAAAGTAAGTATTTCTCCAAAATCTTATAACAATAAATTTGGGGTACCTTTAAGCCTATTTAATTTAAAACAAAATGATGAATTTGGAATTTTAGAAGTTGGAATGGATAAAAAAGGTGAAATTGATTATTTATCAAAAATTATAGAACCAGATGTTGGAGTAATAACAAATATAAATTATGCACATGCTAAAAATTTTAAAAATATCAAACAAATTGCTTTGGCAAAATCTGAAATTATTAATAACATAAAATCTAATGGTTATGTTGTATTGAATGCAGATGATAGTTTTTTTCAATTACATAAAAAAATTGCCAAAGAAAAGAAAATTAAAGTTGTTTCTTTTAGTATTAAAAGTCAGAAAGCAGACATTAAATTAATTAATATAAAGACTTTTGGAAAAAAATTTAAAATTAATATTAAGTTAAATAATAAAAAAAAGTATTTCATATTATCAAACGATTTTCAAAACAATATATATAATACACTTGCTGCTTTAGCAGTTATTAGTATTTATAAGAATATATTTAAATTAAATGAAAATATTTTTCTCAATTTCAAAATTCCTGGGGGAAGAGGGGATCATTCTGTAGTAAAATTTAATGATAAAAAAATTAATTTAATTGATCAAAGTTATAATTCGAATCCTCTGTCATTAAAATCAGCAATAAAAAATTTTGATAAAATAAACTCAAAAAAATCAAATAAATATTTATTAATTGGTGATATGTTAGAGCTAGGTAGTCACTCTAAAAAACTTCATAAATCTATTGCTCCAATAATTAATCAAACCAAAATAGATAAGGTATTTGTCAAAGGTAAAATGGCATCTATAATATTTGCAGGTATCTCAAAAGCTAAAAAAGGAAGGATTTTATTAAACAAATCTCAAATTATTGAATTGATTAGAAAAGATTTAAATAATAATGATTATTTAATGATTAAGGCCTCACTTGCGACAGGATTCAACGACATAGTAAAAGATCTGAAAGGATTTCATTAAATGCTTTATCAATTTTTATTAAATTTTGTTGATACTTTTAGTTTTTTAAATGTATTTAAATATTTAACTTTTAGAACAGGTTTATCTTTTTTCACCTCATTGGTTATTGTACTGCTTATTGGAGGTCCTTTTATTAAATTTTTTTCAAAACAAAAAATTTTAAATCCAATTCGGGACGATGGACCTGAAGATCATATAGTTAAAAAAATTGGTACACCAACAATGGGAGGTTTAATAATTTTATTTGGCTTATTAGTATCAGTAATATTTTGGGCGGATTTATCAAATATTAATATTTTATTTTGTATTTACATAGCAATTACATTTGGTTTATTAGGAGCGTATGATGACTTTAAGAAGATTAAATATAGCAACTCATCAGGAATTTCTTCAAAGTTTAAAATAACTTCACAAATAATATTAGCAATTATTGGTGTAAGTTTTTTTGTTTATTTAAACGATTATCAAGATTTAAATAATTTATATTTTCCATTCTTTAAAAATTTAATCATAAACCTTGGATGGTTTTTTATACCATTTGCAATATTTGTAATTATTGGTTCGTCAAATGCTGTTAACCTTACAGATGGATTAGATGGTCTAGCAACAGTGCCTGTAATATTAGTTGCAGCATGTTTTGCTTTTATAAGTTATGTTACTGGAAACATCGTATTTTCAAATTATTTACAAATTCCATACATAGAAGGAACTGGTGAAGTATCAATTTTTTGTGGTGCAATTATTGGCTCGTGTTTAGGTTTCTTATGGTTTAATGCTCCACCTGCTAAAATTTTTATGGGTGATACTGGCTCATTATCTCTTGGCGGATCTTTAGGTGCTGTAGGAATTATCACAAAGCATGAAATTGTTTTAGCGATTACTGGTGGACTTTTTGTACTAGAGGCAGTCTCAGTAATGGTTCAGGTAATTTCGTTTAAACTTACTGGAAAAAGAATTTTTAGAATGGCCCCTATTCATCATCATTTTGAAAAAAAAGGATGGCCAGAGTCTACAGTTGTAATTAGGTTTTGGATCATCTCTATCATCCTAGCAATGATTGGTTTAGCTACCTTAAAATTAAGATAATGAAAATATTTAATAATATTTTTTTAAGAAAAAAAATATTAATTTATGGTTTAGGAAAGAGTGGCATTTCATCTTATAAGTTTTTAAAAAATAAGTCAGATGTATATTTGTTTGATGATAATCAAAAAATTAAATTAAAATTTAAAAAAAAAATAATTAGATTCGAACAAATTCAAAAAATAAATTTTGATAGAATTATTATTAGTCCTGGAATTGATATTGCAAATTGTAAATTATCAAAATTTTTAAAGAAAAATTTTAAAAAAATTCATACTGATCTTGATGTATTGTTTTCATTTTATAACAATGAAAGTATTACTATTACTGGAACTAACGGCAAATCTACAACTGCAAAAATTTTACATGATGCTTTGATTGATCAAAAAAGAGATTCAAGACTTATTGGGAATATTGGTAATCCAGCATTATCAGAAAAAAATATCACAAAAAAAACAATCTTTGTAATAGAAGCTTCTTCTTATCAGTTAGATTACAGTAGAATTTTCAGATCAAAATTTGCTATAATTCTTAACATAACTGCAGACCACATTGAAAGACATAAAACTTTAAAAAACTATGTAAATGCAAAATTTAAATTATTAAAATCTCAAATAAGAGGATCTTTTGCCTATGTTAAAAAAGATGACGATCTAATTAATAAAAAAATAAAGAAAGGCAAATATAAAGCAAAAATTTATAAAGTTCAGACTTTAAATTTTAATAGAGAGTTTTCAAAAATTAATAATAAATATTTTATCTCAGATGGTAATAAAGAAAATTTATCTTTTATATTTAAAATTGCTTCAAAATTAAAACTTAATAAAAAAAAATTAATTAAAACTGTTAATAAATTTAAAGGTCTAAATTACAGACAACAAATTATATTTGATAAAAAAAATCTTACTATAATTAACGACTCTAAATCTACAAGTTTTGCTTCCTCAGAGAATGTATTAAAAAATTTAAATAATGCTTATTGGATATTGGGTGGAATTCCAAAAAAGGGAGACAAAATAAAATTATCAAAAATAAAAAGTAAAAATTTCAAAGCCTTTGTTTTTGGAGAACATCGTAATAAATTTTTAAGAATCTTAAAAAATAAATTAAATGTAAGAAGTTTCAGAAAATTGAAGGGGGCTCTTAAAGTTATCTTTTCAGAAATTAATAGTCAGAAATCAAAAAAAAATATTATTTTTTTCAGTCCAGCTGGAGCCTCGTTTGATAGTTTCAAAAATTTTGAAGATAGAGGATATTATTTTAATCAAATAATTAAAAAATATATAAATGCAAACTGATAGTTTTATCTATAAATTTTATTATCAATGGTGGAAAAACATAGATAAATCTATCTTTATATTAATAGGACTATTATTTATCATAGGATTATTTTTTTCTTTAGTTTCAACTTCTTTAATAGCCTCTGATAAATTAGATACCAACAGTTATTTCTTTTTTTTTAAACATTTTATTTATGTTTTAATTGGAATATCACTTATTTTTATATTTTCCTCTTTTAATTCAGATCAATTATACAGATACTCTGTTTATCTTTTTTTTATTTCTCTTATTTCTTTATTTTTGGTACCATTCATTGGCGTTGAAGTTAAAGGTTCAAAAAGATGGATAGACTTATTTTTCTTACCACGATTTCAACCAATAGAAGTTTTAAAGCCATTTTTGATAATAATTTTGGCAACTATTTTATGCAGCAGTAGATCAAATATTTTATTTAAGTATTTAATATCTACTATTTTGATATCTGTTATTTCTTTGTTTTTAATAATTCAACCAGATATTGGTCAAACCCTATTAGTGGTATTTTCTTGGGCAGTCCTGATTTTCACATCTGGAATAAATATATATATTTTTTTAGCGATAATTGTTACTGGAGCATCATTACTTGCTTATCTTATTATCTTTGTTCCAAAGTTTGATTATATACAAGGACGTATTTTTTCCTTTTTTGATAGAGAAACAGGAACTCATAATTTCCAATCTGATAAAGCATTAGAGTCAATCACAAGCGGAGGTTTCTTTGGCAAAGGTATAGGTGAAGGAGTTCTTAAAAATAGAGTTCCTGAAGCACATACCGACTATATTATTTCGGTAATTTCTGAAGAGTTTGGTGTTGTTGCCATAATGTTAATATTATTATTGTTTTTGATCTTAATTTATATGGTTTTTAAAAAAATAAGTTTTGAAACAAATGATAAAGTTAAACTTATTTTAATAGGATCTATTAGTTTAATATTAATGCAGGCCACTATTCATGTCGGGGTTAATATAAGATTATTTCCAACTACTGGAATGACATTACCTTTTTTAAGTTATGGTGGTTCATCGATAATAAGTACATCAATATTAGCTGGGATAATTTTAAACTTAACAAAAAGAAAAATAACCTAATAAATGACAAAAAAAGTTTTAATTTCTACAGGTGGATCTGGAGGCCATGTGATACCAGCAATAACGATTTATAATCATTTAAAGAATACCCATGAAACTTTGATTTCCACTGACGTAAGAGGTCTTGCATATTTAGATAAAAATTATAATACAGTAGTAATCAATACCCCAAAATTAAATAATTATTTTCTACTTCCTGTTTCATTTTTAAAAATACTATTTCTAACTGTTAAATCTTTTTTTCTTTTAAAAAAAAATAATGTTTCAATTTTAATTTCTACAGGTGGCTATATGTCTTTACCACTATGTTTAGCAGCAAAAATATTGGACATAAATATTTTTTTAATTGAACCAAATATGGTTCTTGGAAGAGCAAATAAATTTTTTTTAAATTTTTCAAGAAAATTAATATGTTATTCAAAGAATTTAATTAATTTACCATCTGGCATTAATCACAAATTAACTACTATTAAACCTTTGATAAGAAAAGAATATTATGAAACCAGTGAGTATCAAGAACATGATAATATATTTACAATTATAATAATAGGGGGTAGTCAGGGTGCAAAAATCTTTGATGAGCTTTTAAATAAGTCTTTTGTGAGTATAGCAAAACAGGTTTCTATAAGAATTATTCACCAAACAAGTGAGAAAAATATTAATTTTTTAAAAAATTTTTATTCTGAAAATAATATTGAAAGTAGAGTTTTCAGTTTCGATCATAATCTTAATGAAGTTTTAAAAGAGGGAGATTTATGTATAACAAGAGCGGGTGCCTCAAGTTTAGCTGAACTATCGTTATTTAATATTCCATTTGTAGCAATACCACTCCCGTCATCAAAAGATAATCATCAGTATGAAAATGCAAAATACTACAAGGAGCAGGATTGTTGTTGGATAATTGATCAAAAAAATTTTGATGATCAAAAATTTGAGAAATTTTTATTGGAATTGACAAATAAAAGTCAGGATTACATGACAAAAAAAAAAAATTTAAAGAAATTAAATTATCAAAATACATGGAATAATGTTAATCAAAAAATATTAAAAATTATTAATGAAAATTAAATTAGCAAAAACAGAACTGATACATTTCGTTGGAATAGGTGGAATAGGTATGAGTGGCTTAGCACTTATAATGAAAGGTAAAGGTTTTAAAGTTCAAGGAAGTGATATTGCAAATAATAAAAATATTGAAAGATTAAGAAAAGAAAAAATAAAAGTTTTCATTGGACATAAGAAACAAAATATAGAAAAGGGAACTATCCTGGTTGTTTCTTCAGCTATTAAAAAAAACAATCCTGAGCTTCTTGCTGCCAAAAAAAAACAATTACCCATTTATAAAAGAGGAGAAATGTTAGCCAACATTGTTTCTTTAACAACAAATATTGTGGTTGTTGGATCGCACGGTAAAACTACAACAACATCATTGATAGCTTCTATATTTCAAGAGACAAAAATCGATCCCACAATCATCAATGGTGGAGTAATAAATTCGATAAATAATTCTGCAAAGCTTGGAAAAAGTGAATGGTCAATATTAGAAGCAGACGAGTCTGATGGAAGTTTTGTTTTCATACCCCCAACATACTCAATAATCACTAACATAGATCGAGAGCATATGGATTATTATGGCAATATGGATAAATTAAATAAATATTTTGAAAATTTTGTAAATAAAGTCCCCTCATTTGGAAAATCATTTATTTGTTTAGATGACAAAAATAATAGAAATTTAATTAAAAATATCAAAAATAAAAACTTCTATACATATGGTTTAGACAAAAAATCAAATTTTTGTATAAAAAATATAAAACAATTAAAAGAATTCTCTGAGTTTGACTTAAATATAAAATTGCCGAATAAAAAAAATCAAATAATAAAAAAATTCAAAATTCCATTATTAGGAAATCATAATATTAAAAATTCTGTAGCTGCAGCAGCATTAGCATTAACCGTAGGTCTGCCAATAAATAATATAAAAAAGGGGCTTAAAAATTTTAAAGGGGTTCAAAGAAGATTTAATAAAATTTTTAATTTTAATAATGTAGACTTTTATGATGATTATGCACATCATCCTACGGAAATTAAAGAAGTTCTGCATAGTGTAAAAAATGTTTATAAAAATTATGAAAAAATATGTATTTTCCAACCTCATAGAATATCAAGATTAAAAGATTTAAAAAAAGAATTTACTTACGCTTTTAAAAATGCAGATAAAGTTATTTTGTTTCCAATTTATACTGCGGGAGAAAAAATTAAGCTAGGATTCAGCTATATAAATTTTGCGAAAGAAATTATTAAAAACTCAAGAGTTCAGCTATTTTTAGTAGATGATAGGTTTCAATTAGCAAAATTCATTAAAGCAAATATACACGGAAAAAAAATTGTTATAGGAATGGGGGCTGGGACTATTTCAAGCTGGATGCGAGAATTACCTAAATTGTTATCATGAAAATTGATTTTAAAGAGTTGGTTCTAGAATTTAATAATAATTTAAAGTTAGATTATGATCTAAAAAAAAAAAATTGGTTTAACATAGGAGGTAAAACCAAAGCTTTCTATAAGGCAGGTGATTTAAAAGAATTAATTAGGTTTCTTAAAAAAATTCAAGGTAAAGAAAAAATATTTATATTAGGAGCTGGTTCTAATACACTTATAACCGATAACAAATTTGATGGGGTTGTAATAAAACTTACTCAAAATTTTAATAATATTTCATTACATTCTGATCAAATTATAGTGGCTGGAAGCGCAGTTACAGATAAATCTTTATCAGAATTTGCAATGGAAAATAGCCTAGGTGGTTTTGAATTTCTCTCCTGCATACCTGGTACAGTAGGTGGTGGTATTAAAATGAATGCAGGTTGTTTTCAAAGGGAGTTCAAAGATATTCTTGTTTCTATTCAGGCACTAAATAAATCAGGTCAAGTAATAACTGTACCTGCAAAAGATATTAATTTTAAATATAGAGACAGTGGATTATCTGAAGATCTTATTTTTTTAAGTGCATCATTAAAAGGTTTTAAAAAAGATAAAGATATTATCAAAAATGAAATACATTTACTTAAACAGAAAAAAGAGGAAGCACAACCAACAAAAATTAAGACTAGTGGTAGCACTTTTAAAAATCCTATAGATCAATCGGATAAAAAGGTTTGGCAATTAATCAAAGAATCAGTATCACTTAAAAAATCATTTGGAGACGCATGTATCTCCGAAAAACACTGTAATTTTTTTGTAAATAAGGGTAATGCTAAGTTCGAAGATATGAAAAAATTAATAGAATTTGTCTCAGATAGTGTATTTAAAAAAAAAGGAATTAAACTAGAAACAGAGATAAAAATATTAGAATAAATTGAAAAAAAAAGTACTCATATTATCTGGAGGCATCTCAAAAGAGAGATTAATAAGTCTTGATACCGGGCTACAGGTCGCTAAAGAATTAAAAAAAAATGGTTACAAAGTTAAAGTATCTGAACCAAATATCAATTTAGAAAAAAATATAAAAAATTTTAAACCTGATGTAATTTTTAATGCATTACATGGACAATTTGGTGAAGATGGTTATATACAATCCATTCTTGAAAAATTTAAAATTCCCTACACACACTCAGGTATAATTGCATCATCTATAGCAATGGATAAAGAAATTTCAAAAAAAATATTTATTAAAAACAAAATAAGAACTCCTAAATTTATTGTATATCCTTATGATTTATCTTCATCTGATATAATAAAAAAAATAAATCAAAAATTAAAATTTCCTGTTGTAGTTAAACCTATAAATGAAGGTTCGAGTCTGAATGTTCATATTTGTAATAAAAAAAATATAATTAAATCGCTAAGATCTATTAAGAGCTATAAAAAAGTTATAATTGAAGAATTTATTGGTGGGAGAGAAATACAAGTAGCAATTTTGGGTAACAAAAAGCTTGGAGCAATAGAACTAAAACCCAAAAGAAAGTTTTATGATTACCAAGCTAAATATAACTCAAATGCTAAGACACAGCATATTATTCCAGTCGATTTACCAAAAAATAAACTTAAAGATGTGTTGAGTATGGCACTCAAAGCGCACAATGTTATTGGCTGCGATGGTGTTACAAGATCAGACTTTAAATATTTTAAAGGTAAATTTTACTTATTAGAAATTAATACCCAACCTGGATTGACAAAACTATCACTTGTACCAGAAATAGCTGCATATCACGGAATAAGCTTCAAGGCTTTAATTGAATGGATATTAAATAATGCCTCAAAAAAAAAGTACTAAAATAGTTTTTTATTTTTTTTTACTTATAATTATTAGTTCAACAAATAACTTAAAGATAAATAGTATAAAATTAGAGAAAATAAAAAATATTAACTTATCTGGATTGGATAATAAAGACAATGAAGTTCTTTTAAACAAAATTAAAAGTCTTCAATTAGATAATATTTTTTCTTTAAACAAATTTGAATTAAAAGAAATTTTGAGTGCAAACACGTTGATTGAAAAATATAAAGTTTTTAAAATTTATCCTTCAACACTTGTTATACAAATACAAAAAACAAACTTTTTGGCAAAAATAAATAAAGAAAACAAAATATATTTAGTTGGTTCTAATGGTAAATTATCCAATGTAAATTCATCGAATGTACAATTACCTTTTATTTTTGGAAAACCAGATATTAAAGAATTTTTAAAATTTAAGAAAATCATAGATGATTCAAAACTTTATTATAATGATGTAAAAAATATATATTATTTTCAATCAAAAAGGTGGGATATAGAAATGAGTGATAAAAGTTTGATTAAATTACCTAAAAATTTTAATAAAGATACTTTGAATAGTGTACTTATTT
>CACJFA010000025.1 GCA_902592545.1 uncultured Pelagibacteraceae bacterium | reverse complement strand
AGTAAAAAATAGATCAAATTATTTTTATAAAAATATTTAATTAAAAGAACTTTTAGATACCAGAGTTAAAACTTTTTATAATACATTTTTTACAAAAATAACTTAAAATTAAAGTATTAATAATTATTATGCCAAACTATAAGAAAATAGTTAAATGAAATACTGGTTGATGAAATCTGAACCAGATGTTTGGTCGATCGATCAGCAAAAAAAAGCTGGAATTAAAGGTGCACCTTGGGATGGTGTCAGAAATTATCAAGCTGCTAAGAATTTAAAAAGTATGAAGAAAGGAGATCTATGTTTTTTTTATCATTCAAATATTGGAAAAGAGATAGTTGGAGTAGTAAAAGTTATTAAAGAATCTTATATAGATAAAACAGACAAAACAGGGAGGTTTGTTGCCGTTACTGTTCAATTTAAGTCTAAATTTTCAAAGCCTATAACGCTCGAAAATATTAAAAAAAATAAGGATTTAGGCCATTTGGCTCTGATAAAGCAAAGTAGGCTTTCTGTAATGCCTGTTGATTATAAAAGCTGGAAAATTATAAATAACATGAGTAGAATTTAAAAAAAAAATTAGCCTATGCCAAAAAAAAAGAAAAAGAGAAGCAAGGTAAGAAAAAAGAAGTCTAAAGTTAGAAAAAAAACCTCAAAAAAGGTGAGTAAAAGATCTAAACTTAGAAAAAAAACCTCAAAAAAAATAAAGAAAAGAATTAAGGCAAAAAAAGAAAATAGAAATATGCCTCCCGAAATTGTTATTAAAACAAAACCAGAGTGGATTAAAAGTAGTTTAGCAAATAAAAGTAAGTACCAGCAAAAATATTCTCAATCTTTAAAAAGTAACGATGAATTTTGGAGAAAAGAAGGAAAAAGAATTACTTGGATCAAACCTTATAAAAAAATTAAAGATGTAAAATATAGTACTAAAGAAGTAAAAATTAAATGGTTTGAAGATGGTACTTTAAATGCCTCAGCAAATTGTATTGATAGACATTTAAAAGATAAAAAAGATAAAACTGCTATTATTTGGGTAGGCGATGATCCAAAGGATAGTCAAAAAATTTCTTATAAACAACTTCATCAAAAAGTTTCAAAAGCAGCAAATGGTTTAAAAAAATTAGGAGTCAAAAAAGGTGATCGTGTAACAATTTATTTAACGATGATACCAGAGTTAGCAATTTTAATGCTGGCCTGTGTAAGAATTGGTGCAGTACATTCAATTATTTTTGGAGGTTTTTCAGCAGATTCTATTTCTGGAAGAGTGAATGATTGTGAATCTGAATACATAATTACTGCAGATGAAGGAGTTCGGGGTGGAAAAATTATTCCACTGAAATATACGGTAGATGAGGCTTTAATGAGTTGCCCAAATGTTAAGAAATGTATTGTTGTAAAACGAACAGGTAATTACATCAACTGGGATCAAAATAGAGATGTTTGGTACCATGAATTAATTAAAGACGTTCCTAATCACTGTGAACCAGAAGAAATGAACGCTGAAGATCCTTTGTTTATTTTATATACTTCGGGTTCGACAGGTAAACCTAAAGGAGTTCTTCACACTACTGGTGGTTATATGGTTTATGCATCAATGACTCATCAATATATTTTCAACTACAAACCAAAAGATATCTATTGGTGCACTGCTGATATTGGATGGGTAACTGGACATAGTTACATTATTTATGGGCCACTTTCTAATGGTGCAACAACTATAATGTTTGAAGGAATTCCTAATTATCCTGATAGCTCTAGGTGGTGGCAGATAGTTGACAAATACAAAGTAAATACTTTCTATACAGCTCCAACAGCAATTAGGGCTTTAATGCGTGAAGGAGATAAACCGGTTAAAAAAACTTCTCGAAAATCACTTAAACTTTTAGGAACGGTGGGAGAACCAATAAATCCAGAGGCTTGGATGTGGTACTATAGAACTGTAGGTAATTCTAAATGCCCAGTTGTAGATACTTGGTGGCAAACAGAAACAGGAGGCATAATGATTGCTCCTCAAACAGGTGCTATTCCTCTTAAACCTGGGTCTGCAACAAAACCTTTCTATGGAATTAAGCCAGTGCTTGTTGATAAAAACGGTAAAGAAATTAAAGGAGCTGGTGAAGGAAGATTATGTATAGCTCAATCATGGCCCGGCCAAATGAGAACGGTATATGGAGATCATCAAAGATTTATTGATACTTATTTTTCTCAATTTAACGGAAAATATTTCACTGGTGATGGATGTCGAAGAGATAAAGATGGTTATTACTGGATCACTGGCCGTGTAGATGATGTAATTATTGTTTCAGGTCATAACCTGGGAACAGCTGAAATTGAAAGTGCTTTTGTTGCTCATCCAAAAGTAGCTGAAGCTGCTGTAGTTGGTTACCCTCACGATATAAAAGGTAATGGTTTATATTGTTATGTAACTTTAAATGCAGGAGAAAACGAAACAGGCGAACTTGAAAGGGATCTTAAACTTTGGGTTAGAAAACAAATCGGACCTCTTGCGACCCCAGATCTAATTCATTTTACTCCAGGTCTTCCTAAAACAAGATCAGGAAAAATAATGAGAAGAATTCTAAGAAAGATTGCTGCGAATGAACATGGTCAATTAGGAGATACAACTACTCTGGCAGATCCAAGCGTAGTTGATAGTTTGGTTGAAAATAGAAAAAATATTTAAAACTGAATTAAATCTTTAAACTCTTGTTTAACAACATCCCATTTTAAAATCATCGAATTTAAAACAATCTTTCGATCTAAAGTTTTTAATTCATCTGCAATCGGGGCCCATTTATATAAAGAGAGTGCACTAGGATTAAAAGGTAAGTCCTGATAATAAACATCCCAATTTATTTTATCCAATCTTTCATCAAAACTTTTCCTGGCTTCATCAATAATATTTATTGGCATCTTATTAGAAATTTCATCATCTAAAATTTTATTAAAAATTTCGTTCGCTTTATGAATATCCTGATAATTGAAATTAACTTTTAAATATGAAAAAGTAAAAAAAGTTAAATCCTGTAATGCAACTGAATAAATATTCCATTTAGCAAGATTTACTGATGACATAAATTCATCGTTATCAAAATGAAGAACGTATCTTGTTCCCATTCTAGTTTTTAGATAATTATATAAAGTAACTTGAGTGGCCCATGCAGATTTAGTTTGAATAAACTGCTCTAATTCATCTAAAGTTTTTATTTTTTTCTTTGGAATAAACGCCTTAAACATGGCGAATAAATATGTTTTAAAATCCTCAAGTTTTATGTCTCTCCAAGTTAATTTATATTTTCCCATGATAATTTGTTAGTGCGCCAATTATATCTTAAAAAAGTAAGTAAATAAGTACCTAATATGGTGAATTTTAGGTCTTTTCAAAACCCTCATAATGGTTATGGTTTCATCCAGTTATAACTAAATAGAGAGGTATAAATGTCAAATCAACAAAAACACTGGGAAAAAACCAGGGGGTTGTTATTTATAACACTGGCAATCTGGTTTGTTTTCTCAATTGGCATCTTTCTCTTTGGAGCTGAAATGAACGAGGTCACAGGACCTTTCGGTTATCCGTGGACATACTGGTTTACATGTCAGGGATCTCTTGGTGCATTCGTAATCTTGATTTTCTGGTTTGCGAATAGACAAGAAAAAATCGATGAAGAGTTCGGCTTTAGCGAAAGAGAGGACGAATAATGAAAGGTAATTTCATAGATAATTTGCCTAAAGTTTACGGGATCTATACCGGAGGATTTATAGGTTTCATAATCATTATGGCGATTGCTGAACAGATGGGTATGACAGCTAAAGCGATCGGTATCGCTTTTGTTGCTTTTACTGTATTCATCTATGCATTAATCGGTTGGCTATCAAGAACAGCCCAAGCAGATGCATATTACGTAGCTGGTAGGCAAGTACCAACAGTCTTCAACGGAATGGCGACTGCAGCAGACTGGATGTCTGGTGCTTCATTCGTTGCAATGGCGGGTGGTATTTACTTTAAAGGTTACGGCTATATGGCTCTACTTGTAGGTTGGACTGGTGGTTACGTGCTTGTTGCATCTTTATTAGCACCATACTTAAGAAAATTTGGCTGTTATACAGTTCCAGATTTTATAGGTACTAGATACGGTGGTAATTTAGCTAGATTTAGCGCAGTGGTAGTTTTAACTGTTGCTTCATTTACGTATGTGACTGCACAAATTAACGCTACAGGTACTATTGCATCTGTTGCACTTGATATCCCATTCCAATACGCAGTTTATGTTGGACTAATAAGTATTTTATTATGTTCAATGTTAGGTGGTATGAGAGGGGTAACTTGGACACAAGTTGCACAATATATCGTACTGATTATAGCTTACCTACTTCCAGTATTCTGGATCAGTAACAAAATGGGTGCGGGTTTCTTCCCTCACTTTATGTTAGCTGACGAGGTAGCTAGAATTGGTGAATTAGAACAACAGTTTGGTTTTGTTAAAAACGCAGCTGCTGATCTAAAATCAGTACCTAAAGGCTTAGCAGGAATAACTAAAGCTCACTCTGCAGTGAACGCTACACCTTGGGCATTTATTTCATTAGCATTAGCGATGATGATGGGAACAGCATCATTACCGCACGTGATGATGAGATACTTCACTACTCCAAGTGTAAAAGCAGCTAGAAAATCAGTAGGTTGGTCATTATTCTTTATCTTCCTACTTTATTCTTCTGCTCCAATGTTAGCTACATTATCTAAGTTATCATTGATCGACCCGAATTTACCAACAGGTATTATCGGTAAGACATTTGCAGAAGTGGAAGCGATAGATTGGTACCAAAACTGGAACCAAGCAAACCTAATGTTTATCAGCGACTTTAACGGAAATGGAACTCTTGAATTGAATGAGTTCTTCATGGGTGGTAAAGCCGTTGTATTAGCAACTCCAGAGATAGCTGGATTACCTTATGTAATTTCAGGTCTAGTTGCTGCAGGAGGTATGGCAGCTGCCATGTCTACTGCTGATGGTTTGATTCTAGCAATTGCAAACGCTATATCACATGATGTCTACTATAAGATCATTGATCCAAAAGCGGAAACTGCAAAAAGACTACTTGTTGCAAGGGTATTACTTGTAGTAATTGGTTTTGCTGGAGCAACTATTGCAGCAATGGAGATTCAAGGAATCTTAGGTTCAGTTATCTGGGCTTTTGATTTTGCGATGTCTGGATTGTTCTTCCCACTTGTACTTGGTGTATGGTGGAAGAGAGCTAATAGACAAGGTGCGATTGCTGGTATGCTAGGTGGTCTAGCCGCTGGTGCTTGGTACTTAGTTTGGGTACGAACTGGTGGAAGTGGATTCCTAGGAATTACACAGTTAACATTTGGTATCTTCGGATCAGCTGTTAGTTTAGTTTTAATGGTTGTAGTTAGTTTAATGACTGCAGAACCAGATAAAGCTACTCAAAAAATGGTTGATGATGTACGTGTACCGAGTGGTAAATCAATTCTTGGTAGATCACACTAAATAATCTTTTAAAGGGGCGATTAATTTCGCCCCTTTTATTTCAATACATTTTCCAATATAAATTTTGAATGTCAGCAAATTTTCATCCCCTAATATATTTTATTGATTATTTGCTTGGAATAATCATGTGGACTCTGATTGGAAGAGTAGCAATGAATATTTTTCAAAGAGAAGACTCGCAATTCTTTTTCATGAGAGTATTTGTTAAATACACTAATCCTTTAATAAAATTATTTAAACCAATAACACCCTCATTTATCATTGGGCCATTGGTGCCCTTGTATGTTGCTTGGTTTTTCTACATGATTAGATTTTATCTAATGCCTTGGATCTTAGGCTATTCAGTCATGGGAATGTTGTCATTTCCTTTGGAGAGTGAAATTTCTAGACAAATTTATCAATTTTTTAATTCATTTTAATTTTTAAAATTGATACTAGTAAATCTAGCAATCAATGAAAAATATACAAATTTCTCCATCAATTCTTTCAGCTGATTTTAGTCAGTTAGGAACAGAGATTAAAAGACTCGAAGAAGGTGGAGCTGATATGATTCACGTAGATGTAATGGACGGCCATTTTGTTCCTAATTTAACAATAGGACCACCTGTAATTAAAGCCCTTCGAAAACACTGTTCATTAAAATTTGATGTTCATTTAATGATTTCACCAGTACATAAATATATAGATGCTTACGCTGATGCCGGAGCAGATATAATTACTATCCACCCTGAAGCTACCGATAATTTAGAAAATTCAATTAAAAAAATAAAAGAAAAAAATAAAAAAGTTGGAGTCTCACTTAATCCCGAATCTAAAATTGATTTAATAATAGATTTATTAGATCAAATAGATTTAGTCTTAATTATGAGTGTAAATCCTGGATTTGGGGGGCAAAAATTTATGCCAGAAGTTTTAGACAAAATTAAAGAATTAAAAGAGATAAGAGAGCAAAAAAATCTAGATTTTGACATAGAAATTGATGGTGGAATCAATTTTGATAATTGCAAAAGTGCAATTGATGCTGGGGCGAACATACTTGTTTCAGGCACTACGGTGTTCAAAAGTAATGATGGAGATATAAAGAAAAATATTAATTTATTAAAATTAAAATAAGTTAATGATTAATACAAATTCCTTAGGTGTTTTGGGTCAAATTTTTTTTAATATAAAAGAAAATTTTAAATCAATATATCAAAATTCAAATTTTTACGAAAAAAAAATATCAAAAACTTTTAATAACAGTTTTGAATATAAACCAAGCCCTCATTTACTTTCATCTATAGTTAAATACCAAAACAAAAAATATAAAATTGAAGACTTTGCTATCGAGTCCATTTGGCAAAAAAATTTAAGCTCAAGAGATTATGAAAAACTAAATAATTTTTTTTGGTTTTTCAGCTTAGATTTAAAATCTTCAAAAAAAACTACACAAAGAGTTATTAAAAATTGGATTTTAAATAACAATAAATTTCAAAAAGAAAGCTGGGAGTTTGATTTGACCGCAAAAAGAATTATTTCGTGGTTATCAAATCACCAACTTACATATGAAGATAGTGATCAAGAATATAAATCCATTTTTGATCATATGATCCAAAAACAAACTAATCATTTATTAAACGAAATAAAAAACTCAAAAGAAGTAGAAAATAAGATGATTGGATGTGCTGCAATAATTTTGACTGGCTTGGCTTACAAGAATGAAAAGCAATATCTTACTTACGGATTAAATTTATTAAAAGATATAATTAAATCTTCAATAGACAACCAGGGTTTTCCGAAATCAAGAAATATCAGACAATTAATATTTTATTTAAAATACTTTATAATTATTAGAGAATGGTTCAAGGAATCTCAAAGTTTAATTCCTGAATATATTGATGAGACCATTTATTATTTAGGATCTAGTTATGCTTTCATTTGGCAAAATATTCAGCAAGATATTTTTTTTAATGGTAATTTTTCTTCTGAAAATAAAGAATTTGATCAATATTTAAAAAGGTTTGGTTACACTTTCAAAAACCAAATAAATGAACTTGGTGGATATGCAATTCTTAAAAATAAAAAAATAATTCTTGCTGCTGATATAGGTTCTAGTCCTAACAAAACTTTTTCCAGAGACTATCAAGCAGGTGCCTTATCTTTTGAAATATTTTCAAATGAAAAAAAATTAATTTCAAATGCTGGTTATTACTCAGATAGAAATAATAAATTTAATAAATTATCAAAAAGCACCTCTCTTCATTGCGCTTTAACAATTGAGGATTATTCTTCTTGTAATTTTATTAAACATCAACAAAATTTGATTACTGATAAAGGACTGAAAATATCAAAAAAAAATGTGGTTTTTGAAAATAATTATTGGAAAATATCAGGTGCACATGATGGATATTTAATTAAATTTGGAACCATTTATGAAAGAGAAATTGAGTTCTACCCAGAACAAATGAAATTTATTGGCTATGATAAGTTATTTAGAAAAATTTCAAATAAAGAAATTAAATTTGATATAAGATTTCATCTTGATCCGAACTCGAAAGTAATGAAAACACAAGATAACAAATCTATACTAATTGAATTAGATGAGGAAGGTTGGAAATTTAGTTGTGATAACTTTGATATTAATATTGATAATGGTTTATATTTCGGTAATAAAAATTCATATAAAGAAAACCAAAATATTTTTATCTCAGGTATAAATAATAAAAAGGAACAGGTAATAAAGTGGGAGATAAGTAAATTACAATGAAGAAAAAAATCAAAACAGCTCTCATCTCTGTATCCGATAAAAGTAACTTAAAACCATTGTTGAATATTTTAAAAAAAAACAAAATTAAAATAATTAGTTCGGGTGGTACTTATAAAGAAATTAAAAGATTAAAATTTAACTGTTTAGAAGTATCTGATTTTACTAATTCCCCTGAAATTTTGGAAGGTAGAGTAAAAACTCTTCATCCAAAAATCCATGCAGGAATTTTAAATAAGAGAGAGAAAAAATCTCACTTAAAAGATCTAAAAGATAATGGTTTTGAGAATATTGATTTAGTAGTTGTTAATTTTTATCCATTTGAAAACACTCTTAAAAAAACAAAAAACCATAAAAAAATTATAGAAAATGTAGATGTGGGTGGTCCTACAATGGTTAGGTCTGCAGCCAAAAACTATAATGATGTGACTGTAATTACTTCTTCAGATCAGTATGAGGAATTAATTGAAGAATTAAAAAAGTTCAAAGGATCTACTTCCTTAAGTTTTAGGGAAAAGCTATCAAGGATAGCTTTTACTGAAACAGCTTATTATGACTCTGTTATTTCAGACTATTTTAATAAAAAAACAAATACTATTTTCCCTAAGAAAAAAATTTGGCATGGAAATCTTATAAAACAACTTAGATACGGAGAAAATCCTCATCAACAAAGTGCAATCTATTCTAGTAGTTCGAATACTAATTTAAAACAAATTCATGGAAAACAACTAAGTTACAACAATTATAATGACATATTTAGTGCTTTAACTATTTCAAGATCTTTACCAAAGGGTAAAGGAACAGTTATAGTTAAACATGCAAATCCATGTGGAGTTTCTACTAAAAATGATCATTTAGAGAGTTATAAATCCGCTCTTTCTTGCGATCCCGTAAGTGCTTTTGGTGGAATAGTTTCTTGTAATTTTAAAATTACTAAAAATTTAGCTTTAGAATTAAATAAATTATTTTTAGAAGTAATTATCGCAAATGGATTTGAAAGCAGTGCTATCAAAATATTAAAAGCTAAAAAAAACTTAAGATTAATTGATGGAGCAAATTATACGTCAGAAGAACTTCTTAAATTTGTATCATTCAACCAAGATGTAATGATACAAACAGAGGACTTAAATTTATTTTTAACCAAAAATTTTAAAATTGTCTCAAAACGAAAACCAACAACAAAACAACTTAAAGATCTTATTTTTGCTTTCAATGTTTGCAGATATGTTAAATCAAACGCAATAGTGTTAGCATCAAACGAAACCACTGTTGGTATTGGTTCTGGTCAACCAAGCAGATTAGATAGTTGTCAAATAGCAATAAATAAAATGAAAAAATTTAATCTTCAGAATGATAATTTAGTTGCAGCCTCAGATGCATTCTTTCCTTTTGTAGATGGTATTGAAAAATTAGTCCAATCCGGTGTTAGAGCAATAATTCAACCATCTGGATCAATAAGAGATAAAGAAATAATTAATTTTGCAAATGAAACGAACACAGTGCTTCTTTTTTCAAAAACAAGACACTTTAGACATTAGATATTTGATCTATTTTTGCAGCAAGAATAAAATCACTTTCTGCTAAGCCTTTAATCGCATGTGTGAATATTTTAATTCTCGCATAACCCCATCCAAACCACAAATCAGGGTGATGACCTTCTGACTCTGCTAATTCTCCAACTTTATTTACAAATTCTTGACTCTTTAAAAAATTATCAAATTTAAAAGATTTAATTAAATGAAATCCGTCGATTTTATCTTCTAGGACTTCCCAACCATCAATTTTTTTTAAATACTTGTGTATTTCGTCAGCATTAAACGGTGGAATATTTCCTTCACACGGAACACACTTTTTATTTGCTAAATCATCACTCATTAAAATAACCTAATTCTTTCAATTCATTAATATAATGTTTATTTAATAAGTCTTTTATATCATTTGGCAGCAGTTTCTGCCAACGATTATTAAAACCCAAGTTAAAAAAATTTATCTTTTTTCCGGTTTTATTTGAATATACACTCTCTTCAAAACCCTCGTTAAATTCTTTATTTTTTAAATTTGAGAAATTAGTTGATTTAATTGAGTTTAAAAATTTTGATTCATTGATTTTTAAATCTCTGTTTGTTAATTGATTAATAAACAAAATTATTTTTTCAAAAGTATTTTCTTTTGTTGTTTGTAAATCTTCATATCTTATAAATAAAACTTTAAAATTAGAATTATTTTTCCAAGATTTATAATGATTAGACCATGATCCAAGATATGTAAAATTACTATGATCTAACTCATGTGATTTTTCAAGTAAAGACGACTCATTATTAATCATATGCTTAAAAGCTTCATTATAATTTAAGGAATAGTGATGCGTTAATGAGGTAATAATATTTCTTGGATCTCTTACAATATAAATTGCACCTAACGTTTCATTTTTTGTTGTAAATTCATTGCCTTTAAATGGTGATAGACAATTATGTGTTTTTACTAAATTTAAATTTTTTTTATTGAAGAAAAAATTTTGATTAAAAATCCAATTTTTACTAGCTTCTTCTTGAGATACAGTTTTTGTTTTTGAAAATTTCATGTTTGGAAATTGATGAATCTTTAGAAGATGCTCGAAACTAAACTTTCCATTTTTTGAAAAATAATAACTTGCAAGAAATGATCTTAAATAAGTATTTCCACTTTTTGGGTAAGATGCTATCCAAATAATCATGGTTAAAAACTCATTTTTTGGAGCGGGCAAAGGGGGTCGAACCCTCGACCTTCTCGTTGGCAACGAGACGCTCTACCACTGAGCTATACCCGCATATTATATAAGTCTTAAAATTAAAGGCTTTTTTTAAATTTGCAAGTAATAGTTACAAGCTATATTAAAAATTAACTTAAGTTTAAAACTTTTATAATGATAAATAATAAAAATAAAAT
>CACJFA010000024.1 GCA_902592545.1 uncultured Pelagibacteraceae bacterium | reverse complement strand
TAATGGATGAAATGAAAAATTCAGAAATATTTAAAAGTGTGATGGATAAATTTCCTGATGCTGAATTAATAGATGTAAATTCAAATAAAGATGGAGTTGATAATGACTGATTTTAGTAAAATTTTAGATAAAGCAAAAGAACTTGAGGCAAAAATGAAAGAAAGTCAACAAAAGATTAAGGAAATTAGAGTTGAAGGAGTTTCGGGTTTAAATTCTGTAAAGATAACTTTGGACGGAGAGGGAGAGATGCAAACAATAAAGTTATCTGATGAAATTATGAAAGAGGACAAAACCATAATTGAAGATTTAATTGTTGCAGCACATAATAGCGCTAAATCTCAACTTAAATCAAAAACAACTGAGGAAATTTCAAAAGCAACTGGGGGTTTTGGAATTCCTGGTTTTAAATGGCCTTTATAATAGATGCAAAACATCAGTGAGATAGAAGAATTAATTAAATTAATTTCAAAACTTCCAGGTTTAGGTCCCAAATCAGCAAAAAGAATTGTTTTAAAATTAATTAATAATCGTGACGAACTTGTAAAACCTATGGCAAATACATTGGCGCAAGTTTATAAAAATGTAGTTAGATGCAATTCATGTGGTGCATTAAAGTCAAATTCAAATGGATGCCTAAATTGTGAGAATACAAAAGAAAAATATAATAAAATTTGTGTAGTAGAGGATATTGCAGACCAATGGTCGATTGAAAATTCAAATATCTTTCAGGGCTATTTTCATATTTTAGGAGGTACAATTTCTTCAGTTGGCCAAAGAAAAGAAGATTTATTAATTAACTCATTAGTTGAAAGAGTTGATAGAGATAAAATCGAAGAGGTAATTCTTGCAACGAGTGCAACTGTAGAAGGTCAAACAACTGCATATTATATTCAAGATAGTCTAAAAAATTTAGATGTTAAAATTACTAAATTAGCACAAGGTTTACCAGTAGGAGGAGAGATTGAAAGTCTAGATGATGGGACTTTATTTTCTGCTTTTAAAAATCGATCTAATTTGGTTTCGAACTCAGATTAGATTTTTTTTTTAACCTATTTAGATGAAGTAATGGTTCAGTATAACCTGAAGGTTGCTCTCTACCTTTAAAAACTAAATCACACGCTGTTTGAAATGCTATTGATTTTTCATAATCTTCACTCATTTTAACATATAGTGGATCATCTTTGTTTTGGTTATCTACTATTTTAGCCATCTCTTTCATTATTTCAGTTACTTGTATTTTTGTTGTAATTCCATGATGAATCCAGTTTGCTATATGTTGGGATGAAATTCTAAGAGTGGCTCTGTCTTCCATCAAGCCAATATTGTTAATATCAGGAACTTTTGAACAACCCACACCTTGATCGACCCATCTTACAACATAACCCAATAAGGTTTGTGCTGAATTAGAAATTTCTTTGTTTATATCTTCTACAGACCAATTTGGTCTATCTGCTATTGGGATTGTTAAGAGATCATCAAGCTTAGCTGGCTCTCTATCAATTAATTTTTTTTGTTCATTGAAAATATTTATTTCATGATAATGTAAAGCATGTAACGCAGCTGCTGTTGGGGAAGGAACCCATGCGCAGTTTGCTCCTGCTTTTAAGTGTCCCGTTTTTTGTTCCATCATATCTTTCATTTTATCTGGCATTGCCCACATTCCTTTTCCAATTTGAGCTTTACCAGAAAAACCACAACTTAAACCAATATCAACATTGTTGTTTTCGTAAGCTGTAATCCACTTTGATGATTTCATATCACCTTTTTTAATCATAGGACCGGCTTCCATTGATGTATGCATTTCATCACCGGTTCTATCTAGGAAGCCAGTATTAATAAAAAAAACTCTATTTTTAAGACTTCTAATACACTCTTTTAAATTTACTGATGTTCGTCTTTCTTCATCCATAATTCCAATTTTACAAGTATACTTGGGTAAATTTAGAACTTCCTCAACTTTAGAAAAAATTAAATCTGTAAATGCTGTCTCGTCTGGACCATGCATTTTAGGCTTTACAATATAAACCGATCCAGTTCTTGAATTATTTTTGTTTTTAATATCGTGTAGCGCAGCTGCTGTAGTTACAAATGCATCCATAATACCCTCAGGTATTTCACTTCCATCACTTAATAAAATTGAAGGGTTAGTCATTAAATGACCAACGTTTCTTACAAGTAATAAACTTCTACCATGTAACTTTAAACCTTTGCCATCTTTTGAGATATAGCTTCTGTGTGGATTTAATTTTCTCTCAAATAATTTTCCTTCTTTTTCAAATTTAGACTTAAGGTCCCCTTTCATAAGACCTAGCCAATTTCGGTAACATATAATTTTGTCTTCCGAGTCAACTGCTGCTACACTATCTTCATTATCACAAATTGTTGAAACTGCTGACTCTAGTATTATGTCACTAATACCTGCATGATCTTGTTGGGCAGCAAAAGCTCTAGAGTCTTTTAAAATTTCAATATGTAAATTATTATTTTTTAAAATAATTGCGGATGGATTATCACTTTCACCTCTATGTCCAACAAATTTATTCTCGTCCTCCAAATCAAAAATATCCGCACCTTTTAAAACTTTTAATTTCCCATATTTTACAGCAAAACTTGTAATTTTATTCCAACTTAATCCAGCTAATGGAAAGTATTTATCTAAAAAATCTCTTCCATATTTTATAACCATTTCACCTCTTAAAGGGTCATACCGTTCAGATACACTATCTTCAGACTGTTCAATTACATCTGTACCATAAAGACTATCATACAAACTCATCCATCTTGCATTTGCAGCATTTAATGCATACCTCGCATTCATGACAGGTACAACCAACTGAGGTCCAGCTATATTCGCAATTTCTTCATCAACATTTTCAGTATCTATTTTAAAATCAGGTCCTTCATTTTTTAGATAACCAATTTCTAATAAAAATTTTTTATACTCATCTAAATTAAATTCCTTACCTTTATTTTCGATATGCCAATCATCTATTTTTTTCTGCAATTCTTCTCTAAATTTAATTAATTCTTTATTTTTTGGTGCAAGCTCATCGAGGGTTTTTTCTAGACCTAACCAAAAATTTTCTGAAGATATATTTGTATCCTTTAATAATTCATCATTTATAAAGTTTGATAGTTTCTCTGATACTTGAAGATTATTAATTTTAATATATTTTTCTTGCATAGCACTTAAGTTCGTACCCCATCTGTATTTTTGCCTGAGAGCTTTACTCCTTCGGCGGAAATCAATCTCTTTCCAGAGTGTTATGCTTTAATCGGTCCTTTTGCCTGAGAGTTTCCGGGGTGGTTGCTCCTTCGGCGCTATAAATAGTCTCTCCCGATAATGAATTTGTATCTGTTAAATGATTTAAGTCAATTAATAAGAATTACACCTTATTTAATATCATTTTATTGCCTTTTTTGTATTTTAACCATCCGCTATAAATAAAACATGAAAAATTATCTAAATTTTGAAACAGAAATTAAAGATCTAGAAAACGAACTAGAAAAATTGAAAGATCCTTACAACCAAGAGGGATTATCAGAAGTTGATACTCAAAAAATTTCAAGCACTCAAACAGAAATAGATGAAAAATTAAAAAATATTTATTCTAATTTAGATCCTTGGCAGACTACTATGGTTGCTCGTCATGAAGATAGACCTAAAGCAAAATTTTTTATTGATAATTTGTTTGAAGACTTCATTTCATTATCTGGGGACAGATACTATGGAGAGGATAAATCAGTATTAACTGGATTTGCAAAATTCAATGGAAAATCTGTTTTAGTTATAGGTCAAGAAAAAGGAGAAGATTTAGATAGTAGGATTGAAAGAAATTTTGGAATGATGAGACCAGAGGGTTATAGAAAAACTATAAGATTAATGAACTTAGCAAACAAATTTAATATTCCCATAATCTCTTTTGTTGATACTCCAGGAGCATATCCAGGTGTAGGAGCAGAAGAGAGAGGACAAGCTGAAGCAATTGCAAAATCAATCGAATGCTGTATGGAGCTTAAAGTTCCAACAATTGCAATAATTATAGGTGAGGGTGGTTCTGGTGGAGCAATTGCATTAGCTTCATCAAATAAAGTCCTTATGCTAGAAAATGCAATTTATTCAGTAATATCCCCTGAGGGATGTGCAACTATTCTATGGAGAGATCCAAAAAAAATGCTTGATGCCGCGAAAGCTATGAAGCTTTCAGCTAAAGATTTACTTAAGTTAAAAGTTATTGATGAAATAATTGACGAACCTTTAGGTGGTGCACATAGAGATAGAGATATAATATTAAACAACGTCAGACAAACTTTAACAAAAAATTTAAATTATTTTGACGAATTATCCTCAGAAGAAATAATGAATGAGAGAAAAAATAAATTTCTTAAAATTGGAAGAAATGATGGTTTTATTACTAGCACGGAGGATTTAAGCACATTAACCATTAAGAAAAACAATTTGGATCAAATTTTTAGATCAAAAAAAATATTACTAGCAATTATTGGTGGATTAATTTTAGTTTCTACAATTATTTTATTAACATAAATCTTATAAAGCACCACAGCAGTGCTTAAATTTTTTACCAGAACCACAATAACATGGCTCATTTCTCCCAATTTTTTTATTTTTTGCGATTTGTTTATATTTATCCTCTCTTTTACTTTCGTCATTTTGGTTCGTTTCAACCACAACTTTTAAGTTTATTAAAATAGTTACATAATCTAATTTCAATTTTTCTAGAAGATTTGAAAATAATTCAAATGCTTCTTTTTTATATTCAACTAATGGATCTCTCTGACCATAAGATCTTAAACCTATAACTTGTCTTAATTGCTCCAAATATTGGATATGTGATTTCCAATTTAAATCAATCGATTGTAGAAAAATTCTTTTTTCAATTTCTTTTGCATGATCTTCACCTAGAAGTTTAATCCGATCATTTCTTGTTTCTTGAAATTTATTAGAAATCTTTTCTCTAAAATCTTTATCTTTTGACTCAATTAAATCCTTAAACTCAGTTTCTTCAAAGCTTTTTCCAACTATTTGCTTAGTTTTATTATTAAACTCGTTACTTTTAGGATTGGATAAATTTGAAATTTTTAACTTTATTAAATTATCAGATATTTCTTTTAAAAATTCATCTGAATAATCAAAGATATTTTCACTATTCATCGCATTTTTTCTTTGTGAAAATACAACATGCCTTTGATCATTAAGAACATTATCAAATTTGATAAGCGTTTTTCTTATATCAAAATTTCTAGCTTCCACTTTCTGCTGCGCTCTCTCTAATGCTTTATTAATCCATGGATGATCAATACTTTCACCGTTTTTAAGTCCAAGTTTTTCAAGCATACTATTCATAGACTCTGATCCAAAAATTCTCATTAAATCATCCTCTAGACTTACGTAAAATACAGAACTACCTTCATCTCCTTGTCTTCCAGATCTTCCTCTTGCCTGGTTATCCACCCTTCTAGACTCCATTCTTTCTGTGCCAATTACAAATAAACCACCTAAGGATTTAATTTTATCTTTATTTATTTTAAGTTGGTCTTCTGGAATAGAACCTTTTTTACCGCCAAGTTGAATATCAACTCCTCTTCCCGAAATACTTGTTGTAATTATTAATGAATTTTCTTTTCCTGCATTTGCAATTATCTCAGCTTCATTTTCATGATTTTTTGCATTTAATACTACATGTTTAATATTTTTTTTATTTAATAAATTTGAATAAACTTCAGATTTATTAATGCTTGAGGTAAATACTAAAATAGGTTGACCCAATTTATTTCTTTCAATTATTTTTTCTATAATTGCGTCATTCTTTTCTTTTTCTGTTCTAAAAATTAAATCATTTAAATCTTTTCGGATCATTTCTTTATTTGTTGGAATAACAACAACAGGTAAATTATAAATTTCAAAAAATTCTTCGGATTCTGTAGCTGCTGTACCAGTACAACCAGATATTTTTTTATAAAGTTTGAAATAATTTTGATAAGTTATTGAGGCTAACGTTTGATTTTCAGCTTGTACTTGAATTTTTTCTTTGGCCTCTAATGCTTGATGTAAGCCATCTCCAAAACGTCTACCCTCTAAAATTCTGCCAGTAAGTTCGTCAATAATTTTAAGACTTTCGTCTTTAACAATATAGTCTCTACCTTTTTCAAATAAGTGATTTGCTCGTAAAGCCTGATTAACATGGTGAACTAAATGTAAATTTTCTGGATCATAAAAATTATTATTTTTTAAGATACCCGCACTAGAAAAAAGTTTTTCAACATTATTAATGCCATCATTTGTTAATAAAATACTCTTCTCTTTTTCATCTATTTCAAAATCTTTATTATTTAACATTCTAATTAGTTTATCAATTGCTAGATATTGGGCAGTTTTATCTTCAGCTGCTCCAGAAATTATCAAAGGTGTTCTTGCCTCGTCAATCAAACACGAATCTATTTCATCTACTATTGAAAAATTATGATCTTTCTGAACCATTTGCTCTTCAGAAAATTTCATATTATCTCTTAAGTAATCAAAACCCAATTCACTATTAGTTGCGTAAGTGATATCACAATTATAATTTTTTTTACGTTCAGCATCATCTTGATAGTTGTTAATAAATCCCGATGAAAGACCAAGAAAATTATAAATTTGCCCCATTTCTATGGAGTCTCTTTTTGCAAGATAATCATTAACAGTAACTATATGAACACCTTTTTCGCTTAAGGCATTTAAGTAAGCAGCTAATGTAATTGTTAAAGTTTTTCCTTCTCCAGTTCTCATTTCAGCAATTTTGCCCTCATGCAAAGCAACACCTCCAATTAACTGAACATTAAAGTGTCTCTCGTTACGTGTTCTTTTGGCAGCTTCTCTAACTAAAGCAAAAGCTTCAGGAAGTAACTCGTCTAAAGTTTTTCCATCTTTTAACTGATTTCTAAATTCATTAGTTTTTTTTGGAAAGTCGTCGTCATTTAAATTTTTAAAATTTTCCTCGTGTGAGTTTATTTTTTCAACAATTTTACCAATTCTATCTAGCTCTTTTTGATTACTAGATTTGATAAATTTTGTTATTAAATTTAATGGGTTAAACATTACTATTTGATTTATTCTTTACTTATATTGTTTAATATATGTATTAAATAAATAATTTAAACAATATGGGAATTAATTTAACAAATTTTTTATCATCTCAATCAAAAAATACTAAAATGATTGATTTTCAAGACCTTGATCATTTAGATGGTCTTTCAATTTCAGTTGTTTCCGCAAATTTATATAAAGATATCAGAGATGATTTAACAATGTTCTATTTCAGAGAAGGCGCGAATTACGCATCTGTTTATACTCAGTCAAAAATAGTATCTGAAAATATAAAATGGAATATTAACCAAAGACCAAAAAAAATATATTCCCTTGTTGTAAATACAAGAAATGCAAATGCTTTTACAGGAAGGCAAGGTTATGAAAGTTTAAAAAAAATAGCAGATTTAACAGCAAAACAATTAAATAAAAAACAAGAGGAGGATGAGGATAATCCTAAGAAAATTTCTACAAAAAATATAATTTTTGGTTGCACGGGCACTATTGGAGAGGTTTTTCCTTATGAAAAAATTTCTAATAATATTCCAAATTTAGTAAATAAAATTCGTTATACCCAAAATAAATTTATTTGGATGAAGGCAGCACTTGCAATCATGACCACGGATACGAAACCAAAATTAGCTATGGAGGAATGTTATATTGGAAGTGAAAAAGTAAAAATATATGGAATAGCCAAAGGATCCGGAATGATACATCCAAATATGGCTACTACACTTGTATATATATTTACAGACGCAACTTTATCTAACGATATTTTGGGAAAGTTATTAAAAAAAAATATAACTAATACATTTAACGCTATTTCATGTGATGGAGATACAAGTACTAATGATATGGCAACTATTTTTGCAACTAATGAAGTTAAAAACTCACAAATAAAATCTATAAATGAAAATAAAATAAAAAATTTTGATCAATCTTTAAATAATGTTCTTTTAAATTTAGCTAAAAGAGTTGTTGCAGATGGTGAAGGAGCATCAAAATTCATAACAATAAATGTTAGTAAGTGTAAAAATGAAATAGAGGCAAAAAAAATTGCTTTCTCAGTTGCAAATTCTCCATTAGTAAAAACCGCAATTGCTGGAGAAGATCCAAATTGGGGACGAGTTATAATGGCAATCGGTAAAGCTGGACCTAAAATTAATTTAAATAAATTATTAATTAAGTTTGGAAATATAATAGTTGTAGAGGGTGGAAAATTAAATCAAAGTTACGATGAAAAGCAAACAGCAAATTATATGAAAGGAGAAAACATAGAGATAAATATTGAAACTTTTACAGGAAAGAAGAACTTTACAGCTTATACGATGGATTTAACAAAAAAATATATTGAAATTAATGCAGACTATAGAAGTTAACTTATTGAAAAATTTGAAAGTATAATTAATTAAGAGTCATGATTAAATATAAACTTATTTGTAAAGACTGTGATTTAAAATTCGACAGTTGGTTTGCATCTTCAAATGAGTATGAAAGATTAAAAAAGAAAAAACTTTTGAATTGTCATAATTGCAATTCAGTAAAAGTTGAAAAAACAATTATGGCACCTAAGCTAATAAGTCATAAACCAAAAACTGATGAAAAAGTAAACTTAGAAAAATATAATAATGTAAAAAAAACTATAAAAGATTATCAAAAATTTATTAAAAATAATTTTAATTATGTTGGTGATAATTTTGCTTATGAGGCAAGATCAATTCATTACAATGGTAAAAAAAAAACAAAGGGTATTTACGGCAGTGCATCAAAGGAAGATTTAAAAGAATTAAAAGAAGAAGGTATAGACGCTCAATTGATCCCTTGGATAGATGAAAAGGAAAATTAGTTTTTAATAAACTTTGCTATATAGTTTACGGATAAATCTCTAGAAATACTCCATTCATTCTTAATAACGTTAAAATTCATACCCTCTAATTTATTGAGAGATAAATCGTATTTCATTAAAATTTTTTTAAGATCTTCAGGTTTGACAAATTTTTCCCATTCGTGTGTTCCAATTGGAAGCCATCTCAAAACATACTCTGCTCCAACAATTGCAAAAATATAAGATTTTAAAGTTTTATTTATTGTTGCAACAAACATTAGTCCATTTTTTTTTAAAAGTTTTGAACAAGACTTCAAAAAAAAATCTATATCCTCTACATGTTCAACAATTTCCATATTTAAAATAACATCAAATTTTTTTGTAATTTTAAGTTTTTCAGGTGACGAACATAAATAATTAATTTTTAGTTTATTTTTTTTTGAGTGAAGTTTTGCAACTTTTATATTTTTATCAGATGCATCGATACCTGTTACATTTGCTCCCATTCTTGACATTGGTTCAGATAGTAATCCTCCACCACATCCAATATCTAAAATATTTATTCCTGATAAAGGTCTGGATTTATTTTTTAATTTGAAATTACTAATAATATTTTGCTTTATATATTTTATTCTTATTGGATTAAATTTATGAAGTGGTTTGAATTTACCCTCTGGATCCCACCATTCATCGGCAATTTTAGAAAATTTATCTATTTCTTTTTCATTTACGCTAGTCATTGTGATATATAGTTGACATAATAATTTAGATGTATTTTATCCATTATTTATTAAATATTAATAATTAAAGCTAGCATGAAAACTGTCGTATTAAAATTTGGTGGAACATCTGTAGGAACTATAGATAGAATTAAAAAAGTATGCAAAATTATTGCTTTTTATAAAAAGAAAAAAAATAAGGTAGTAGTTGTTTCATCGGCAATGAGTGGCGTGACAAATGAGTTAGTTAATAAATCTAAACTGATTAGTAACAATTTTGATAGAGCAGAATACGATGCATTAGTTTCGACTGGAGAACAAGCATCATGTGCACTTATTGCTGGTAGACTAAAAAATAATGGGTTTAAATCAAGATCTTGGACATCATGGCAATTACCTATTTTAACAGATGGTCCTCATTCAAGTGCAAGAATTAGCTTAGTTGGTATTAAAGAACTGAATAAATATATTAAGTCAGGCGGTATACCCATAATCACTGGTTTTCAAGGTATTAACAATGATTTTAGAATTACTACTATAGGAAGAAGTGGATCTGATGCAACAGCAATTATGCTTGCGAAATTTATTAAAGCTGATGAATGTATAATTTATACTGATGTAGATGGAGTATATACTACGGATCCAAGGCAATATAACAAAGCAAAAAAAATTAAAAAAATTTTTTATGATGAGATGTTAGAAATGGCATCACTTGGGTCAAAAGTAATGCAGCCTACATCAGTTCAGGATGCAAAGTTAAATAAAATTGATATTAAAGTAAAATCCTCTTTTGTCTCAAAAAGTGGAACTTTAATAACAGGCTCAAAAAAGACTTTTAGTAATCAAATTATAACTGGAATTTCTTCGACAAAAAATGATGCTAAAATTACAATTATAGGTGTTAAAGATAGACCTGGAGTAGCAGCATCAATTTTTAGACCATTATCTAAGAATTTAATTAATGTTGATATGGTTGTTCAAAACATCTCTCAAAATGGAAAAGAAACGGATTTAACATTTACAATTAAATCTGAGGATTTGAAAAAAACTGAGAGATTAATAAAAAAAAATAAGTCAATATCATATAAAAAATTGTCTTTTGATAAAGATTTATCAAAAGTTTCTATTATTGGAGTAGGAATGATAACTACACCTGGAATAACTTATAGGATGTTCCAAGCATTAGCTTCGAAAAAAATTAATATTCTTGTTATATCTACCTCTGAAATAAAAATTTCAGTACTTATTTCCTCTAAGAGTGTTAAAAAAGCTTTAGCGGTCTTACACAAAGAATTTAAACTAGACTAATTTTATGAGCCTTAGGCCTTTTAGAAATATTAATAGAAAAAAAACTAAAGTAATTAATGTGGGTGGTGTAAAAGTTGGAGGAGATAATCCAATTTCGGTTCAATCTATGACCAACACATTGACAACTGATGTATCAGCAACAATAAAACAAATTCAAGAAATTCATGAGGAAGGTGCTGACATTGTAAGAGTGTCTTGTCCAGATGAAGATTCGTCAAAAGCCTTAAAAGAAATCACTAAAAATATTCAAATCCCTGTGATTGCTGATATTCATTTTCATTATAAAAGAGCTATTGAAGCTGCAAAAAATGGTGCAAAGTGCTTGAGAATAAATCCAGGAAATATTGGAGATAAGGATAAAATTCATGACGTTTTAAAAGCTGCAAAAGATAATGATTGTTCAATTAGAATAGGCGTTAATGCTGGATCTTTAGAAAAAGACATACTAGAGAAATATAAAGAGCCATGTCCAGAGGCATTGGTAGAAAGTGCTTTAAGAAATATAAAAATTTTAGAGGATGAATATTTTTTTAACTTTAAAGTAAGTGTTAAATCTTCCGATGTATTCTTATCAATTGCAGCTTACAGACAACTTTCTAAAGCCATGAATTATCCACTACACTTAGGTATAACAGAAGCGGGAGGTTTTGTTACAGGTAGTGTTAAGTCTGCTATAGGTCTTGGATCACTTCTTTTAGATGGTATTGGAGATACCATAAGGGTATCTTTATCTGATGATCCTGTTAAAGAAGTTAAAATCGGAAACGAAATTTTAAAGTCGTTAGGATTAAGAAACAGAGGAGTAAAAATTATATCTTGCCCATCATGTGCAAGGCAAGCTTTCCAAGTAATTGATACAGTAAAAATACTAGAGGAAAAACTATCCCATATAAAAACTCCA
>CACJFA010000023.1 GCA_902592545.1 uncultured Pelagibacteraceae bacterium | reverse complement strand
AACCACATACACCATGAGCACAAGATCTTCTGTATGTTATAGTTGAGTCGATTTCATTTTTGATCTTATTTAAAATATCTAAGACCTTTGAAGGACAATTATCCATGTCAACTTCATAAGTGTCTATCCTAGGACCTTCATCTGTGGATGGATCCCATCTATAAATATTTACTTTTCTTAAATTTTTTGATCCTGTTTTATCTTTAAAGTATTTACCTTTTTTAATTTCAGAATTCTTAGGTAAACTCAATTGAACCATTAATATACTCGCTCTTGTGGTGGAAAATATTGAACTTCGTTTGTTAAAGTTGATTTGTGTACTTCTCTGTAACTTATCTTTGTATTTTTCCCATCACACCAAGCAAGAGTATGTTGCATAAACTTTTCGTCATCTCTATTTGGATAGTCATCTCTCGCGTGGGCACCTCTACTCTCTTTTCTATGATATGCAGATTCTACAGTAGTTACTGCTTGTCTTATTAAATTATCAAATTCCAATGTTTCAACTAAATCAGTATTAAATACTAAAGACCTATCTTTAACTGAGATTGTGTCCATACCATCATAGGTTTTTTTAATCTCATCTACACCTTCTTTAAGATTTTTTTCTGTTCTAAAAACTGCACATTTGGACTGCATAGTTTTTTGCATTGAAAGTCTAAGTTCTGCAGTACTGTTATCTCCTTCTGCATTTCTAAGTTTATCAAATCTATCTAAACATTTTTGTGTTTCTGACTCGGGAATTTCTTCATGAGGTGTTCCTGGCTTAACTAATTCTGCTGCTCTTTTAGCTGCTGCTCTTCCAAATACTACTAAATCAATTAAAGAATTAGAACCAAGTCTATTTGCTCCGTGAACAGAAACACATGCCGCTTCTCCTATAGCCATTAAACCTGGAACAGTTTTTTCTGAGCCATTTACAGTTAATACTTCTGCTTTATAGTTTGTTGGAATACCACCCATATTATAATGAACTGTTGGTACAACGGGAATTGGTTCCTTAGTTACATCTACATTTGCAAATAATCTTGCTGCATCAGTAATTCCAGGAAGCCTGCTTTCAATAACCTCTTTATCTAAGTGACTTAGGTTCAAATGAACATGATCTTGATCTTTTCCAACACCTCTTCCCTCATTAATCTCTATAGACATGGATCTGCTAACAACATCTCTTGATGCTAAATCTTTTGCATTTGGAGCGTACCTTTCCATAAATCTTTCACCTTTAGAATTTGTAAGATAGCCACCTTCTCCTCGCGCACCTTCTGTTATTAAAGTACCATGGCCGTAAATTCCTGTTGGATGAAATTGAACAAATTCCATATCCTGAAGCGGTAATCCAGCTCTTAAAACCATTGCATTACCATCACCTGTGCAAGTATGTGCTGATGTTGCTGAATAATAAACTTTACCATAACCACCTGTAGCAATAATTACTGTATGCGCTCTAAATCTATGAATTGTTCCATCATTCAAATTCCAAGCAATTAGGCCTTTACATTCTCCATTCTTCATCAACAAATCTAATGCAAAATATTCTATAAAAAATTCTGTATTATGCTTTAACGCTTGTCCATACAATGTATGTAAAATAGCATGTCCTGTTCTATCGGCTGCTGCACAAGTTCTTTGAACTATTCCATTTCCATAATTTTTTGTCATTCCACCAAATGGTCTTTGATAAATTTTTCCCTCTTCAGTTCTGCTAAATGGAACTCCATATTTCTCTAATTCTAAAACTGCTTTAGGAGCTTCTTTACATAGATATTCAATACTATCTTGATCACCTAACCAATCTGCACCTTTTACAGTATCATACATATGCCATCTCCAGTCATCTTCACCCATGTTACCGAGTGCAGCTGAAATACCACCTTGCGCAGCTGATGTATGACTTCTAGTTGGAAATACTTTTGAGATACAAGCTGTTTTTAAGCCAGCTTCGCTAAGCCCTACTGCTGCTCTTAAACCTGATCCACCTGCTCCAAGTACAACAACATCGTACTCATGGTCTATAATATTATATGCTTTCATGTATTTAAGTTTAAAATTACAATTATTGTAATTACTGGGATTGTTATAGCAAAAAAATTTAGGACTTTGTTTGCGGCATTTTTGGTTTTTTTATCGTTAATATAGTCTTCAAAAACCTCACTTATAGTTAAAGCTGAAAAAAAATAAGCAATAACTAAAAATAATCCAATTAAGAATTTAGATGGTTGCGTTGTTAAAAAATTCACTATTTCTAAATAACTTTTATCATAAATATTTACTAAATTTATAATAAACCAAAGCATTAAAGGTAATAAGATTGCGGAACTAATTTTTAAGAATAACCATTTTTTTGTTACTGGCAGCATTATATTAATCCTCTACCAATTGTATAAATTAAGATGGTTAAAATAATCGAACCAAAAATAACTAGCAAACCTGTAATTCTTGTTGTTTGTAATTCAAATCCATAGCCTAAATCCATAAACAAGTGTCTTACTTCACTTAACATTTGAAAACTAAATGACCAGGTTATTCCAATTAAAATAAATTTACCTAAAAAGGTTTCTAAAAAAATTTTTATAATTTGATAATTACTTTCTCCTAGAAGCATTAATGCAAACCAAATACAAATTAATGTAATTGCAAAAAAATTAATTATTCCTGTAATTCTATGTGAAATAGATACTAATGAAGAAATATGCCATTTATAAATCTGTATATGTGGTGATAGAGGTCTGTTTTCCATATTTTATTTTGAATTAATAATTGTTTCAGCAATTTCAACTGAATTTAAAGCTGCACCTCTTAATAAATTATCTGATACTATCCATAAATTAATAGAATTCTCTTTTGTTTTATCTTCTCTAATTCTTGAAATATAAGTCTCGTCTTTTCCTGTGGCTTCTAGTGGCGTGCTATAACCTCCATTTTCTCTTTTATCAATAACCTCACAACCGTCTGCTTTACTTAAAACATCTCTCACTTTTTCTAAAGTATATGGTTTTTCAAATTCTATATTTACAGACTCCGAATGAGACACTAAAACAGGAATTCTTACACATGTAGCTGTAAGTTCAATTGAATTATCTAAGATTTTTTTTGTTTCATTTGTCATTTTTAATTCTTCTTTTGTATATCCATCATCAGCAAAAACATCGATATGTGGAATAACATTAAAAGCGATTTGTTTAGTAAAATTTTTTGACTCTATTTTTTTTCCATCTAAATATTGTTTAGTTTGATCAATTAATTCATCCATTGGAATTTTGCCACCACCTGAAACAGATTGGTAAGTTGAAACTACAACTCTTTTAATTTTGAATAAATCATGTAGTGGTTTAAGTGCTATAACAAGTTGTGCTGTAGAACAATTTGGATTGGCAATAATATTTTTTTTCATATTTTTAATTTCAGCTGCATTCACTTGTGGAACGATCAATGGAACATCAGGATCCATCCTAAAAAAACTTGAATTATCTATTACAATTGTGTGCTTGGCAGCCTTTTCTGCAAATTTTTCTGCAATTTTTCCTCCTGCTGCAAAAAAAGTTATATCTGCTTTTGAAAAATCATATGTCTCTAAATTTTCAATAACATACTCTTTATCTCTAAAAGAGATTTTTTTTCCTGCACTTTTTTCTGAGGCAACTAAATATAGATTATCAAACTTAAAGTTTTTTTTATCAAATACTTCAAGAGTTTTTCTCCCAACATTTCCTGTTGCACCTACTATAGCTATGTTCATTTTAAAGTTGTTATACTAAATAAAAGGTAAATCGCAAACTTTACCACTGCAAATATCACCATTTATGCTTGCTTTTACCTTCTGGTCTATATTCCAATGCGATTTTTTCATCATAGCAATACCAATTACTTTTTTAAAATGAGGCGAATAACAGGCTGACCTTAATTCCCCAATGATTTTGTTATTATCATCAGCCAGATCTAAAGATCCTGTTAAACTTATTTTGTCCAAATCTAACTTAACACCCATTAATTTTCTTTTTATACCTTCAGATTTTATTTTCTTTAATTTTTCTTTTCCTAAAAAAATAACATCACTATCTATGTTGACATATTTATCAAAACCACATTCATAAGGATTATCTCCGTTATCCATATCATTGCCATGAGATAACAGTCCACTTTCGATTCGTTCTATTAAATTAGGACACCCCGGTTTAATATTAAATTCTTTTCCAATTTCAAATAAATGATCATATAGTTTTAAGCCTGCTTCAGTATTTTGAACATATACTTCATAACCTCCTTGTTTAGACCATCCAGATTGTGCGATAAGGTGTTTTGCACCTCCAAATTCAAAATAATCAAAACCAAAAAATTTTAATTTTGTGATCTGTTCTCCGAATACTTTTTCCATCAATTGAAATGATTTTGGACCTTGTACAGCCATGATATCAACTTTTGGCTCTATGATTTTAACATCAAATTTATTTCCAATTGCTAATCCTTTTGCAAATAATATTACGTCCGTATCTGCAATAGAAATCCACCATTTATTTTCATTAATTCTTAAAACAACTGGATCATTAATTAATCCAGCATTATCATCTATAATCGGACAATAATAACATCTTCCATCTTTAGATTTTGATAAATCTCTACAAGTCATTAACTGAACTAATTTTGCAGAATCTTTTCCTGAAATTTCTACCTGTCTTTCAGCTGCTACATCCCAAATTTGAACATGCTCTTTTAAATGATAATAAGAATCTTCAATTGAACCAAAGGCAGCTGGAAGCAACATATGATTATAAATTGTATAAGCTGTAACACCCTGTTCCTCAATTCGAGAAGTATATGGTGTACCTCTAAGTCTTCTTGATTTTGCAATTAAAAAGTTTTTCATTTTTTCAAAAATTCTAAAACTTTGTCTCTCATTTCAAATGCTTTTTCAATCATAATCATATGGCCACAACCCTCAATTATGTGTGTGGATGAGTTATTAATTAGACTAGAAAATTTTTTTCCAGCTTCTAGATTTACCATCTTATCTAGAGAGCCAAAAATAAACATTGATGGAAATTCTATTAATTTAGCAGCTTCAGAACCATTTTTGTAATTGTTACATGCAACAAGATCCACCGCCAGTATGTCTCTTATGTCTCGAGGTGATTGTATTATTTTTTCTACTGGGTTACCTCCAATAAATCTTTTTGAACCTTCATAACCCCACTTCATCATTAATTTAACAGCATCAGAGTCCCCATTTTTTGCTAGATCAATTAGATCTGGATGAACTGGCATCTTATTTGACCCTCCGATAAAAACTAACTTTTTTAATCTATTTTTATATTTATGAGCATATTCAAGTATCTCCAAGCAACCTTGAGAATGACCAATTAAAATTAGATTATTTAAATTAAGTTTATTAAAAACCTGTTCCAACCAATCAGCTATTTTTTCAATACTATCTAAGCAAGGGCCATCAGAATTACCATGCCCAGGTAAATCAATAGATAATACGTTAAAATTATTATTTGAAAAAAACTGTTCAGTTAGAGACCAAACAATATGTGAAAGACCACTTCCATGAAGAAATACTATTGTTTCTTTATTTTGATCAATACCCTGTCCTGCATCAGACGCATAAACATTTTTATTTTCCAATTGAAAATTCAAAAATTACCTAAACTTGTTTTCTCAATTCAAACTTTTGTATTTTTCCTGTCGAAGTTTTTGGCAAATCACAGAACACAACCTTTTTAGGAACTTTAAATCCCGCTAAAGTTTCTTTACAAAAATCAATTAATTCTTTTTCTGATACCGGCTTATCTTTAACCATTTCAATAAATGCACAAGGAACTTCTCCCCATTTTTCATCTGGTTTTGCAACAACTGCGGCAATTGAAACTGATGGATGTTTAGAAAGTGTATTTTCTATTTCAATTGAGGAAATATTTTCTCCTCCAGAAATAATTATATCTTTTGATCTATCTTGTATTTTTACATACCCATCAGGATGCATTACAGCTAAATCACCACTATGAAACCATCCATCTTTCATGGCTTTATCAGTAGCATCTTTGTCTTTAAAGTAACCTTTCATTACGACATTCCCTCTAATCATAATTTCACCAATTGTTTTTCCATCTTTAGGAACTTCTTTCATTGTTTCTGGATCCAAAACAACGACACCTTCAGTATTTGGATATCTCACACCTTGCCTAGCCTTAATTTCATTTTGTTTTTCCTCATCGAAATTGTTCCATTCATCATTCCACGCACACTGAGTAACATGTCCATAAGTTTCCGTTAAACCGTATACATGCATAACTTCAAAACCTAATGCTCTCATTTTTTTGAAAATTATACTTGGCGGTGGCGCTCCAGCAGTCAAAACATAAACTTTTTGTTTTAATTTTTTTTTGTCACTTTCAGGAGCTCCTGTAATCATATTTAATACTATTGGGGCACCACCAAAATGAGTTACTTCATATTTATCGATTAATTCAAAAATTTTTTTTATATCAATATTTCTTAAACAAATTGTCCTTCCGTTTAACATTGGAACTGTCCATGGATAACACCAACCATTACAATGAAACATTGGAACCACTGTTAAAAAATTTAATCTATTTGGCATGTTCCAAGCTACTGAACTTCCTGTGGACATTAAATATGCTCCTCTATGATGATAAACTACTCCCTTTGGATTTCCTGTAGTACCCGAAGTATAGCTTAATGATATTGCTTGCCATTCGTCCTCCGGCATTTGCCAATCGAAATTTTCATCGCCTGTATTTAAGAAACTCTCATATTCTAAATCACCAATTTTTTCTAATTTCGATTTGTCAACATTTTTATCATAAATATCAATTATTGAAATTTTCTTACCTAAAGTTTTTAATGCTTTTTTAACTTCTAAGTGTAGTTGTCGATCAACTACTAACACCTTTGCATCACTGTGATCTAAAATATATGAAATTGTATTTGCATCTAATCTTATATTAATTGTATTTAATACTGCACCAACCATAGGTACTGAGTAATGTGCCTCAAAAATCTCTGGTGTATTAAAAGCTAAAAATGAAACAGTATCACCTTTTTTAATTCCAATTTTTGACAACGCACTAGCAAATTTTACAGCTCTTTTATAAACTTCATTCCAAGTATATTTCCTATCCTCATAAATAATAGCTTCGTAATTTGGATAAATTTCCCTTGCTCTTTTAAGAAACGTTAGTGGGGTAAGTGGAACGTAGTTCGCTTTATTTTTATCTAAATTTGTCTCGTAATGATTCATTATTAATTAAACTTAAAATTCATTATGTTAGAACTTCCAGTAATAGCAGATTTGTAATGATACTCAGCTCTAGGCAATACCTTATCAAAATAAAATTTTGCTGTATTTATTTTATCAGAATAAAATTCTTTATTTGAATCAAAATCCTTAAAGCTTACATCTAAAATTTTGATCCAAGCATAAGCAATTGAAACATATCCCAGACTTCTTAAATAATCATTTGCTGCAGCACTAACATCGTCTTTTTCGATTTTATGTTTATCCTTAATCCAGTCTGTAAACTTAGATAAAATATCTAAATAATGATTTAATTCTTTTGAAAATATTTTTACTTTTTCATTTTTACTATCACATTCAGATTTAACCATATCTAAAAACTTGTTGATAACATCACCATTTTTATTTGATAATTTTCTAAATACTAAATCTGCTGCCTGAACAGAATTTGTTCCTTCATAGATTGGTGTAATACGATTATCTCTATATAACTGCTCTATTCCCTGGTCTTTAGTATACCCATACCCACCATGTATTTGCATCGCATCGTTCGTAATTTCCATAGCTAAATCTGTAAATAATGATTTAACAACTGGTGTCATCAATGAAACATAATCCAAAGCTTCTTGTTTAATTTTTTCATCTGGATGATAAAGACTTACCTCAGTTTGTTGTGATAACCAAAAACATAAAGCTCTTTCTCCTTCAATAATTGACTTCATATTAAGTAAAGATCTTCTAATATCCGCATGATCAATTATAAAGTCTGCGCCATTTGTAGATTTTGAATTATTTGTTTTTCCTTGCTTTCTCTCTTTTGCATATGCAAGTGAGTTTTGATAAGCAATTTCAGAAATTCCTAAACCTTGAATACCTACCACTATTCTCTCAAGGTTCATCATAGTAAACATAGCGCTAAGACCTTTGTCTTTGTTACCAATCATATACCCTGTTGCTTCATCAAAATTTAAAACACATGTTGCTGAACCCTTAATTCCCATTTTGCTTTCAATAGATCCTGTTGAAATTCCATTTCTTTGACCAACACTACCATCTTTATTTACAATAAATTTTGGAACTAAAAATAAACTAATTCCTTTAGTGCCCGCAGGAGAGTCTGTTGATCTTGCTAAAACTAAATGAATAATGTTTTCAGTTAAGTCGTGATCACCAGAAGTTATAAAAATCTTTTGACCACTAATTTTATAGGTGTCATCAGATTGTTTGATGGCTTTGGTTTTTAACAAACCTAAGTCTGTACCACAGACTGGTTCTGTTAAACACATGGTGCCACTCCATTTACCCTCAACGATCTTTGGTAAATATTTATCTCTTATTTCATCTGAAGCATGATGATTAATACAATTATAGGCACCAATACTAAGTTCACTATATAATTTAAATGACAAACTAGCTGAGGAAAGCATTTCATCAAAGAATGCACTTACTGTTTTTGGCATTCCTTGGCCTCCATATTTAGGATCACAAGACAACGATGTCCAACCATCTTCAATATATTTCTGATATGCCTCTTTGTAACCCGGTGGTGTTCTGACAACACCATTTTCTAAAATTGCTGGATTTTCATCACCTGCTTTAGCAAGAGGTAAAATTAAATTTTGATTTATTTTAGCTGCTTCTTCTAAAATATCTTTAACAAGATCTGCACTCACCTCATTATATTTTTCAAGCTCATTATAGTTTTTATTGTCTCTTAATTTTTCAAAGAGAAACATCATATCTTTTACTGGAGCAGTATAACTTGGCATATTTAAAGCTTAGAATAATTCTAGTTTTATTGCAATTTTGAAATTATCGCATCACCCATTGCTGAAGTTGAAGTTTCTTTCATACCCTCTGACATTATATCTTTAGTTCTTAACCCATCATTTAAAACATCTTGAACTGCTTTTTCTAAAATATCTGCTTCTTTATCAAGATCTAAAGAATACCTCAGTGCCATAGCAAAGCTCAAAATAGAAGCAATTGGATTTGCTATTCCTTTACCAGCTATATCTGGAGCTGACCCGTGTATAGGCTCGTACATCGCTCTCATCTCACCATCTTTATTTTTTGCGCCTAAAGATGCTGATGGTAAAAGACCTAAAGATCCCGTTAACATTGAAGCTTGGTCTGACAACATATCTCCAAACAAATTATCTGTTACAATTACATCAAATTGTTTTGGGTTTCTTAAAAGCTGCATAGCACAATTGTCTGCTAACATATGACTTAATTCTACATCTTTGTAATCTTTTTCATGAAGTTCTTGGACTTCTTCTTTCCACAATTGTCCTGCTTCCATCACATTTGATTTTTCACACGAAGTAACCTTGTTTGATCTTTTTCTAGCTAAATCAAAAGCGATCCTAGCTACTCTAGTAATTTCACTAGTCGTATAAGTGTGTGTATTAATTCCTTTTCTCTCTCCATTTTCAATTGGCTTAATTCCTCTAGGTTCACCAAAATATATACCACCCGTTAACTCTCTTACTATCATTATATCTAGTCCTGAAACTACTTCTGGCTTTAGGGTTGAAGCATCGACTAATTGTTTAAAACAAATTGCAGGCCTTAAGTTAGCAAAAAGCTTTAATTCTTTTCTGAGTTTTAATAATGCTCTTTCTGGTTTTTTGGAAAATTCTAGGTTATCCCATGTAGGACCACCAACTGCTCCAAGCATAATTACTTCACTTTCTAGTGCTTTGTAAAAAACCTCATCAGTGATTGGGGTACCGTGTTTATCATAAGAACAACCACCAACTAACTCCTGATCAATTTCAAAATCTAAAGATTTTTTATCATTAAACCAGTTAATAATTTTTTTTACCTCAGTTATTACCTCCGGACCAATACCATCACCAGGAAGTAAAAGTATTTTTCTTTTTTTTAATTTAATCATTAAATACCCAAGGCTTTTTGTTTTTTAAATTTGTTTCAAACTTTTCTATTTTTTCTGATTTTTTTAGCGATAAAGCGATATCATCAAGTCCTTCTAACAAACATTTTTTCTTAAATGGATCAACTTCAAATTTTAGCTCATTATTTCCATAAACTATTTTTTCCTCTTGCAAATCAATAGAAATTTCTTCTTGTCTATTTGCGTATTCAGATAGCTCTTTTATTTTTTCTTCTTCAAGGATTATAGGCAAAATTCCATTTTTAAAACAATTACTAAAAAAAATATCTGCATAACTTGAACTTATTACACAAGTAATTCCAAAATCTAATAAAGCCCAAGGAGCATGTTCTCTTGATGAACCACATCCAAAGTTTTTTCCAGCAATTAAAATTTTAGATTGATTAAATGGATCTTTGTTTAACACAAAATCATTTATTTCTTTGCCTTGATCATCATATCTCATTTCAAAAAACAAATTTTTTCCCAGGCCAGTTCTTTTGATAGTTTTTAAAAACTGTTTTGGAATTATCATATCTGTATCAATATTTACAATTGGTAAATAAGCTGGGATACTTTTTAGTTTATTAAATTTTTGCATTTAATTTTGATACTTTCTGACATCATCTAAATTACCTGAAATTGCAGCTGCTGCAGCCATTCCTGGACTAACTAGATGGGTTCTACCACCTCTACCTTGTCTTCCCTCAAAATTTCTATTTGATGTAGAGGCGCATCTTTCTTCTGGTTTTAATTTATCAGCATTCATCGCTAAACACATAGAGCAACCTGGTTCTCTCCATTCAAACCCTGAGCTAACAAAAATTTTATCTAGTCCTTCTTGTTCTGCTTGTTCTTTAACTAAGCCTGAGCCCGGAACTACTATAGCATTAACATGCGATGATACTTTTTTATCTTTTAAGATCTTTGCTGCTTCTCTCAAATCTTCTATTCTGCCATTTGTACAACTACCAATAAATACTTTATCTATTTTTATATCTCTGGCTGCCATGTCAGGTTTTAAACCCATATACTTTAAAGCTCTTTCAATTGAATTTTTTTTATCTTCATCAGTCTCATTATTTGGATTTGGAACTTTTCCATCAATTGTTATTACATCTTGTGGTGAAGTACCCCATGTAATCATAGGTAAAATTTCATTTGCATTAAGGCTAATTTCTTTATCAAAACTAGCATCAGAGTCTGTTTTTAAAGACTCCCAATAGTTCAAAGCTTTATCCCAATTTTCACCTTTTGGAGACATTGGTTTTCCTTTTAAATATTCAAAAATTTTTTCATCTGGTGCAATTAATCCTGCTCTTGCACCACCTTCAATTGTCATATTGCAAATAGTCATTCTTTGCTCAACACTTAAATATCTTATTAAATCTCCAGCATATTCCACAACAGATCCTGTTCCACCTGCTGTACCTATTTTTCCAATTATTTGAAGTATTACATCTTTAGAAGTAACTCCTAAAGGAAGTTCACCATTAACATTAATTCTAAAATTTTTAGCTTTCTTTTGAACTAGTGTTTGGGTTGCTAAAACATGTTCAACTTCTGAAGTTCCTATCCCAAATGCTAAAGCACCAAATGCTCCATGCGTTGCGGTATGACTGTCTCCACAAACAATAACTGTACCTGGTTGAGTAAAACCTTGCTCAGGTCCTATAATATGAACGATACCTTGCCTCTTATCATCCATACCAAATAACTGAACACCGAATTCTTTACAATTTGCCTCTAAAGTATCTACTTGAATTTTTGACTCTTCATCTGAAATACCTTTTGATCTGTCAGTTGTTGGAACATTATGATCTGCAACTGCTAAAGTTAAATTTGGGTGTCTAACTTTTCTGTTTGAATTTCTTAATCCTTCAAAAGCTTGGGGGCTTGTCACCTCATGAATTAAATGTCTATCTACAAAAAGTAAAGATGTGCCGTCATCTTGTTGATCAACTAGATGATCGTTCCAAATTTTATCGTATAATGTTGTAGACATTGAAAAAAAAATTATTTTTGTTCTTCTTTAGGAGCCTCTGCTGATGGAGCCGCCTCTTCTTTAGGTGCTGCTTCTGCTTTAGGAGCTTCTTCTTTTGGTGCTTCTACTGCAGGAGCTACATTTTCCTCTGTAACTGTTTCTGGTTTTGCCTCGATATCAATACCAATTTTTTTTCTAATTTTTTCAGCAATCCTTGCTGATTTACCAGTTCTGTCTCTTAGATAGTAAAGTTTTGCTCTTCTTACTTTACCTGATCTAATAACCTTAATTGAATCAATTAAAGTTCCAAATAATGGGAAAGTTCTCTCAACACCCTCTCCAAAGGAAATTTTTCTAACTGTAAAAGATGAGTTTAGGTCTCTGCTTTTTTTAGCAATACATACTCCCTCAAAATATTGAATTCTCTCTTTTTTACCCTCGGTAATTCTCACACCAACCTTAACAACATCTCCAGGATAAAATTCTGGAATTTTTTTCTTTGAAAGAATTTTGTTAACGTTATGCTGGTTTATTTCTTCAATTGTTTTCATGTTAATATTTATCAAGTTAATTCTTCTTATATTTTTCCCATAAATCTGGTCTTCGGACGCGTGTTATAGCCTCAGATTGAGATAAACGCCAGTGTTTAATTTTATTATGATCACCTGATAATAGTACGTCTGGCACAGCTTTTTCCTCCCAAATTTGAGGTTTTGTATACTGAGGGTACTCTAGAAGACCATTTTCAAAGGTTTCATCTAATTTAGAGTTTTCATTTCCTAATACACCTGGCAGCAATCTTAAAATACTATCTAAAACTACATATGCCGCTGACTCTCCGCCTGACAAAACATAATCTCCAATACTAATTTCCTCAATATTTCTTGTTGAAAGTATTCTTTC
>CACJFA010000022.1 GCA_902592545.1 uncultured Pelagibacteraceae bacterium | reverse complement strand
ATTTGGGGAAGGATTAATGAATAAACTTGTTCTTATCTTTACTTTTTTAAATTTTTTAATAATTTTCTCTAATTTATTAAGATTGTTTTTTATGTTTAAGCCTCCCTCGGTAGTAATTTCTTTTCTATTTTCTGGAACTAAACAAATAAAATTTGGTTTTAACTTAAGTGCTTTATTAACAATTTCTTTATTCATAGAAATTTCAAGGTTTACAAGCACATTTTTTAAATCACATATTTTTTTGGCATCGATATCATTTATGTGTCTTCTATCTTCTCTTAAATGAATTGTTACAGAGTCAGCTCCATAACTAATAACTTTTTTTGCTGCTAATAGTGGATCAGGATGTTTCTCTCCACGAGCGTTTCGTAAAGTTGCAATGTGATCTATATTTACACCTAACCTTTTCACTTAATAAATCTGCTTCCTGGGGTTGTTATTGGTATTGATTTAAGTTCTGATGGTAATTTATTTGCTTTAAAAGTTGGAACATCTATTTTTAGATGAGATGTTATTCCAGTTTTTATTTTTAAAGATTGTTTGGTTGATCGATCAATTATAGATGCAAATCCAATTAATTTTGCTTTTGATTTTTTAATCAATTTAACACACTCTAAACTTGATTTTCCTGTAGTGATTACATCTTCTATAATTAATACTCTTGCTCCTTTTTTTATATTAAATCCTCTTCTGAGAGTAAATTTACCATTTACTCTTTCACAAAAAATTGTTTCTTTTTTGAGCAATTTTCCAATTTCATATCCAATAATTACTCCTCCCATTGCAGGAGCTAGTATTAAATCAATTTTTTTAAATTTTTTTTTAATTTTTTTGGCTAAAGATTTACAAATTTTATCTGCTAAATTAGGGAAACTTAAGAGTTTTGCACACTGAATATATTTTGAAGAATGTAGACCTGAGGATAGAACGAAGTGACCTTCTAATAATGCATTAGTTTTTTTTAAAATATTTAAGGATTTTTTGTGTGAAAGCATTTCTTTTTTCTTCGTGTCTAATTATCTTAAATTTTATACTCTTTTGTTTTAGCTCTGCAATAAAATTAGTAAAATTCTTAAGGTTTCTAATAATTAATTTAAATTTAAAATTAATATAATTAGGATTTTTACCAACCATTTCTAAGCTCGATATATTTAATTTGTGACTTCCAATGAGTGAGCTTATATCTCCTAATTGACCTGGCTTATCAGGTAATGACATCCATAGAGTGGTATTATATTTTTTTGTTTTTTCCTCTTTTTGCTCTCCTTTATCATGCCAATATCTTCTTATTGCTGCTCTAGCTTTACCTGTTTTAGTAGTTGGTATCCAGTGAAGTGATGGTGAATTATTTTTAGATGTTATTATATTTACTCGATCGCCATTTCTTAAAATAGTTTGTAATTCGCTTTTGTTTCCATTAATTTCACAACCAACTGCTGAATTACCAATTTTAGTATGAACAGCATATGCAAAATCTATAGCAGTTGCATCTTTAGGTAATTTTATAACTGAACCTTTTGGTGTAAAACAAAATACGTTTTCTTGAAACATTTGTAGTTTTGTATACTCATATGAATCTTCGGGGTTTTCATTTTTTTCTATAATCTCAACAAGATCTTTTAACCAATCATACTCCTTCCAACTTAAAGAATTAAATTTTTCAGAAGATTTATACTGCCAATGAGATGCGACACCTCTTTCTGCAAATTCATGCATTTCATGTGTTCTAATTTGAATTTCTATTGGTTTTTTATTTGAACCAATTACAGAAGTATGAATAGATTTATAACCATTGATTTTTGGAGATGAAATATAATCTTTAAATTTCCCTGGTATGCAATTCCATTTTTTATGAAAAATCCCGAGAGTTTTGTAACAATCATCTACGTTTTTTAAAATTATCCTAAATCCAATAATGTCTGTTATTTGTTCAAGTGAAACTCTTTTTTTTTGGACCTTTCTCCAAATTGAAAAAGGTGTCTTTTCTCTACCATGTATTTCAGCATTAATTTCATTATCATTTAAGATTTCACTTAACTCAAAAGATTGTTCTTCGAACAAATCTTTTCTGTCCAATTTTATTTCATCAAGCCTTTTTTTTATTAATTTTCTTGCCTCATTATTTAAAATTTCAAAAGATAAATCCTCAAGCTCGTCTCTTATTCTGTGCATTCCCATTCTATCAGCTAATGGCGCATAAATTTCCATAGTTTCTTGAGCTATTCTTTTTCTTTTATCCTCTTTAGTAATCGCTTTAATGGTTCTCATGTTATGTAGTCGATCAGCAATTTTAACTAGCAGAACTCTAATGTCTTTTGATGTTGCTAAAATTAATTTTCTGAAATTCTCAACTTTAGAATTAGCTCCTGCTGAATTTTCAAACGCTGAAATTTTCGTTACACCGTCTACTAAATCAGCAACCTCATCACCAAATTCTTGTTTGATAGTTTCATAAGTTGCAAAAGTATCTTCTATAGTGTCATGCAATAGACCAGTTGTAATTGTAGCGCTATCTAATTTTAATTCAGTTAAAATATTTGCAACCTCAATTGGGTGAACAGAATAAGGATCACCCGAAGCTCTTTTTTGACTCTTATGTGCTTTAACAGCAAAATTATATGCTTTATCCAATTTTTCAGGATTAAGAAATTTATTATAATCCTTAACTTTATTTATAAGTTCATTTGAATTAAGCATAATTGATATTATACCATTAAATCAAATTTGTTTAATAGATCTAATGTCTCTATCAGGAAGCAGAGAAATCAAGGTTTTAACATCAATTTGTTTATCAGGATGAGTCCAATTCTTTTGAATCTCAAATAATGGAAATAATACAAAGTTTCTTTTGTGCATCATTTTATGAGGTAAATTAATCTTAGAATTTTTTCTTGATACCAAATTATTAAAATCGATTATATCTAAGTCACATGTACGAGGTGCATTTTTTTTTGCTTTCTTTCTACCTAATTGATTTTCTATAGATTTACATATTTTTAATAGTTCTTGAGGGTTGTAATAACATTTTAATTTTATAATTATATTTAAGAACTTAGGATTTCGTGGGTCCGGCCAGGAAGGAGTTTCATAATAACTAGATACCGAGAGAACATCTAAGTTATGTTCTGCTAATAAAAATTTTGCTTTTTCTATATTTCTTTTTCTTATACCTAAATTTGAACCTATTCCTAAAAAAACAATTTTAGCTTGATTTTCTAATATATCTTGCCTTTTCACGATTCCAATCTCTACTTTTTTTTGTTGCTCTTTTATCATATTGCTTTTTTCCTTTTGCAACAGCTAGTTCTATTTTAGCCTTTCCTTTTTTGAAATACATTTTTGTTGGAACTAATGTGAAACCATCTCTTTGCATTTTACCTATCAATTTATTTATTTCTTTTTTATTAAGAAGCAATTTTCTATCATCGGTTGGATTATGATTAGAGTAACTTGCTTGCTTGTATGGAGATATGTGTGAATTAATTAAAACAACTTCACCTCCCTTTTCAACAGCATAAGACTCAGCGATATTCACCTTGCCCTCTCTTACTGATTTAATCTCTGATCCTTTTAAAACAATTCCAGCTTCAAAAAGATCTTCAAAAAAATAATTAAAACTAGCTTTTCTATTTAAACAAATGATTTTCAAACCAGGATTGGTTTTTTTGTTCATTAAATTAACTTAGCAGACTGAAGAGCTTTTTTTACAATTTCTTTTGTTGTGTCTGTTACTTTTACAAGTGGTAGTCTTACATTGTCATCACAAAGTCCTAAAAGTTTTGCAGCATATTTTACAGGACTAGGATTGCTCTCAACAAACATTGAGTGATGAACTGGTTGTAATATTTTATCTAATCTTTCTGCTTCTTTCATTTCATTATCGGTGTCTGATTTGGAGAATTTTTGAAAATCTGAACAAAGTTTAGGTGCAATATTAGCTGTTACACTAATAGTACCTACCCCACCACGTTTATTAAATTCAAAAGCATTATCATCATTACCTGTTAATTGAATAAAATCTTTGCCCATTTTTTCAAGTGTCTGATTAACTCTATCTAAATCACCCGTTGCATCTTTAACACCAACTATATTTTTTAATTCATACAGTCTAGCCATTGTATCAACTGACATATCAATCACAGATCTGCCAGGAATATTATAAATTATAATTGGAATGCCACACTTGTCATTAATTGCTTTGTAATGTTGATACAAGCCTTCTTGAGTTGGTTTATTGTAATAGGGTGTAACTATCAAAGCGCCGTTAGCTCCTGCTTTTTCTGCATGTGTTGTTAAAGAAATAGCCTCCTCAGTTGAGTTGGAACCCGTACCAGCAATAACTGGAATTTTTCCATTACTTTCTTTTATACATAAATCTATTACTCTTTGATGCTCATCATGACTTAACGTAGGGGATTCACCTGTTGTACCAGCCGGCACAAGTCCATTAGTACCATTATCGATGTGGAAATGGATTAATTTTATATATGCTTCCTCATCTAGACCATTATTTTTAAATGGTGTAATTAAAGCAACATTTGATCCTTTGAACATAAATACTTATAACATAGTTTAAAGATTCATATACTAAAAGATTATGCTCAAAAAAATATTATTTTTAGGTTTCACCGTAACCATATTAATATTTTCAAATAATCTCTTTGCTGAAATAAATTCAGTTGTACCTTTAAAAAAACCTATTTTAAGTAAAGAAGAAATTCAAAAGAAAATATCTATAAATATCCTTAAACCATTAAAGAAGCCCACGAAAACCAAAGAAATTAAAATCGAAGAAGTGATTGTTAAAAAAGAGTTGGTTTTAAAAGAAAAAAAATTAAGTTTTAAAATACCAAAGAAAAAACCAACTATAGCTGGTACTAGCACAGCTAAGAATATCAAGATTTCAAGATATTATAGTAAAAAAGACTTCGGGTTAGCTAAAAAAGCTATTTCAGAAATGCAAAAAAGTAAATGGTCTTCTGCGCTTAAAATAGCAAAAAAAGCAAAAGACAAATCTATTTATAATTTTATACAATGGAGACATCTTTTAACGTCTGGTAACCAGGCGTCATTTTACGATTATCAAGTTTTTTTAAATAAAAATTCAGATTATCCTAGAATAAGCAGGGTAGAATATCTTGCTGAACATAAACTATCTACAGAAAGTGTTTCACCAAAAAAAATAATAAATTGGTTTAGAGAAAAAGATCCATTAAGCGGCTATGGAAAAATGATACTTGGAGAAAGTCATGTTTTAATTGGTGACAAAAATAAAGGTATAAAACTAATTAAAGAAGGTTGGATAACAGCGGATTTATCCAAAAATGAATTAAAATATTTTAGAAAAAAATATAAAAAATATTTAAATGCAGATGACTATATCAAACGAGCTGATTATTTAGCTTGGAACGGAGATCGTTGGGATTTACAAAGGTTAATAAGATATCTACCAAAAGATTATGAACTTTTATATAACGCAAGATATCTCTTAATGAGTAAAGGCTATGGGGTTGACCAAGCTATAGCAAATGTTCCTGAAAAATTTAAAAATGATGCCGGATTAAACTATGATCGATTGAAATGGAGAAGAAAAAAAGGACGTGTAGACTCTTCAACAGAAATTTTATTGAAAATAAGAAATGATAAAGAGTATTTAGTTAGACCTGATAAGTGGTGGAAAGAAAGAGAAATTATCTCAAGAGCATTGCTTTATAAAAAGAAATATGAAATTTCATATAAAATTTCAAGTAATCATGGAATGACTGAAGGCTCCGAATATGCTGCTGCAGAATGGATGAGTGGCTGGATAGCATTAAGTTTTTTAAACGATCCCATAACCGCTAAAGATCATTTTAAAAATTTTTATGAAAATGTTAGTTATCCAATAAGTTTATCTAGAGGTGCGTATTGGCTTGGAAGAGCATATGAGAAAATAGGCGAAAGAGAGCAATCAAATAATTGGTACAGAGAAGCCACAAAATATCTTACTACTTACTATGGTCAGCTAGCTTTTTTAAAATTAAATCCAAATGGAAAATTTGAGTTAGAAAAAGATATGGTAATTGATCCAAAATATAGAATTCAATTTTTTAATAAAGAGCTTGTAAAAATTTCTTATCTTCTAGATGAATTAAAGAAAGATAAATACACAAAACATATTTTAAGACATTTAGCTAATGACAATATAGCAAAAGGTAGTGAAGTTTTGGCTGCAGAATTAGCTACAAGTATTAATAGATATGACTTTGCTATTCAGGTTTCAAAAATTGCGTCTTATCAAAAAAGATTTCATAATAAATACAATTATCCAATAATTAGCACTCCTAAATATATTAATAAAAGAAAAATTCCAGAAAGTGCTTTGATCTTATCCATAATTAGACAAGAAAGTGAATTTGATTTAGAGGCTAATAGTCATGCTGGCGCAAAAGGATTAATGCAATTGATGCCCTACACAGCAAAATTAGTTTCAAAACAAGCCAAACTTCCTTATTCAAAATCAAGATTAACCACTGATCCAGAATATAATATTAATTTAGGTTCACATTATATTGCAGGTTTAATTCTACAATATGATGGTGCTTACCCTTTTGCAGTCGCTGCGTATAATGCAGGACCCAATAGAGTTAAATATTGGAAAAAAATAAATAAAGATCCACAAAAAAAACAAGTTGATTATGTTGATTGGGTTGAGTTAATAAAATTTAGAGAAACAAGAAATTACGTACAGCGTGTAATGGAAAATTATAATGTCTATAGATATATTTTGGAACAACGACCTGTACCTATGAAAAACTTTTTTAAAGATCAGCCTCTATTTTAGTGGCGGAAGAGGAGGGATTCGAACCCTCGGTACAAGTTTCCTCGCACGGTCATTTAGCAAACGACTGGTTTCAGCCTCTCACCCACTCTTCCGTATGACATTGTGTATTAAGCGATTGTATTGAAAATTCAATATATATAAAGTAATTATTCAATTATTATGAGAAATAAGTACTCAGTATTTTCGTTAATTAAAAATGCTCTTTCATATCATGAAAATTGGCAAAGAGCGTGGAAAGATCCTTCACCTAAAAAAGAGTACGATGCAGTTATTGTTGGTGGTGGTGGTCACGGATTAGCAACAGCCTACTATTTAGCAAAAAAACATAATATGAATAATATTGCTGTAGTCGAGAAAGGTTGGATTGGTGGAGGAAATACTGGACGGAATACTACAATTATTAGATCAAATTATTTATGGGACGCCAGTGCAGGATTATATGATCATGCATTAAAAATTTGGGAAGGTTTATCTCAAGAACTAAACTATAATGTAATGTTTAGTCAAAGAGGTGTAATGAACCTTGCACATAATTTACAAGATGTTAGAGATTTAAAAAGACGAACACATGCTAATAGACTAAATGGAATTGACGCAGTCTACTTGAGCACAGAAGAAGTTAAAAAATTTTGTCCAATTATAAATACATCACCAGATATTAGATACCCTGTTTTAGGAGGAACTTTACAACGTAGAGCTGGCACAGCAAGACACGATGCAGTTGCTTGGGGATATGCAAGAGGAGCTGATGCAATGGGTGTCGATATTATTCAAAATTGTGAAGTTAAAGGAATAAAAAGAAATGGAGATAGTGTTGAAGGTATAGAAACAACAAAAGGATTTATAAAAACAAAGAAAGTTGGTGTGGTTGCAGCTGGTCATTCTAGTGTAATAGCTAATATGGCGGGTCTAAGACTTCCACTTGAAAGTAAACCTTTACAGGCTTTAGTTTCTGAACCTGTAAAACCAATTATTGATACAGTTGTAATGTCTAACGCAGTGCATGCTTATGTCAGTCAATCTGACAAAGGAGAATTGGTCATTGGTGCTGGAACAGATGATTATGTTTCTTATACTCAAAAAGGTAGTCATCAAATAGTTGAAGGAACATTAAACGCTATATTAGAATTATATCCAATTTTCAGTAGAATGAGAATGTTAAGACAATGGGGAGGAATAGTAGATATTTGTCCTGACGCTAGTCCAATTTTAAGTAAAACTTCAATTAAAGGATTATACTTTAATTGTGGTTGGGGTACAGGAGGATTTAAAGCAACTCCTGGATCTGGAGATTTGTTTGCACATACTATCGCAAATGATGAACCACACAAACTTAATGCTGCATTTAATTTAAATAGATTTGTAAGCGGAGACCTTGTTGATGAACATGGGGCTGCAGCGGTTGCTCATTAATGTTTTTAATAAACTGTCCATACTGTGGAGAACGAGATCAGCAAGAATTTAAGGCTGGAGGTGAAGCTCATATCGAGAGACCTAAGCAACCAACAGAATTAAGTGATGATGAGTGGGCAGAGTATTTATTTATGAGAAAAAATATTAAAGGTGTTCAATTTGAAAGATGGAATCATGCACATGGTTGTCGTAAGTGGTTTAATATGGTTAGAGATACATCTAACGATGAAATAAAAGCAATTTACAAAATGGGTGAAAAACCACCTACTCAATAAAATGACTAAAAACTTAAGAGTAAAATCAAGCGAGTATATTGATGAAACTAATAGAATTTCTTTTAAATTTAATGGCAGAACTTATCATGGCTTTAAAGGTGATACATTAGCTTCAGCATTACTTGCAAATAATGTTCATCTAGTAGGAAGAAGTTTTAAATACCATAGACCAAGAGGAATTATGACGTCTGGTTCCGAAGAACCAAATGCTATAGTTCAAGTAAACCCTGGTACCAATAGAACGGAACCCAATGTTAGAGCAACAGAAGTCGAGATTTACGAGGGTTTAGAGGCTTCCAGTCAAAATTGTTGGCCAAGTGTAGAATTTGATATTGGTGGAATAAACAATTTTCTCTCCCCTTTTTTTCCAGCAGGTTTTTATTACAAAACATTTATGTGGCCTGCTAGTTTCTGGGAAAAATATGAATTTTTCATACGACACTCAGCCGGTTTAGGAAAATCACCAACATCAAGTGACCCTGACATTTATGACCACCGAAATATTCACTGTGATGTATTGGTTGTAGGTGCAGGTATATCTGGAATATTAGCAGCAAAAAATGCAGCTAAAAATAATTTTAAAACGTTGTTACTTGATGAAAAAAATGAACTTGGTGGCTCAACTATTTTTGAAAATAACGAATTTAATAAAATTGATAACAAAGCCCCTTCTGAATGGTTAAAAGCAGAAATAAAGGAACTTAAAAATATTAAAAATCTTGAAATAAAAACTAGAACAAGTGTAGCTGCTTATCATCAATATAATTATCTTTTGGCTAGAGAAAATCTAACTGATCATTTAGAGGCAAAAGATAAAACAAATAAAATCAGACAAAGACTTCTGAAAATTAGAGCTAAGAAAGTTATTTTAGCTACAGGTGCATTAGAAAGACCTTTGATATTTAATAATAATGATAGACCAGGAATAATGCTTTCATCTGCTGTTAAAAAATATAGTGAATTTTATGGAGTTGCTTGTGGTAGTAGAAATGTATTTTTTACTAATAATGATAGTGCCTACGAAAGTGCTATTTCACTATACAATAAGGGTATCAATGTTGAAGCAATAATTGATATAAGAGAACAATCTGAAAGTAAAATTGTTAAAAAAGTAAAAGAAGCAGGTATTAAAGTTTACTGGTCACATACGATTGTTGATACAGCTGGATACAAAAGATTAAATAGTATTTCAATTATGAAGCTGTCTAATGATGGTACTTCAGTGACTGGAAGTAAAATTTCTATTTCATGTGATTGCTTGGGAGTTGCTGGTGGTTGGACACCTGCTATACATTTATATACGCAATCAGGTAGTAAACTAAAGTTTGATGAGAAAAAACAAATTTTCTTACCAAATCAGAATACATCCGAACAAATAAGTGTAGGATCTTGTGGTGGAGATTTTAAAATTGATGAAATCATTAAAAATTTAAATCAAAACCTTAAAGATAATCTAAATATTAAAGAAACAGATTTAGATAATATTAAAGTTGAGATCGATCAGGAAAATTCAAAAAGAAATATTTGGTTACTTCCTTCTGATAAACCTTTAGGCAAAACAAAACCATTTGTAGATTATCAAAACGATGCAACAGCTAAAGATATCAAATTAGCATTAAGAGAAGGTTTTAGATCTATTGAGCATGTAAAAAGATACACGACTACTGGAATGGGTACTGATCAAGGTAAACTAGGAAATATGCATGCATTGGGAATAATTGCGGATACAGCTGGTGTTAAAATGGGAGAATTAGGAACTACTACATTTAGACCTCCTTACACCCCATTAACATTTGGAACTATTGTAGGTCGAAATGTTGGAAAGTTTTTTGATATTTTTAGAAGAACGCCAATGAATGATTGGCATGTTGAAAATAAAGCTGAATTTGAAAATGTCGGTCAATGGAAGAGAGCTTGGTACTACCCTATTAATGGAGAGACAATGCATCAAGCAGTTCAAAGAGAAAGTAAAGCTGCAAGAGAAAGTGCTGGTATACTAGATGCCTCTACTCTTGGTAAAATTGATATTCAAGGAAGTGATGCTTCTGAATTTTTAAATAGAGTTTACACAAATGCTTGGTCAAAATTAGCTATAGGAAAATGTAGATATGGCCTAATGCTAAATGAGGATGGTATGGTTTATGATGATGGAGTTACAACAAGATTAGGTGAAAATCATTATATCATGACCACAACAACTGGTGGTGCTGCTAATGTTTTAGGTAAACTTGAAGATTATCTTCAAACAGAATGGCCTGAACTTGATGTTTACTTAACCTCTGTAACAGATCATTACGCTACAGCGAGTTTATGTGGACCTAATAGTAAAAAAATTCTTAAAAAAATAATTCCTGATTTAGATTTATCAGATGAAAACTTTCCTCACATGTCTTTTAAAGAGACGAATATCGGTCATATCCAATGTAGAATTATGAGAATTAGTTTTACTGGTGAACATAGCTACGAAATCAATGTTCAAGCAAGTTATGGAAAAGATTTATGGAAAAAATGCATGGAAGCAGGTCAAGAGTTTAATATTACTCCTTATGGAACTGAGACAATGCACTTATTAAGGGCAGAAAAAGGTTTTATTATTGTTGGTCAAGATACAGATGGAACAATGACTCCTATCGATCTTCAAATGGATTGGATAGTAAGCAAGAAGAAATACGATTTTATAGGAAAAAGATCTCTTTATAGATCTGATACAATGAGAGAAGATAGAAAGCAATTAGTAGGTTTATTAACTGATGATCCAAATATTGTTTTAGAAGAAGGAGCACAAATAGTTTCTGAATTAAATCAAAGTCCAGTAGAAATGCTTGGACATGTAACTTCAAGTTATTTCAGTCCAAACCTAAAAAAATCAATAGCACTTGCAGTAGTTAGAGGTGGAAAAGATATGATGGGAAAAAAACTTTTTGTGCCTATGGAAAATAAAAATATTAATGTCACTGTTGCGAATCCAGTGTTTTACGATGAGAAAAATGAGAGGTTAAATGCTTAACTATAATTCAGTTATTAAAAATGAAATGAAGCAAGAAAGTATTTCTGTAAAGGAAATCTCTCCAGTAATAAAAATTAATTTGAGAGGTAAAAAAAGAGAATTTTTAACAAATGTTGGTAAAAATCTTAATATGATCTTGCCAACTGAGGCAAACACTTCAACAACAAGTGATAAATTAACAGCAATATGGCTTAGTCCAGACGAATGGATGATAATCTCAAATGAGCTGGCAAGTAAAGACACTAATAAATCCGATCTATATGAAATGTTATTTAATAGTATTTCAAAAACAAATTTAGGTGCTGTTATAGATGTAACAGATCAATTTGTTCAATTAGAACTTAAAGGTGAAAATGTCTATGAAATCTTTTCAGCAGGATCTCCCTTTAATTTTAATGAATTTAAAGAAAAAAAAGGATCAACAGCTCAGACTGTTTTAAATCATATAGATGTAATTCTGCACCATAAAGATGAAAATATTTTAAATCTGTTTGTTAGAAGATCTTTTGCTGAACATCTTTGTTCTTGGATTGAAGACTGTGCATCAAGATTATAAACTTATTTTTTTCTTCTAAAGTCCCATGGCATTTCAAATTTACCTTGCCAAAGGCCTTTTTTTTCATTTTTAGCATTAATTTCGTTTGATATATATTTTTTTGAGTATTTTCTATAAGCTACTGCATAACCGTTTGAAACTAGCCAAGAATTCAAGTTTAAATTTCTTTTATAACATTCTCCAATAAATCTTTTATATCTATCAATATCCAAAATTTTACAAGTTATTACTTTGTTATTTATTTTTTTTTGTAATTTTTGAGTTGAAATTTTTCCACATGGATAATCTTTAGTAAAAGTAAAAAAAATTATTGTTAGATAAGGTTTTTTACACATTTGCTTGAATTCAGGTGCATCAATTCCGTATAATCTTATCTTTTTTGAATTTATTTTTATTGTATCACCATCAATAATTTGAGCATTTCCAGAAATTTCTTTAATCTCTTCAGACCTAACATCGTTATATGTTAGAATAAAAAAAATCGAACAAATTATAATTAAAATTATCGCTTTTCTTTTTGTAAAAAACATACTTAAAAAATATTAAATATTAGCTAATTTATGTTTAATATAATATTTGACATAAAAAAGTAACATCAATGATATCAGCCATTGAAAGATAGCCCAAATATAAAAAAAAGTTTTAAAATCTGCATTTAAATACTTTGCAATGTAAAAGGATAAAACTGGTACTATAACATTTCTGCCAATATTATTAATCATGGCTTTTTCAGATTTTTTTAAAGCCATAAAAAATCCATTTGATAAGAAAAATATTGGATAAGCAGGTAAAATAAATGCTGAAATCTTAAGGTACATCGAGCCATGCATAATTACCTCTGGGTTTGAAGAAAAGAATTTAGGAACAATGTCAGCACTTATAAAAATAACTACACCAGCAATTAACATTATAAATAGACCGTATTTTATTGAAGTAAAATAGGATTGCTCCACTCTATAGTAATATTTTGCTCCAATATTTTGAGCTATGATAGATATTATTGCTGTATTAATTCCTAATATTGGTAACAAAACTACTTGCTCAATTCTTGTGGCAGATCCATACCCTGCTACAGCATATTCACCAAAGAACCCAACATATGTAAAAACAATTGTTGCAGCAATAGAATACCCTAATATGGCAATTGTAATTGGCATTGATTGAAAAAAAATATTTTTTAAGAAAAAAAATTTAGCTTTGAAATGGTCTAAAGTTATTTGTTTAATTCTTTGATTATTTAATATTTTTATCAAAATAACCAACAAAGATACAAATTGAGCAATTAAAGTTGCTATCCCAATACCAGTTATTCCTAATGGTGGTATAAATAAAAAACCAAATATAAAAATTGGATTTAAAATAATGTTTAAGAAAAAAGAAAATATTAGAACATTTCTGTAAGTTTTAGTATCTCCTTCTGCGTGTAAGAATGAATTTAATGCTACTACTAAAATAAATAATATCGTACCTAAAAAAATTACATTTATATATTCAAGTCCAAGAATTGTTACTTCTTGAGAGGAATTCATTAATAAGAATATCTTTTCACCAAAAGCAAATCCTAAAATAGATACAACTATTGAGATTATAATCGAATAAATGATTACATTTCCAAAATAACTTAAAATATTTTTTTCGTTTTTTTCTCCTATACTACTTCCAATCAATGATGTTCCTGCCACGGTAACTCCAATGGATGTCGCAATAATCAAAAAATATATCGGAAAAGACTTGCTCAAAGCTGATAAGGCTTCTGGCGATATTTTTCCTGCATAAAAAGTATCTACGATTGTATAAAGTGTTTGAAATAAAGTTCCTATACTTGCTGGTACAGCAAGTTTTCTTACTAACAACGAAACTTCATCTTTTAATAAATTCATAAATTTAAGATTTGTTAATACTCTTTTTGGAAGATATGTCTTTTTCCAGCTTCTTTAGCAAGATTAATTTGTTTTTGTCTCATCCTAAATCTTGATTTTTGATGATCTGTTAGATTGTCGTGACAATTTGGACATGAAACACCCTCTTCATATTTTTTTGATTTTTTGTCCTTACGAGATACAGGCTTCCTACAACCGCTACACATTGAGTAAGAACCAACTTTTAGACCATGTTTTAAACTAATCCTGTTATCAAAAACAAAGCA
>CACJFA010000021.1 GCA_902592545.1 uncultured Pelagibacteraceae bacterium | reverse complement strand
GCATATATAATTAAAGAATGACTTACAAAACCTGCCACACCTAGAATTACCAAATAAAGCCAAAAGATATTTTTCTCTAATGGCACCCAATTAAAAAATATAAAAATACTAAAAATTATTGCTCCTAAAATTGAAGTATAAAATATAGCAGCAAATGGATCGTTATCGCCCGATACAACTTTGGTAAAAAATTGATAAAGAGCCCAGCAAATTGGAGGAACAATTGGGTATATTAAATCTAAACTAAATATTCTCATACTTGGACCTAGTGAATAAACAATCGAGCCAAAGCTCAATAACATTAAAAGTATACCCTTTGTACTCAAGATATCTTTTAGAAAGTATGCTGAAAGCAATGAAACGATTAAAGGAGCTGTAAAAAAAACAACATAAATATCTACCAAGTCAAATTTCTGCAAAGAATAGAACATAAATGTAGTAGCAGTAACCATTAATATTGATCTAATTATTTGTACTTTAAAATTTTTTTTTAAATTTACTTTTGGCTTAAAAATTAAAAAAAAAATAATTAATGATACCAAGTGAAAAAAAAATCTTCCCCAAATTGCTTGAGTAATAGGCATTACCGTTCCAAGATACTTTGCTGTAGAGTCCATACAAACAAACATAAAAAAACCACCAGCAGCTAATAAAATTACATTAATTAAGGATTTTTGTTGAGGCACAGAAAAAATAAATTACATTACAACGCCAACTTGCCAAGGATTAAACTCCTCGTCACCGTAGCCGTTGATTTCACTTTTTGATTTATTCCCTGAAGCAGTATTTACAACTAATTCAAATATTTTTTGACCAACTTCTTCAACTTTTTCTTTTCCTTCAGCAATTGTCCCACAATTAATATCCATGTCTTCAGACATTCTTTCAAACATTGCTGAGTTCGTAGAAAGTTTTAAACTTGGAACTGGCTTGCAACCAAAGCAAGATCCACGTCCTGTTGTAAAGCAAATAACATTAGCACCTGATGCAACTTGACCTGTAACTGATACTGGATCATAACCAGGAGAGTCCATAAAATTAAAACCTTTATTTTTTAAAGGTTCAGCATAATGCAATACATCTTGAAGGATTGAGTTTCCTCCTTTTGCAACAGCGCCTAAGGATTTTTCTAATATGGTTGTTAGACCACCTTTTTTATTTCCTGGCGCAGGATTGTTGTCCATAGAACTATTATTAATTGAAGTATAATGTTTCCACCATTCAATTCTTTTAATAAGTTTATCAGCAGTCTCTTGTGAGCTTGCTCTATTAATTAATAAATGTTCAGCTCCATAAATCTCTGGAGTTTCGGATAAAATTGAACTTCCACCTTTTTTGACCAAGAGATCTGCTGCAACTCCTAGTGCAGGATTTGCAGTTATTCCTGAATATCCATCTGAACCACCACATTGAAGAGCTAAAGTTAGATGACTTACTGGTTGTGAAGTTCTTTGAATATTATTAGCTTCTGAAAGCAAATTTTTAATTTGAGATAACACTTTTTCGACTATTTTTTTAGTTCCACCTTCATCTTGGATTGTTAGAAAATGAATTCGGTTATGTTTTTTTAACGATTCATCAAACAAACTGACTTGAGCACATTCGCATCCTAAACCTATAACAAAAACATGAGAAAAATTGGGATGATTTTTAAACCCATCTATAGTTCTTTGGAAAATTTGCATTCCTTCACTTTCAGTATTCATTCCACATCCTGTTGAGTGAGTAATTGGAACTATACCATCAATATTTGGATAATCTTTTAAAATGTCAGAATATTTAATCCTCTCAACTATCATTTTAGTGACAGTAGCTGAGCAATTTACAGTACTTACAATTCCAATGTAATTTCTGGTAGCAACCTGTCCATTATCTCTTAAAATTCCATTAAAGAAGGTGTCTGCTTTTTCATCAATCACATATTTTTTATCTGTAATTTTAAAATCTCTTTTAAATTCTCTAAATTCTAAATTATGAGAGTGAACATGTTGTCCTGGTTTAATATCATCTAAAGCAAATCCAATAATTTGATCATATTTTATGATTGGATCACCTTTTTTAATAGTTTTTAAACAAACTTTGTGTCCAAAAGGGATTGGATCAATAGTGCTGATCTCATGACCTTCAATTTTAGTTTTTTCAGGAATAATAAATTGGCTAACGCCCACATTGTCATTCTTGTTTAAAACTATTAGATTATTCATAAAATTATTATATAACCAATAACTTAAACAAACCATTATTTAAATTATGCCTAAAAAAAGAAAAAAGAGTTTCCGAAGTCAACAGTGGTTCAATAATCCAAAAAACCCTGACATGACGGCCTTATATCTAGAAAGGTATTTAAATTATGGTCTTACAAGAAAAGAATTACAATCTGGTAATCCAATTATAGGAATAGCGCAATCTGGCAGTGATCTATCTCCATGCAATAGACATTTCATGTCTTTGAGTAAAAGAATAAAAGATGGAATTAGAAGAGCAGGTGGCATACCAATGGAATTTCCTACTCACCCAATTCAAGAAACTGGAAAAAGACCTACAGCAATGTTGGATAGAAATCTTTCTTACTTGTCACTAGTTGAAGTTTTGTATGGATACCCAATTGATGGAGTTATCTTAACAACAGGATGTGATAAAACTACTCCGGCAGCTTTAATGGCAGCTGCTACAGTAAACATTCCTGCAATAGTTTTATCAGGCGGTCCAATGTTAGATGGAGTTTATAAAGGAAAATTGGCTGGTTCAGGAATGGTAGTTTGGGAAGCAAGAAAAATGTTAGCTAAAGGAGAAATTAAATACGAAGAATTTATGGATATGGTTGCGTCTTCTGCACCGAGTGCTGGACATTGTAATACAATGGGAACAGCTTCTTCAATGAACTCTGTTGCTGAAGCATTAGGTATGTCTTTACCAGGGGGCGCTGTTATTCCAGCTCCTTATAGAGAAAGAGAACAAATTTCTTACGAAACAGGAAAAAGAATCGTTGGAATGGTTCATGAAGATTTAACACCGTCAAAAATTATGACACGTAAAGCTTTTGAAAACGCAGTAGTAGTTGCAAGTGCTATTGGTGGATCTAGTAATTGCACAGCTCATCTAAGTGCTATTGCAAAACATATGGGAATTAAATTTGATCTTTCTGATTGGCAAAAACTTGGGCACAACATTCCTTTATTGGTAAATTGCCAACCTGCAGGAGAATACTTAATGGAAAGTTTTCACAGAGCTGGAGCAATACCTGCGGTAATGAAAGAATTAATTAAAAACAATAAAATTCATACAAAAATAAAGACAGTTACAGGAAAAACTGTAGGAGAAAATTTAAGAAAGAAAGTTGATGTAGATAACAAAGTAATTAAAACATTTAAGAATGCATTGACTGAAAAAGCTGGTTTTTTAGTTATGAAAAGTAACTTTTTCTCATCTGCTATTATGAAAACATCTGTAATCAGTAAAGAATTTAGAGATCAATATTTATCAAATCCTAAACATCCAAATGTTTTTGAATGTAAAGCTATAGTTTTTGAAGGTCCTGAGGATTATCATAAAAGACTTAATGACAAGAAGTTAAAGATAGATGAAAACTCTCTATTAATTATTAGAGGTTGCGGACCTGTTGGTTATCCTGGATCAGCTGAAGTGGTTAACATGCAACCACCAGACAGATTATTAAAAAAAGGAATAAGACATCTACCAACTTTGGGTGATGGAAGACAAAGTGGAACATCAGAGAGTCCATCAATTTTACATGTTTCACCAGAGTCTGCAGTAGGTGGAGATCTAGGAATTGTTAAAACTTACGATAAAATCAAAATAGATTTAAACAAAAGAAGAGTTGATTTGTTAATTTCTCAAGCTGAATTTAAAAAACGAAGAAAAAACAAAAAAGTATTTAAACCAAATAATCAAACTCCTTGGCAGGAAATATTTAGAAATACTGTTGGTCAATTGGATGATGGTGCATGCATTAATTCTCGAGGCAAATATTTAGACGTATCACATACCAAAGGTTTACCAAGAGATTCTCACTAATATGAAGCCAAAAATATTAGTTTCTAGAAAAATCTCAGATTTAGCAGAGGAAAAACTTCAAAAAGAATTTGAAGTAACTCTTAATCCAAAAGACGAACCCATTCCAGAAAGTGAATTAATAAAATTAATTAATGATTATGATGGAATGATCTCAACAGGTTTTGATAAAATTAGTGAAAATTTTTTTAATAATTTAAATGGGAAATTAAAAATTATAGCTCAAGTTGGAGTTGGTTACGATAATATTTCAATTAAATCTGCTGAAGAAAAAAAAATTAAAGTAACAAATACTCCCAATGTGTTAAATGAGGCAGTAGCTGAAACTACTATACTTTTGATTTTAGCTGCATCTAGAAGAATTGGTGAAGCCTATAATTTAGTCAGAGCAGACAATTGGAAAAATCAAAAACCAGATTTAACCAAATTTATGATTGGAAATTCTGTTACAGGCAAAACCTTAGGCATCATTGGAATGGGTCGTATTGGAAGAATGGCTGCAAAATCTGCTAAGGCATTTGGTATGAAGATAATTTATTACAATAGAAACAAACTTTCTGATGATCTGGAAGATGGTGCAAAGTATTTTTCTGATATTAAAACTATGCTACCAGAGTGTGACTTTGTTAGTATACATACACCTGCAACTGTTGAGACTAAAAATATTCTTAATTCTTCAACAATTAGTTTGTTAGCGAAACATGCTGTAGTTATAAACACTTCAAGAGGATCAACCATTGATGATGATGCATTGATAGATGCATTAGAAAAAAAAAAAATTTATGCAGCAGGTTTAGATGTTTTTAACAATGAACCAAATTTAGACAAAAGATATTTAAAATTAGATAACTGTTTCGTTTTACCACATATTGGGAGCGCAACACACGAGACAAGATTAGCTATGAGTATGATGGCTGTTGATAATATCTATTGTTTTTTTAATAAAAAACCTCTTATTTCAGAAGTAGTTTAGAACAACTATAAGTTGTCTGTTCAATAAATATATATAATTTCTATATATAAAAGTTAAACGAAATTATTGATCTCAAAATTCATTTATGATTAACTTTCAAAAAAACATAAACGAGAGGAAGATAATGTTTAAACTTATATCTAAAACTATAGCAGCTGTAGCTATTGTTTCAGTTGCTTTATTTGGCTCTGCAAATGCAAAGACTTTAAAGATTGAAACACACTTTACAGCTAGTTCACCAAACGGTGAAGTTGCTGCTCAATTCGCTAAAAACGTAGAGAAGTTTTCTGGCGGAAGCTTAAAAGTAGAAATGTTCTACTCATCATCAGTAACAGGTAAATCTGCTGAGGTGTTTAACTCTGCACAAACTGGAATTATCGATTGTGATATGACTGGTGCTGGTTACCAAACTGGTAAAAATGCAGCGTTCCAATTCGCAGGTGATGTAATGGGTGGATACGATAATCCATATCAACAATATGAATTCTTGAATTTCCCAGGAGCTCAAGAAGCTGTTGATGCACTTTATAACAAATATGGAATGACATTAATTGGTTGGTGGATACCAGGACATGAGTCTTTAATATCTAGCAGACCAATCCCAGATGTTGCTTCATTGAAAGACTTCAAATTTAGATCACCTCCAGGAATGGAAAGTATGATCTTTACAGCATTAGGTGCTAAGCCAATCGTAATGGACTTTGGTGAAGTTCCAACTGCTTTACAAACTGGTCTAATCGATGGTGCTGACTACTCATCTTTAGCTACTAACTATGCTGGTGGACACTATGAGCAAAATAAATATGCTACATACCCAGGTTTCCACTCTATGCCAGCTGACCACTTAGCTTGTAATACGAAAGTATGGAAGAAGTTAAAGAAACATGAGCAAGGTGCTATGTTAGCAGCAATAGAAATTGCTGGAAGAACTATCACTAGCTTAGTTGAAAGAAAAAACGCTGAAGCTGTTAAAGCTTTAAATGAAATGGGTGTTACTCTTCACGACTGGTCTAGAGAAGATAGACTTAAATTCAGACAAGCTGCTCTAGCTGCTTGGGAAGAATGGAAGACTAAATCTCCAGAAGCTGCGGCACTTATCGAGATACACAAAGCTTATATGAAAGCTAACGGTATCATGTAATAAAAAAAATTTTGAAGGGCCTAAAAAAGGCCCTTCGAATTACTTAAATTTTTACGCAATGATCGATAAAGAATTACAAGAACAAAATGAAAAAGTTGCGAGTAAAGATGATTTTCCAATAAATTGGATAGATAGAGTTTCCTTATTTTTAAGTCACACAATTAAATATTTAATTCCTGTAATTGTAATTGTGATGATGTACGAAATTTTTATGAGATATATATTGTTTAAACCAACTTTGTGGGCAAATGAACTATGTCTATGGCTTGCTGGTGTTTGTTATTTAGTTGGCGGAATATATGCAACAAGATTAAGAAGCCACATTAGAATAGTATTATTGTATGATTGGGTTGGTAGACCAACACAGAGAATTTTTGATCTAATCAGTACTATAATTATTGTTCTTTTCGCAGCAGCTGTAATTTATGGGGGTATGGAAGATGCATACAGATCATTTATAAATTGGGAAAGATTTGCAACTTATTGGGATCCACCAATTCCTGCTACTATGAAGCCACTAACACTTTTATGTGTTTTTCTTATTGCTGTTCAATCTGTAAATAATTTAATTATTGATTGGAGAAATCCTAAGGAAAAACAATACGACCCTTCTAAAGAATTAAAATAATATGGATATAGGATCACTTTCGATAATACTTATAGTAGGATTGTTATTACTTATATCTATAGGTGTTCCAATGGGATTTGCATCTGGTTTTATGGGTGCAGTACTAGTTTTTTTATACATAGGTGAGCATGCATTAGGCATATTACTTTCAAGATACTATTCTCTTGTTGTCACTTATTCCTTTTTATCTGTTCCATTATTTATATTTATGGCCTCCTTGCTCGAACGTTCGAACATCGCAAGAGATCTTTATGACGCTTTAAATGCGTGGTTAAGAAAGACCAGAGGTGGAGTAGGAGTCGTTACTGCTATCATGGCAACCATTATGGCTGCGATGAGTGGAATTATTGGTGGAGAAATAGTCTTATTAGGTTTGATTGCACTGCCTCAAATGTTGAGATTAAAATACGATCAGGATATGTCGATCGGTATTATTTGTGCATCAGGATCTTTGGGAACAATGATACCACCTTCAATTGTTTTAATTATTTATGGATTAACGACAGAGACTTCTATTACGATGTTATTCCAAGAAGCTATTGTTCCTGGTTTAATGATTTCAGGTTTAATTATTACATACATTTTAATTCGAACAAGATTACAACCACATTTGGCACCTTTAAGTGATGAGCCTGCTTTAACTTTAAAAGAAAAAATGTCATACCTACCAGGTCTTTTACCTCCAATCGGTATAGTAATAATTGTATTAGGTTCAATTTATTCTGGAATAACAGGAATTACTGAAGCAGCTGGTATGGGAGTGGTTGCTACATTAATTATTATTTTTGCAAGAAAAGAACTTACATGGTTTTTATTTAAAGATGCATTAACAAGAACTTTCAAAGCATCAGGAACTATTTTAACTATTACTTTTGGTGCTACAGTTTTAGCAGGTGCTTATTCTCTTGCTGGAGGACCTAAATATGTTGCAGAAACTATTTTGGCTTATGATTTAAAACCAATGTATTTAATCTTCATGATGCAGATTATGTTTTTGATTATGGGAGCATTTATGGATTGGGTTGGAATTGTATTGTTAGCAATGCCTGTATTTTTACCAATAGTTATAGCTCTTGGATTTGATCCAATTTGGTTTGGAATATTATTTTGTGTAAATATGCAAGTTTCATTTTTAAGTCCACCGTTTGGGCCTGCCGCTTTTTATTTAAAATCTGTTGCTCCTCCACATATTTCATTAACAGATATATTTAGAGGCTTCGCTCCATTTATAGTTATTCAGTTAATTGTATTAGCATGTGTTATGTTTTTCCCAGAAGCAATGACGCAAAACTTCCACGAGTTTAAACCGAAACCATGATGAAAATAGGCTTTATTGGAACAGGTCTTATGGGCCTGCCAATGGCTAAAAATTTATTAAAATCAGATTTTAAACTAAAAGTATTCAATCGTTCAATTAATAAAGCAGAACCTTTGAAAGAGTTTGGCGCTGAAATATCAAAAACATTAGGTGAAGTTGTTAAAGATAATGACTTTATTATTACAATGTTAACAGATGATAGCGCTGTTGATGCAATAATGAGTAATTCAGATTTGTTAGAAAATTTAAAATCTGGATCAACTGTTATTGATATGAGTTCAGTTAAACCAACGACAGCAACAAAATATGGGAATAGTCTAAAATCAAAAAATGTAAATTATTTAGATGCACCGGTTTCAGGAGGAACAATTGGAGCTGAGGAAGCTTCATTAGCTATAATGGTTGGAGGAGAGCAAAGTGTCTTTGATAATTCTATAAATATTTTAAAAGCTATGGGAAATCCAACTTTAGTTGGACCAATTGGTAGTGGACAAGTTTCAAAGTTAGCAAATCAAATTGTTGTAGGAGTTACAATAGGAGCGGTTGCGGAGGCAATAACTTTATGTGAAAAAGCTGGAGCTGACCCAGAAAAACTAATTAAAGCTCTTTCTGGAGGTTGGGCAGATAGTAAAATTTTACAAACACATGGAAAAAGAATGATAGATAAAGATTTTAGTCCAAAAGGTAAAACGTCTACTCATTTAAAAGATATGAATAACATTTTAGAGTGTGCAAATTCATATAATACACATTTACCTATTTCAAATTTAGTGAAAGAAATGTATAAAACCCTTGTCGATAATGGTCATGGAAACACTGATCATAGTTCACTTTATAATGAAATCGAAAGGATAAATAAAAAATGAGTGGAAGATTAGAAGGTAAAAAAATTCTCGTAACAGCAGCAGGCCAAGGGATTGGAAAGGCAACAGCAATAGCATTTAATAAAGAGGGCGCTCATGTAACTGCAACTGATTTAAATGATAAAACTTTAGCTGATTTAAACAAAGAATATCCTGAGATTAAAGTGCAAAAGCTAGACTCAACAGACAACAATGCAATTTTAGAGTTTACTAAAACTTTAGATAAAGTTGATGTTTTATTTAATGCTGTTGGATTTGTTCATCATGGAACAATATTGGAATGTGATGAAAAAGATTGGGATTTTTCTTCTAATGTAAATGTTAAGTCGATGTACTTTATGTGCAAAGCTATTTTACCTTTAATGATTAAACAAAATGGTGGAAGCATTATAAATATATCCTCATGTGCATCTAGTTTTAAAGGTTTTCCCAATAGATTTGTTTATGGAACAACAAAGGGAGCAGTTATTGGTTTAACAAAAGCAATTGCTGCAGATTTTGTTAAACAAAATATTAGATGTAATTCAATTGCGCCAGGTACAGTTTATTCGCCTTCTTGGCAAGATAGGGTCAATCAAAGCCCTGATCCTGTCCAAGCAAAAAAAGATTTTATAGCAAGACAACCTATGGGAAGATTAGGTACGGCAGAAGAAATTGCTGCTGTAGCTGTATATTTGGCTAGTGATGATGCAACATTTACAACAGGAAGTACAATTCATGTTGATGGTGGAATTTCAATATAATTAAATAACAAAAGGATAAATATGAAATTATTAAGAGTAGGACAAAAAGGAAGTGAAAAGCCAGCTGCATTAGATAAGGATGGTAAAATAAGAGATATAAGTTCTCATGTTAAAGATTTAAATCCAGATAATTTAAATTTTGAGACTATTTCTAAATTACAAAATGCTGATTTATCTTCTTTACCAGAATTATCTGCAAGTGATCGAATAGGATCTTGTATTACTAAACCAGGAAAATTTGTTGCAATTGGATTAAATTATTCCGATCATGCTGCTGAAACTGGAGCTGATGTTCCTTCTGAACCAATAGTTTTTATGAAAGCTACTAGTTGTATAGTTGGACCTAATGATGACGTTGAAATAGTTTCTGGATCTAAAAAATTAGACTGGGAAGTTGAACTTGGGATTATTATAGGAAAAGAAACAAAACATATTTCTGAAAGCCAAGCTCAAGATCATATTTTAGGTTATTGTTTGGTTAATGATGTAAGTGAAAGAGAATGGCAAATTGAAAAAATGGGTCAATGGGTAAAAGGAAAATCCCATGACACTTATGGACCAATTGGCCCTTACTTTGTTACTAAAGATGAAATTGCAGACGTTAACAATTTAAAGATGAGTTTAGATGTTAATGGAAAAAGAATGCAAACAGGTAATACAAGTACAATGATATTTAACGTTGATGTGATTGTCTCTTATTTGAGTAAATATATGTCTCTTCAAGCAGGTGATATAATTACAACCGGAACACCTCCAGGAGTTGGTATGGGAATGAAACCTCAACAATTCTTAAAAGCGGGTGATACTATGAAATTATCAATCGAAAATTTAGGAGAGCAAAACTCGAAAGTAGTTGCTTTATAATTAATTGTGAAAATAACTTCTATTAAAAGTCATGTACTTAGATATGAGTTAGAAAAAGAACTTGGTTACTCACAACAATATTACAAACATCGTACAGCCCATCTAGTTGAAGTCCAAACTGATGAAGGAATAACGGGTTGGGGTGAGTGTTTTGGTCCTGGAAATATAGCTTTAGCTAACAAGTTTATTGTGGAAAAGGTTATACAGCCTTTAGTAATTGGTGAAGACCCTTTAAATAAAGAATATATCTGGCAAAAAGTATACAATCTTTTAAGAGATAGTGGTCAAAAGGGTATGCCAATTCAAGCATTATCAGGAGTGGATATTGCTTTATGGGATATACTTGGAAAGAAAACAAACGCTCCTCTTTATCAACTTGTTGGTGGTAAATGTAATAATGACGTTCCTGTTTATGGGTATGGAATGATGTTACAAAAAAAATCATTTGATGAATTGATCGCATTATTCAAAGAGGAGTCTAAGCAAATAAAATCAAAAAATTTTAAAGCTATGAAAATGAAAGTTGGATTAGGTCCAAAAGAGGATTTAAAATTAGTTCAAGCTGTAAGAGACTCTGTTGGAAAAGATTTTAAATTAATGGTTGATGCCAATCACGCTTATAATTTGAAAGATGCTCTTTATGTTGGAAAAGGTTTAGATGAGCTAGATATTTATTGGTTTGAAGAACCTGTGGCTCCTGAAGATTATGAGGGTTACAGAGAATTGAAACAAAAAATCTCTACTAGCATTGCAGGTGGAGAAGCTGAATTTACCAAATATGGCTGGAACAAATTGATATCAAATAAATGTATTGATATAGCTCAACCAGAGGTTTGTGGACTTGGCGGAATTACGGAGTATTTAAAAGTTGCAGCATTAGCGCAAGCAAATTTTATACCAGTAATTAATCATGTATGGGGCTCTGCAGTTAGTATCGCAGTTAATCTTCATTTATTGACAGCACAACCGGATATGCCTGGTGGCTTATTTCCGTCAAAATCTATGCTTGAGTTTGATACAACTGAAAAAAATATTTTTATCACAGATTTACCAAAGGAAGAATTTTCAATTTTAGACCAAGTTAAAAACAATGACGGTTTTGCATCAGTAACAGATAATATAGGTATTGGTATAAACCCAAATGAAGATTTTATTAAAGAGTTTGAAGTAAATGAATAAAATAAAAACCTCAGAACCAAAACCTCTTTGGAAATTAAGATGCACTTTAGGTGAAGGAACGTTATGGGTTAGTGAACATAACTCAATTTATTTTGTAGACATTAAAAAAAAGAAAATTTGCTCTTTTAATATTAAAAATAAAAAAAAGAAAATCTTTAAAGTAAATAAAGAAATTGGTTTTATAGCTCATATCAAAGATTATATTTTTATTTTAGGTCTCCAGGGAGAATTAAGAATTCAAAATTTAAAAACAAAAAAAATTTTTAAATCAATAAAGATAGAACCAAACTTGAAACTAAATAGAATTAATGATGGTAAAACAGATCCTGCTGGAAATCTTTGGTTTGGAACCATGGACAACTTGGAAAGAAAAATTGAAAAAGGTTCTTTATATAAATTAGATAAAAATTTTAAATTAATAAAAGTTGATAAAAATTATAGAATTACTAATGGACCGGCGTTTATTGATCAGTATAATTTTTATCATACAGATAGTCCAAAAAAAACTATCTATAAAATTAAAATAAATAAAAATAATAAAATAGTTAGCAAAAAAATATTTAAAAAATTATCACCTGAAGAAGGTTCACCAGATGGAATGACTCTAGATAAAAATAATAATTTATGGGTAGCTCATTTCCATGGTGCTTGTATTTCTGTTTTTAATAAAAAAGCAAAATTAATTCACAAAATTCAGTTTCCTGCAAAAAATATAACTAATTGTGCTTTTGGGGGTAAAAATACTAAAGAACTTTATGTTTCAACCGCAACAAAAGGGATGAGCAAAGCAGATCTGCGAAAATTTAGATATTCAGGATTCTTTTTTAGTGTAAAAACAAATGCAAGAGGAGTTTTACAAAAAAAATTTATTTTAAGTAATGAAGAAAAGAGATCTTTACTATGAGCGAATACCAACAAAGCTTTTAAGAGAAGACATTAGATTATTAGGAACTTTTCTTGGAAGAGTAATTAAAGATCAGGAAGGTTCAGCTTTTTTTGAAATTGTTGAAAAATTTAGACTATTATCAAAAAATACTTTATCAGATAAAAATAAAAGTAAAATTTTTTCAAAAATTTCGAAAGAAGTAAAAAAACTTTCTCCTAAAAATACGTTTAAATTAACAAGAGCATTTTCACATATTTTAAATTTAATGAATTTAGCTGAGTCATTAGATGCATCTAGAAAGTTAAATGAATTTGAAAATCCCTATTTTAAAAGTAAAAGTCAAAATCTTTTCATTGAAGATATAATAGAAAGTCTATTTAAAAGTAAAAAAATTCCTGATAAAAAAATTTACGAGCAAGCTACAAAACTTGATATAGGCATTGTACTTACCGCTCATCCTACTGAAGTAAAAAGGAGAACTTTAATCCAAAAATATGCCAATTTGGTTGAAATTATGGAGCAAAGACATCTTTATAAAAAATATCCATCTAAGATAATAGAGTTAGATAGAAAGCTATACTCTGAAATTGCAATAATATGGAAAACAGATGAACTTAAAAGGACTAAACCGTCTCCATTAGATGAAGCGAGGTGGGGTTTGGCTGTTATCGAGGATAGTCTATGGGATACCATTCCTAAAGTTTATAAAAGACTTAACGACATATTCAGAAAAAATTTAAAGAAAGATTTACCGCGTGATTTTAATCCAATTCAATTTGGATCATGGATGGGTGGAGATAGAGATGGAAATCCTAATGTAACAGCTGAAGTTACAAAGAAGGTAATTTTATTTTCTAGATGGCAAGCTGCAAAATTATATGAGAAAGAGCTTACTAAATTGATACAAGATTTATCAATGGAAGAATGCTCTACAAAAATTAAAAGAGCAACAGGAAATAGCTATGAACCTTATAGAGTTTATTTGAGACCAATTAGGGATAAGGTAAGACTAACCCATCAGTTAATTGAAAATCATTTAAATAACGATGCAGATTTAGATGAAAAAAAATTAATTCAAAATAAAAATGAAATAACTCTTCCATTAAGAGAAGTAAGAAAATCATTAAAAGCAAACCGAGGAGAGTATATTGCAAATGCAGACCTATTAGATTTAATGAGAAGAGTCAGGTGCTTTGGAATTAATTTAGCAAGATTAGATATAAGACAAGAGGCAGATAGACATGAAAAGCTTTTAAACGAAATTTTTAAAAAGAAAAAAAATATAAAATATTCTTCTTTAACCGAAATAGAAAAAGTAAAATTATTAAATAAATCTATAAAAGAAAAAAAATTTTTTGTAGATAAAATAAAAATTAAAGATAAAGAAAATAAAGAAGTTTGGAATACTTTCAAACAGATAGCGAAAACACCAATTGAGTGCCTAGGTGCATATGTGATATCAATGACCTCAACAGCATCTGATATTTTATCTGTTTATTTTTTACAAATGCAGGCACAAAACAAAAATTTATTAAGAGTTGTGCCACTTTTTGAAACTTTGGATGATTTAAAAAATGCTAATGGTGTAATGACAAATTTATTTAAACTTTCATGGTATAGAAAAATGATTAATTCAAAGCAGGAAGTGATGATTGGATATTCTGACTCTAGTAAAGATGCTGGAAAATTATCTGCAAGTTGGCATCAATATAAACTTCAAGAGGAGCTTAGAAGTTTAGCTAAAAAATATAGAATAGATCTTGTTTTCTTCCATGGTAGAGGCGGATCTCCAGGAAGAGGAGGTGGACCTATTCAGGCTACTTTAAAATCACAACCTTCAGGAACAGTTAATGGCAAAATAAGAATTACTGATCAAGGTGAGGTGATTCAACAAAAGTATGGATACAAACCTTTAGCTGAATATAATCTTTGTAGCTATATCGGTTCTGTAATGGATGCTTCTTTAAATCCTCCACCAAGATCAAAAACTAACTGGCGTGAATTAATTCAAAAAATGTCAGAAATTTCTACATCTTCATATAGAAAATATCTAAATCAAAGTGAGGATTTTATTCGTTACTTCAAAACAGTTACGCCACATAAATCTCTTGGAAAACTTGCAATTGGATCACGACCAACCAAAAGAAAGAATGTTGATAATATTCAAAGTTTAAGAGCTATCCCTTGGGTGTTTGCTTGGACACAAATTAGATTAATGTTACCTGCTTGGCTTGGCACCACTGAAGCATTGAGATACGGATCAATCAAAAAGTTTAAAAGAACAATGACTGACATGGAAAGAAATTGGCCATATTTTGTATCAACCATGGATATTTTAGATATGGTAATTTCAAAGGTGGATCCAGAAATATCAGTTATTTATGAAAACAATTTAGCTGACTCCTCATTAAAGAGAATTGGTAAAAAATTAAGATTTCAATTTGAGGCATTGGTCAAATTGCACAATAAAATTACTCCTAAGGAAGTGGTAAAAGAGAGGAAAGAATTTAGAAAGTCTTTATTTATAAGAAATAACTATACAGAAATGTTAAATATACTACAGGCAAATGTAATGAATAAATTAACAAATAAAAAATATAAAAATTTAGATAAAAAATTTCTTGAAGATGCTTTAATGACATCGATTGCAGGTATTTCTGCAGCAATGAAAAATACTGGATAAATGTTTGAATACGTAATTGCTTTTGGAGCAGGACTTATAAGTTTTTTGTCTCCGTGTGTTCTACCTTTAATACCTGGATACATTTCTTATATCTCTGGCCAATCTTTACAAGAAATTTTAAATCAAAAAAAAATCAACTTTTTTCCATTAATTTTATTTTGTTTAGGGTTCTCAACTGTATTTGTTCTTTTAGGTGCATCAGCTTCCTTTTTGGGACAGGCGCTATTACAAAATTCAGAAGTGTTGAGAATTTCAGCTGGAATAATTATTATAATTTTTTCTCTTCAATTAATTGGAATTATCAATATTACATATTTAAATTTTGAAAAAAGGTTTGATGCAAAAGAATCAAGAAATATTCTTTTTCCATATGTTATAGGTGTTGCTTTTGGTTTTGGCTGGACACCATGTATTGGTCCAATTTTAGGTTCAATTTTAGCTTTAGCATCTATTGAAGAAACTTTATCAAGAGCTGTAATCTTGTTAA
>CACJFA010000020.1 GCA_902592545.1 uncultured Pelagibacteraceae bacterium | reverse complement strand
TTATCAAGAAGAAAAAATTATGCATATGTTATTAAGTAGGCTATTGATAGACAATAAAGAATATTTTTCACTTAATGAAATTAAAATTAGAGATCAGATATGTGTTGAAGTCGAATTCAAATCAATTTCAAATAAATTAATTATTGAATTAGATGAAATTTTAAAAAAATATCAAATCAAAATAATCGAATATTTAGATGGTAATTATATAAAAAAGTTCACAAAAAAACACAACACGGATTTTTATCAGTTGGTTTATCAAATTAAAAATGGTTTAAATAAAAAAGAAGTAAAAATTATTACAAAAAAACTTGGAAAAATTGGAATTTTTGAGAAATTTTTTCAATTTTTCGGTTAGTATTGTTTTTTCTTGTAACAATAGTTGTTTTTCATTTTTTTAAGATCCTATTTAAAAGTTATCAATGTCTTATTTAAATCAAAAAACAGTCAAAAACAGTGTATCATTTAGTGGAATAGCCCTTCATAGCGGAGTAAATGTTAGTATTACTATAAATCCTGCTGAGCCTAATTTTGGAATTGTTTTTAAAAGAATTGATTTAAAAACTAATAATTTAGTTTATCCAAATTTTATGAATGTCACAAATACTTCCCTGAACACTACAATAGAAAACGAGTTTGGGGCCAAGGTCTCAACAATAGAACATCTAATGGGCGCCTTGTTTGGTTTAGGAATTGATAATGCCTTAATTGAAATTAATAATGAAGAAGTTCCTATACTGGATGGTTCTGCTAAAATTTTCATTGAAAAAATAATTTTAGCTGGAATAAAAATAAGTAGTTCGCCAATTAAAATAATTAAAATTAACAAAGAAGTAAATTTTTCAGATGGTAATAGATATATATCTATAAAGCCTTCAGCACTTAGTTTAGATATTGATTTTGAATTAAAATATAAAAATCCAATAATTGCAAATCAAAGAAATAAATTTAAAATTTATGAAGATGATTTAACTGATGTATATAATTCTAGAACTTTTTGTTTATTTGAAGATATTGAGATGATTAAAAAAAATGGTTTGGCAAAAGGTGGAAGTTTGGAAAACGCAATTGTGGTAAAAGATAAGGAAATATTAAATCCAGACGGATTGAGAAACGAAAAAGAGTTTGTAAATCATAAAATACTTGATTGTGTAGGAGATTTATACACTACAGGTTATAGAATATTGGCTTCTATAAAATGTTCTCAAGGTGGCCATTATCTTACCAACCAACTGTTGAGAAAAGTTTTTGAAAATAGAGAAAATTTTTCATTAATTGAGATACAAGAAAAAAACTTGCCACACACACTAATTAATAGAAATCTACTTAAATCTATAGCTTAAAACAAAGATTTATTTTTCAAATTTTCAATTTAAGAGTATAAAACTATATGTCTTCAATAAGATTAATTAAGTTTTTTTTTATTTTAATTTTTTGTATTTCTTGTTCAAATGAAGTTATTGAAAAATCCGAAATTAAAGAAACAAATTTAGAACTTCAAATGATTGAAGCTTATCAAGAGGGTTTAAAAGAATTGAAAAGAGGTGACGCTTTATTTGCTGCAAAAAAATTTAATGAAGCTGAAATTTTATTTCCCCAATCCGAAGTTGCACCCAGAGCAGCGTTGATGGCTAGTTATTCCTATTATTCTCAAAATTATTATGCTGATGCTATTGCTGAATTAGATAGATTTCTAAAAGTATACCCTAATCATCAAGACAAAGCATATGCAGAATATTTACTAGGTCTTTGTTATTATGAGCAAATTGTTGACGAAAAAAAAGATTTAGAATCTATTGAAAAATCAAAAACAATATTTTTAAGATTAACTAAAAATTATCCAAATACTGATTTTGCTATTGATGCAGGATTTAAATTAAATTTAATTTATGATATTTTGGCAGCTAAAGAAATGTATGTAGGTAGATACTATTTTAACAAAAAAAAGTGGATTGCAGCAATAAATAGATTTAAATTTGTTGTTAATAATTATGAAACTACAATTTATGTGGAAGAAGCTCTTCATAGACTTGTAGAAATATATTACATTTTAGGTTTAGAAGATGAATCAAAAAAATATGCAAATTTATTAGGCTATAATTATCAAACCTCAAAATGGTATGAAAAATCATATAGTGTTTTTAATCAAAATTATGAAATTTCAAAAATAAAGAAAGAGGAAAACATAATTTTAAGAAAATTCAAATCTCTTTTTGAATGAGATGAATAAAAAAGAAATTAAAAAACAATATTTTAAAAAAATAGATGATTATATTAATTATAACAAAAGTTATTATGAAAAAAGTCAACCTTTAGTTGATGATCAATATTTTGATAAACTTAAAAAAGAAATTTTATTATTTGAAAATAAGTATAAATTTTTAAGATCCAAAAATTCACCCTCTAAAATAGTAGGTTTTAAACCATCTAAAAATTTCAAAAAACAAAAACATAGAGTTCCAATGCTATCTTTGTCCAATGCTTTTAGTTTACAAGATCTTTTAAATTTTGAAAAAAAAATATTGAATTTTATTTCTAAAGATAAAGATTTTATATTGTCCTATAGTGCAGAACCAAAAATTGATGGTATTTCAGCATCTTTAAATTATAAAAATGGAGAATTCGAAACAGGATTATCTAGAGGTGATGGTGAAGAAGGTGAAGATATTACTAATAACCTTGCAACTATAAAAGATATTCCAAAGAAAATTTTATCCAAAGATTTTCCTGAGGATATTGATATAAGGGGTGAAGTTTTTATTCAAAATAGTGATTTTGAGAAATTAAAAGAAAAGTTTGCAAATCCAAGAAACGCTGCATCAGGATCTTTAAGACAAAAAAATCCTGAAGATACAAAAAAAATACCTTTAAAATTTATTGCTTATACTTTTGGTTTTGAAAAAGGTTTAAAACTTAAAAAACAATCTGATTACTTGAAAAAACTTAGCAAATGGGGATTTAAAATTAATCCTTTGAACAAGACAATTACTGGAGTGAAAAATTTGTTAGAAAATTATAATGATGTTGAACAGCAGAGAGCTAATTTAGATTTTGATATAGATGGTATAGTTTATAAAATTGATGATTTTGAATTACAAAAAAGATTGGGAAATGTCGCAAATGCTCCTAGATGGGCCATTGCTCACAAATTCTCATCAAATAAAGCAATTTCAACTATTTTGGATATTGACATTCAAGTTGGAAGAACTGGTGCTTTAACTCCAGTTGCAAAGTTAAAGCCAATCAATATTGGAGGAGTTATAGTTTCAAATGCAACATTACATAATGAAGATGAAATCAATCGAAAAGATATTAGAGTAGGAGATACAGCTGTTATAGAGAGAGCAGGGGATGTTATACCCCACATACTTTCTGTAGACATAAAAAAAAGGTTAAAAAATTCAAAAAAATTTATTTTTCCAGAAAATTGTCCTTCATGTGGATCAAAAACAATTAAAGAATTTAACAAGATAACAAAAAAAGTTGATGCAGTTAGGAGATGTTCCAGTGAAGGTTATTATTGTGATAGTATTTCGATTGAAAAATTAAAACACTTTGTTTCAAAAGAGGCTTTTAATATAGATGGTTTTGGAAAAAAAATAGTTGAAAATTTCTGGAAATTGAAATTAATAAAATTTCCTCATGATATATTTAAATTAGATTATCAAAAAATTGAAAAACTAGAGGGCTGGGGACAACTATCTGTTCAAAATTTGAAATATTCAATTAGTCAAAAAAAAAATATTTCTTTAGAGAAATTAATTTATTCATTAGGAATTAGACATATCGGATTAGAAAATGCTAAATTGTTAGCTAAACATTTTATATCATTTTCAAAATTTAAAAATTTATCTAAACAAAATGATTATGAAGAAATGTTAAATATTGATGGGATTGGTGAAACTCAAGTAAATTCAATTAAAATTTTTTTTTCAAATGAATCGAATCTGAAAGTTTTAAATGAATTAGAAAAAGTTTTGGTGGTAAAAAAAGCTATTCAAAATTCTGATGATGGTTTGTTAAAAAATAAAACCTTTTTAGTTACAGGGAAATTAAATGGAATTAGTAGAGCCGAAGTTAAATCTTTGATTGAAGAAAATTCTGGCAAAACGGTTAGTAGTGTCTCTAAGAAATTGAATTATTTAATAATCGGGGACAAGCCAACAAAGAAGAAAATCGATAGTGCAAAACAGCTAAAAATAAATGTTATAGATCAAGCTGAATTTTTGAAGATGCTAGATAAAACTAGCTAGCCATTTTCTTTCATTGGGATTTAAATATTTAGATATTTTTGAATAAACTTCTAAGTGATATTTAAATAGATAGTTTTTTTCTTCAACTGTTAATAAATCAAAATTGATTAAATCTTTTTCTATAGGTGCCATTGTTAGATTTTTAAATAGCAAATTTTTATTTATTTTTTTAACATAAACTAAATTTTCTATTCTAATTCCATATTCGTTAGTCTTATAATAACCAGGTTCATTACTTAAAATCATACCTTCTTTTATTTTTACTGTATTTATTTTTGTAATAGATTGAGGTCCCTCATGAACATTAAGAAAAAAACCGACGCCATGTCCTGTACCATGCGCATAATCTAAATTACTTTTATTTAAAAATTTTCTTGCTCTTTTGTCAATTTTTTTGCCTATATCATCTTTATTAATATTAGTCGTAGCTACAGCAATGTGGCCTTTCAATACTTTCGTGAAAATATTTTTGATATTTTGTTTTTGTTGTGAAAAACATATCGTTCTCGTCACATCAGTTGTACCATATTTATATTGTCCACCTGAGTCACATAATAGAATATCTTTTTTGTTAATAGTTCTACAATTCTCTTTCTTCGCGCGGTAATGTACAATTGCTCCATTTTTCCCAGAGCCTGCAATAGTATCAAAACTAGGATAAAGAAAATTTAAATTTAATTTTCTAAAATTTTCTAATTTATTTGCAGCTTCTACTTCTGTAATTTTCTTTTTATTAATTTTTTTTATCCAGTGTAAAAATTTTGTTAATGCAACCCCATCTAAGATATGAGTATTAATCATATTTTTAATTTCAGTTTTATTTTTAATTGCTTTTAAAAGATAAATTGGATCTTCTCTTTTTATGATCTTAAATTTAGACTTAATTAAATTTTCATAAAAAATTGAACAAGATTTATCATCTACAATAAAGTTTTTTCCCTTAAGATGTACTATTTTGCTTGAAAAACTATTTACATCTAAAAATTCATCTTTTTTAATAATTTTATTTTTTAATAATTGCTTACACTTTTTAAGATTACTTATAAGTAGTATTTTTTTTGATTTACTTACTATTAATCTTGAATTAGGAATTGGGCTGTTGGGGCCATCTCCACCTCGTATATTTAAAGTCCAAGCAACATTTTCTGGCGCAGTAATAAAAATATAATCAGATTTATTTTTTTTTAAGTATTTAGTTATTTTATTTAATTTAGAATTAATACTTTCACCAACAATATTTTTATTTAAAGAAAAAAATGGGATAGAAGTATGTTCTTTCTGTTTTTTAATTTCATCAATCAGATTTTTTTCGACATATTTGATTTTATTGTGTTTTAAAAAATAATTTTTAATTTGAGAATTTGTAAATAACTTTGGATCTATACCAATTGTAAGATTTTTAAACAAACTACAATTCATTAATTTTTCAAATCCATATATTTTAAAATTTTTTCCACTCTCAATTTGACTTTGAATTGTGTATCTTCCATCGGTAAATAAATAATTTTTATTTTTAAGAATTATGGCTAATCCAGCAGATCCACTAAAGTTTGAGATAATCTCTAATCGATTTAATTTTGAATATTCAGTGAAATAATCGTCATTTTTTGGAATTACATAACCATCAATTTCATATTTATTAAATTTACTCCTTAATTCTTTTATGTAATTTTTCATTTAATTCTCTTCTGATATCTTATCCAACCAGGACTTCTTGTACCTTCTTCAATTTCAAAATCTTGATTAAAATCAAAATCATCATCATTATTAATTTCCTCATCAAAGAAGGAGTTTTTTTCTAAATGTTTTTCTGGAAGTTCGTCAACAAATCTTGAAGCCATACTATCAATCCAATCTCCTTGATAAAATCTATTCATTGAAAATGAAATTATAGCTTTTTTCTTTGCTCTTGTAATTCCTACATATGCTAAACGTCTTTCTTCCTCCAGGCCATTTTGACCCTTTTCCTCAATAGATTTTTGATGTGGAAACAATCCTTCTTCCCATCCAGGTAAAAACACAACATCAAACTCTAAACCTTTTGCGGCGTGCATAGTCATCATGTTGATCTTTTCACCATCCCATTCCTGATCTACAGACGTTGCTAAAGAAACGTGTTCTAAAAAACTTTCTAAATTATCAAATTCTTTCATCGCACTTAATAATTCTTTAATATTTTCTAATCTATTTTCATTATCCAAGTCTTTTTTATTTTTAAGCATTGCTGAATAACCAGATTCATCCAAAACAATTTGTAATAATTTTACATGATTAAATTTTTTTTCAATTAAATCGTTTCTCCATTTAACCATAGAATTAATAAATAAACTTAATCCAATTTTAGTTTTTGGTTTAATTAAATTTTGTTCAAGCATTTTAATTGACGCTCTTTCTAAATTTAAATTATTTTCTTTTGCAAACTCATGAATATTTTTTAAAGTACTATCACCTATTGATCTCTTAGGGTTATTTACTATTCTTTCAAAAGCAAGATCATCTTTTTCTTGATAAATTAATCTTAGATAAGCAACACAATCCTTTATTTCAGCTCTTTCATAAAATTTTGTGCCACCTAATATTCTATAAGGCATACCAATTTTAAGGAATCTTTCTTCAAATTCACGAGTTTGAAAAATAGCTCTAACTAGGATTGCAATATTGTTATAAGAAAATTTTTTTTTTATATTTTTTTCTATTTCGTCTGAAATTCCAATAGCTTCATCTTTACCATTTTTAAAACAGTTTAATTTAACCAAATCACCTTCTTCCATAGTAGTAATTAATGTTTTACCAACTCTATTTTGATTATTAGAGATAAGATTTGAAGCGACAGATAAAATATTTTGAGAAGATCTATAATTTTGTTCTAATCTTATAACTTTCGTATTTTTATAAACTTGGTCAAATTCTAAAAAATTTTTAATCTCTGCTCCCCTCCAACTATAAATAGATTGATCATCATCTCCAACACAGCAAATATTTTTGTTTTTTTCTGATAAAAGATTCAGCCATTTACTTTGAATAAAATTTGTATCTTGATATTCATCAACAAGGATATATTTAAAATTTTTTGAATATATTTCCCTAATGTCTGAATTGAATTCCAAAATCTTTACAGCATGTAATATAAGATCACCAAAGTCACAAGAGTTTAGGTCAGTTAACTTTTGTTGATAAATTTTATAGAGTGGTAGAATTGTTTTTTCATAAAGATCTTTTTTATTTATTACTACTTCATTTGGATAAAATCCTTTATTTTTCCAACGATCAATTATTGCCAATATAAATCTTGGAGACAATTGTTTGATATCAATATTTTCAGCCTTGCAAATATTTTTTATAAGTCTGATCTGATCATCCGTGTCTACTATAGTAAAATTGGAATTAAGATTTACTGCTGAAGCATGTTTTCGCAATAATTTCGCACAAATAGAATGAAATGTGCCTAGCCATGAAAGTCCGACCGCATTAGAGCCAAGTATTTTGCTTACTCTAATTTGCATCTCTTTAGCAGCTTTATTAGTAAATGTTACTGCTAAGATTTGATTTGGAAATGCTTTTTTTTCTTTAATAATATTAGCAATTCTGGAAGTTAAAACTTTTGTTTTTCCAGATCCGGCCCCAGCCACGATCAAAAGTGGGCCGTCCAGATGAAGAACAGCTTCTTTTTGGGCATCATTTAAATTTTCTAAATAATCTTTGTTTATCATTTAAAATAATCCTTTATAAGATCTCTTGATTGTTATGAGCAAAACAAATTTTTTCGTTAAACATTTAAAAAACATTAATGATTTTATTAATAATCTTTTAGAAAAAAATTTAAACAAGTTAAATTTTAAGAATCTAAGCTTTTTATTTAAAAATAATAAAATAATTTTAACTTTTGTCGCACTTTTTGTTGTTTTTATTTCTTATTTATTATTACCTACTTTTTACAATCAAAATGATGTTTCAAAAGAGCTGAAAAATGAGCTTCAAAATAAATTTGATTTAAATTTTAAATTTTCTAAAAATATAAAATATAATTTTTTCCCCAAACCACATTTTATAATCACAGATTCTAAGATTTTTTATAATGAAAATGAAATCTCAAAAATTAGTAAATTAAAAATTTTTATCTCATATGATGATCTTTTTTCTTTAAAAAATATCGGAGTAAGGGATTTAATTTTAGAAAATGCTAATTTTCATTTAAATACAAAAAATTATAATTTCTTTTTAGAGCTGTTAAATAGAAATTTCCAAGATGGAGATATAATAATTAATAATAGTAATGTTTTTTTTAAACATATGGAAGATGAAATTTTATTTATAACCAAAATTTTCAAAATGAAATATTATTTTGATTCAAAAGAACTAAAAAATATTTTTTATTCAGAAAATGAAATATTTAATATTCCTTTCTCAATAGAGTCCTTTTTTAGTGACGATAAAAAGAAAAATTTATCTACAATTAATCTTAATTTAATGAAACTTAATATTGAAAATGAGTTGACCTTTGAAAAAGATAAAAAAGTTGGCAAATCAAAGTTTAATTTAAATAAAATAAAAAGACTTATAGACTATAAAATTGAAAAAAATTCATTTGATTTTCATATATTTGACAAAATTGATCAACCAGATGTTACCTATATAGGCAAATTTAATTTCAAACCTTTTTTTGCAAATTTAGAGGGTAGCTTAGATGAAATAAATTTGAATTATCTATTTGGCAATAATGCATTTGTAGCTCAACTTTTGAAAACAGAAATATTTAATAATAAAAATATTGATTTAAAATTATATATTAATGCAAACAGTATTTATAAGAATTCTAACTTTAAAAATATAAAGTTAAATTCAAAAATCAAAGAAGGTTTAATCGACACAGATAATACAAAATTTGAATGGAGAGATATTGCAGATTTTGAATTATTGGAAAGTTTAATTTTTGTTAGAAATGGAGAGTTAGTTTTGGATGGAAAATTAAAAATAAATGTTAAAGATTATAACGAGGTATATAAATTTCTTTTAACACCTAAAAATTATAGAAATAAAATTGGTCGTATAGATTTAAATTTTACTTATAATTTCGATCAAAAAATAGCTGCATTAAAAGATATTAAAATTGATAACAAAATTAATGATAATGTTAATAAAATTTTAAGTAATGTAATTTTAAAAAAAGATGATTTACAAAATAAAATTTATTTTAAAAACTTATTAAATGAGGCAATTAAGAGTTATGCTGGATAGATCATCTTTTTAGGGTCAACTATCTTATTGTAATCTTTTTCATTAATTAATCCCGTTTTTAAAGTTTCATATTTTAAAGTAGTATTATTTTTGAGTGCAGTTTTTGCTATCTTTGCTGCATTATCGTAACCAATATGTGGAGCTAAAGCAGTTACTAGCATAAGTGAATTATCTAGATGTTCTTGGATTTTCTTTTTATTAGCTTTTATTCCATTGACACAATATAGAGCAAAATTTTTTGTGCTGTCAGCAATCAAGTCGATTGATTGTAAGATGTTATGAGCAATTAAAGGCTTAAATACGTTAAGTTCAAAATGGCCGTGTGATCCTGCCATAGTTATTCCATTGTGGTTTCCAATTACTTTAACACAAACCATTGTTACAGCCTCACATTGTGTTGGATTTACTTTTCCTGGCATAATGGATGAGCCTGGTTCATTCTCGGGTAGAATTAATTCTCCATAGCCAGCTCTTGGGCCAGAGCCTAAGAAACGAATGTCATTTGATATTTTCATTAAAGCTACCGCACAAGTATTTAACGCACCAGAAAAATTAACGATTGCATCATGAGCCGCAAGCTCAGCAAATTTATTTGGAGCTGGTTTAAATTTAATTTTTGTGAATTTAGCAATTTCTTTTATTATTTTTTTATCAAAATTTTTCTTTGAATTTATTCCGGTCCCTACAGCTGTTCCACCTTGAGCAAGAAACAGTATTTCTTTTAAAGCATATTCTATTCTCTCAATACTTTTTTTAATTTGAAAATGATAACCTGAAAATTCTTGTCCAAGCGATAACGGTGTTGCATCTTGTAAATGAGTTCTTCCAATTTTAACTATGTTTTTAAATTCATTAGATTTTCTTTTTAGCTCCTTTTCTAAAATTTTTAAGCTTGGCAGCATTTTAGAAATAGTTTCTTTAGCAATCGAGATGTGCATTGCAGTTGGAAAAACATCATTTGTAGATTGTGATTTATTTACGTGGTCATTTGGATGAACAGGTTTTTTTGTTCCTTTTTTTCCACCTAAGATTTCTATTGCTCTGTTGGCAATAACCTCATTAACATTCATATTTGTCTGTGTACCAGAACCTGTTTGCCAGACTTTTAAAGGAAAGTTTTCATCTAATTTACCTCTAATTACCTCATCTGAAGCTTTGATTATTGCTTTGGAAATTTTACTATCAATTAATTTGTCTTTAGCGTGAACTATAGCGGCTGATCTTTTAATGATAGCTATTGATTTAATGATTGAAATATTAACTAAAATTTTACCAATATTAAAAAACTTATTAGATCTTTGAGTAGATGCACCCCAGTATTTATCCTTAGGAACGTTTATGCTTCCAATACTGTCAAATTCTTTTCTTAATTTCATTGATTAATTTTTAAGTAACAAATAATTATTAACATACAATAAATTTTAAAAAACATACAGGAGCATTATGTCGAATTTTAGTAAAGTAGGCACTTTCATGAAAACTTTTGGTCAGGAAGTTAAAACTAAACCTTCATTTAGTACTGATAAAATAAATAAATTAAGGTTAGACCTAATTAAAGAGGAATTAGAAGAACTTACAGAAGCTATGAATAATAAGGATTTATTGGAAGTAGCTGATGCGTTAACAGACATATTATATGTAACTTATGGAGCAGGGCACGCCTTTGGAATTGATTTGGATAAATGTTTTGATGAGGTCCAAAATTCCAATATGAGCAAGTTAGATGAAAATGGAAAACCAATTTACAATGAGTCTGGAAAAGTAATGAAAGGTCCTAACTACTTTAAACCAGACTTATCTAAGTTTGTGAATTAAATCTCTAATTTAAAATCAACAGCAGGAGCACTGTGTGTAATACTTCCTACAGAAATTCTGCTAACTCCAGTAGATGCAATAGCTTTAACAGATTTTAAAGAAACGTTACCTGAAGCCTCGGTTTCATAATATTTTTTTGCAATTCTTACACTTTCTCTTAAATTTTTAATACTCATATTATCTAAGAGAACCCTATTAAATTTTAGACCTAAAATTGATCTAAGTTGCTTGATTGTATCAACTTCGACAGTAATTTTTTTTCCTTTTCTATTTTTAATAGCTTTTAAAACCAAACCCTTTAAATCTGAACTAGCAATATGGTTATCTTTAATTAAATATTCATCGCTTAAATTAAATCTATGATTAGTGCCACCTCCTAATTTAACAGCATATTTTTGGATAACCCTTAAGTTAGGAATTGTTTTTCTTGTGCAACAAATTTTAGTTTTTTTTCCTACTAATTTAACAAACTCATTTGTTTTAGTTGCTATCCCAGAAATATGAGACAAAAAGTTTAAAGCTACTCTTTCAGCGATTAGAATATTTTTCGCATTGCCTTTTATTAAAGCTATTAAATTTCCTTTTTTAACTCTAGAACCATCTTTTTTCTTAACAATAAATTTTATTTTATTATCAATTAACGAAAATGCTTCTTTTGCAAACAACAATCCCCCAACAATTGCTTTTTGATTTGAAATTAATTTAATAGTAACAATATTATCTTTATTAATTAAACTTGAAGTAATATCTCCTGAAGGGTAAAGATCTTCATTCAATGCTAGCTTAACAGCGCTTTTGATAAATTCTTTGCTAAGTTTTATTTTTGACACTTATTTATCTGCCAATAGCTGCCATTCTCTCTACAGATATTCTAGCTTTCTCAATTGTTTCTTTGTCCATAATAATTTCACCAGTCTCATTCTCTAGACAATCTAATATCTTTGGAAGTGTAATTTTCTTCATATGGGGACACATATTACATGGTTTAACAAAGTCTACATTTGGATTTTCTATTTGAATATTGTCACTCATCGAACACTCAGTAACCATCATTACTTTTTTTGGTTGATTATCTTTTACATATTTTATCATTCCAGATGTTGATCCAGCAAAATCACTTGCTTCAATTACATCAGGTGGGCACTCTGGGTGTGCTATAATTTTAATCCCTGGATTATTTTTTCTAATATCTTCTATTTCTTTTTTATTAAATTGATCATGAACAATACAAATTCCCTTCCAGGATATAATTTCTACATCAGTCTGAGATGCAACATACTTTGCAAGATAATCATCAGGTAAAAATATTACTTTTTTTACACCAAGTGATTTAACAATTTTGACTGCATTTGCTGATGTGCAACAAACATCTGTTTCAGCTTTTACTTCAGCAGAAGTATTTACATAAGATACAACAGGTACTCCTGGGTATTTCTCTTTTAATAATCTCACATCTTTACCAGTAATTGAGGATGATAAAGAACACCCGGCATTCATATCAGGAAGAATAACTTTTTTATCCGGGCTCATTAATTTTGCAGTCTCAGCCATAAAATGTACTCCAGCCATTAAAATAATATCAGCTGAAGTTTTTGAGGCTTCAACTGCTAATGCTAAAGAATCTGCAGAAAAATCTGCTACACCATGATAAATTTCTGGTGTTTGATAGTTGTGAGCAAGAATTACGGCATTCTTTTCTTTTTTTAATTTATTGATTTTATGAATATACGGAGCATGTACCGACCATTCAATTTCAGGCATTACCTTAGAAATTTTTTGATAAATAGGATCTGTCGCTTTACGTACTTCTTGTGTAAATTCCATGAGGATTTTTACCAATTTGAATCATAATTGTCATTCATTTATTATGGGACATATCGCGGTCGTGCTGAAATTGGTAGACAGGCACGGTTGAGGGCCGTGTGGACTTAGTCCATGAGAGTTCGAGTCTCTCCGACCGCACCAAAGTGAATTTTATATAGGAGTTTTTGATGGATAAATTACTTTCTGTAATATTTATGGTAGGGGTTTTGCTTTTAGTTCTTCCAAGTTTTTTACAATCAAATTCTAAATTAAAGCAATTTCTTAAAAATCTCAGTATTTGGATTATTATAGTCTTTATAATTTTAATTATTGTTTATTTATTTAAATAAGAAAATTAGTTTTTTATCCAATCAGGTTTATTAATATTTATTGAAGCTTCTTTTGTTTTAAAATTTGCTTTTTCATCAAAGTTTTCGTTTAAGTATTTAATTAAAGCAAAAGGGTAGTCGCTATCAATTAAAACCTTACCTATTTCAATTTCATTATTATAAATACTTTCCCCTTCGTGTAGTTTTCCATTAATTAAATTAATTGGAAACAATCTTTTTGAAAGTTTGTTCTTTAATTTAATTCGTGCTGTATTTTCTTGACCAACATAACAACCTTTTTTGAAATCAATTCCGTTTAATTCTTCAAAATTACATTCAATACCAAACAATTTGTCTTTTAATTTATTTAAATCTTTTGGAACTATTCCAAGACTATGACTTAATGAATAATATTCTTTAAGGTTTGCATCATGAAGATCTAGTTTTTTTAAAGATAAATAAAGTTTTTCTAAATTAATTATTAATCTCGCACCCAAATCCTTATTTCTTGGATCTAAAAATATTGGATCTTCTCTATATTTAATTGTGTATCCAGGTTGATCTTTTGCTTCATCAAAAGTTAAGAATTTTTCATGAGAAAATGCTGCTACAACAAATTCATTAGTTAAGTTAAGAATTTCAACTTTTGATCTTAGCTTATATAGGGATAATTGCTTGAATAACTCCTCTGCCTGAGGTTTTTCACAATCCAAAATATATCCAGACTTATGTTTTACAATTATAAATTCATATAAAAATTTACCTTGAGGTGTAAGCAAGGAACTAAAAGAACTATTTACATCGCTTACTTTGTTTATGTCGTTACTGATAAGATTTTGAAGAAACTCTTTTGAATCTTCTCCGTTAATATAAAGAATTGCTCTGTCATCTAAAATGTAAACGTTTTTAATATTCATAATTGATTAATTATAGAATGTAATATAATAACAATTTCTCAAAATGTTAGATCTTATAATTAAAAACGGACAATGTTACATCGATGGTGAGTTAAAAGAGGTTGATGTTGCTATAAAAGATGGAAAAATTCAACAGATTGGACAAATTTCAGAAGAAGCAAAAGAGATAATTAATGCAGAAGGACAAACAGTATTACCTGGTTGTATAGATACCCAAACACATTTTAGAGAACCGGGTTCAACGGATACTGAAGATCTTCATTCAGGTAGTAGAGCGGCAATAGTGGGAGGAATAACCAGTGTATTTGAAATGCCTAATACTAATCCGCCAACTTCAAATATGAAAGAGTTTCAAAGAAAACTAGATCTCGCTAAAAACAGAATGTATTCCAATTATGCTTTTTATTTTGGAGCAACAGCAGATAATGCAGATGATTTAGCTAGTCTAGAAGGTTTGGAAGGGTGTTGTGGAATTAAGCTTTTTGCAGGATCATCAACGGGTAATTTATTAGTTGCTGAAGAGGATGACATAGACAAGGTTTTTCAAAACGCTTCTAAAGTTGTGGCAGTTCATTCTGAAGATGAGGCAATTTTAAAAGTTAATAAGAAATTAATAAAAGAGGGTGATGTTCATACCCATCCAGTATGGAGAAGTGCAGAATGTGCAATAGCATCTACTAGAAGAATTGTTCGAATTGCAGAAAAGCATAACAAAAAAGCTCATGTACTTCATATTACAACAAAAGAAGAAATTGATTTTCTATCACAACACAAAGGAAATATTACATTTGAGATTACTCCCCAGCATTTAACTCTATATGCTCCAGACTGTTATGATAAGCTTGGGACTTATGCTCAGATGAACCCACCGTTAAGAGATAAATCTCATTATGACAGATTATGGTATGGGGTGAGAAACAATTTTAATGACACTATTGGATCAGATCACGCTCCTCATTTAAAAGAAAACAAAGATAAGGTGTATCCTAACACACCTTCAGGAATGCCAGGAGTTCAAACTTTGATGCCTGTAATGTTAAATCATATAAATGATGGAAAATTATCTTTAAACCAATTGATGAACTTTGTTTGTGAAAATCCAGTGAAAATTTTTGGAATAAAAAATAAAGGATTTATCAAAGAAGGTTTTGATGCTGACTTTACAATTGTGGATATGAATAAAACAATTGAAATTAAAAATGAAAATATTGAGAGTAAATGTAAATGGTCACCTTTTAATGGATTTAAATTTAAAGGAACACCTACCCATACAATTATTGCAGGAAAAATTAAAATGCAGGATGGCAAAATTTTAGGTGATCCTGATGGAAAACCTTTGCAGTTTAGCTAAGCCTTCCGGTAAAACTATTTACAAGTATCACACCAATTACAATTAAAAATAATCCCAGTATTGCTTGCCAAGCTAATGTTTGTTTAAAGAATATATACCCAAGAATTGCAATTGTAAAAATTCCAAGACCACTCCACGTTGCGTACATAATAGCGATAGGAATTTTATCTGCTACAAAAGTTAAAAGATAGAAAGCACAAAGATAAAAGAATGCAAGAGCAGTTGTTGGGATTAGTTTTGTAAAATTTTGAGTTATAGGTAATAACATTGTACCAGCAACCTCAAAAAACACTGCACCTGCAAGAAATAAGTATGTTTTAACCATTGTTTAAAATTTTGTGATGAATTAAATCTTCTTTTATTTCGGTTAATATTGCTGGATCATCTATTGTTGGAGGGACTTTATATTCAACACCATCAGCAATTTTTCTAATTGTTCCTCTTAAGATTTTACCCGATCTTGTTTTTGGTAATCTTTTAATAACAATAACTACTTTAAATGCAGCAACTGGTCCGATTTTATCTCTTACCATTTGCACACATTCTTTAGATATAGTCTCATTATCTTTATCAACACCTGATTTTAAAACTACTAATCCGATAGGTAATTGACCTTTTAATTTATCTGCAATTCCAAGTACCGCACATTCAGCAACAGATTGATGTTCTGATAAAACTTCTTCAATCGCACCCGTAGATAATCTATGACCAGCTACATTAATTATGTCATCAGTTCTAGACATTATCCAAATATATCCATCATCATCGATGTGACCTGCATCATAGGTTTGGTAATATCCCTCGTAATTAGACATATAGTTTTCTTTATACCGTTCGTCAGCATTCCATAATGTCGGGAATGTACCTGGAGGTAAAGGAAGTTTTACAACAATGTCTCCCATTTCGTTTGATTTAGCTAAAGACTGATCTGGTTTGATGATTTTTACATCATATCCAGGGACAGCTTTGCAGGCTGAACCATATTTTGTTTCCATCATTTCTATTCCAGTACAATTTGAGCTAATTGCCCAGCTAGTCTCTGTTTGCCACCAATGATCAATGACTGGAACTTTTAATAAATTCTCGGCCCACTTTATAGTATCTGGATCAGCTCTTTCTCCAGCAAGAAACAGACTTTCAAAACTGCTTAGATCATATTTTGAGAAAAATTTACCCTCAGGATCCTCTTTCTTGATTGCTCTAAAAGCTGTCGGAGCTGTAAATAGAGACTTTACCTTATAGTCAGATATTATTTTCCAGAAAGCACCAGCATCAGGTGTTCCTACCGGCTTACCTTCAAACAAAACTGTAGTGCACCCTTTAAATAAAGGAGCGTAGACAATATAAGAGTGTCCGACAATCCAACCAATGTCACTCGCTGACCACCAAATATCATCAGTATCTATGTTGTAGATATTTTTCATAGTCCACTTGAGAGCAACAATGTGACCGCCAATATCTCTTACTATACCTTTTGGAGTTCCTGTTGTACCTGAAGTATATAAAATATATGCAAACTCATTTGAGTTCATCTCAACACAGTCAGCATCTTTTGCATTAGAGACAACTTCCTCCCAGCTGACCTCATTTGGAGCGTTTAATTTAACCTCATGACCAGGTCTTTGAAACAAAATCATCTTTTCAATTTTGTGATTGGCTATTTTTATAGCTTCATCGACTAATGGTTTGTACTCAACCGTTCTACCTGGTTCAAAACCACAGGAAGCAGTTACTAATAACTTTGCTTTACTGTCATCAATTCTACTTGCAAGCTCATTTGAGGCAAATCCACCAAAAACAACAGAGTGAATTGCACCAATTCTTGCACAAGCAAGCATGGCAACTACTGCTTCAGGGATCATTGGCATGTAAATAATCACTCGGTCTCCTTTATTGGCCCCTTGAGCTTTCAATGCCCCTGCGAATTTAGAGACCTTTGACCTTAATTCCTCATAAGTGAACTTACTTTTATTACCTGTAATAGGACTATCGTAGATCAAAGCTGTTTTTTGACCTCTTCCTTGATCAATATGGATGTCTAAAGCGTTATAACATGTGTTTGTGACCC
>CACJFA010000019.1 GCA_902592545.1 uncultured Pelagibacteraceae bacterium | reverse complement strand
ATAGTACTTTAATATTACTAACTAGAGGTGAAGATTTAACAGTTAAAGCTAAATCAAATGCTAAATTTTTAGTAATTTCAGGTAAACCAATTAATGAGGAAATAGCTAGAGGTGGACCATTTGTCATGAATACTAAAGCAGAAATCTTGCAAGCAGTTCAAGATTATCATAATGGTACGTTTGTAAAATAAATTATGAAAGCTGTAGAAATTAATAAAACTGGTGGACCTGAAGTTTTAGAAGTTAAGGATATATCTTTAGATAAACCTGGTCCAGACCAAGTAACCATTGAACAAAAAGCAATTGGTCTAAACTACATTGATACTTACCATAGATCAGGTTTGTACCCATTAAAACTACCAATTGGTTTAGGTTTAGAAGGCGCTGGAGTTATTACTGATGTTGGAGAAAATGTAAAAGACTTCAAAGTTGGTGATAAAATTTCTTATGCAGGTATTCCTTTAGGTTCATATTGTTCACACAGAAACTATCCAACTAAAAATTTGGTGAAAGTACCAGATGGTATTGATCTTGAAATAGCAGCAACTTTAATGACAAAAGGACTAACTACTTTTTACCTTTTACACAAAACTTACCCTGTTAAATCAGGAGAAACAATTTTATTCCACGCAGCTGCTGGCGGAGTTGGCCAGATTTTTGGACAATGGGCGAAAAGTTTAGGTTGTACTGTTATAGGTACAGTTGGTTCAGATGAAAAAGTAAATATAGCAAAAGAAAATGGTTACGATCATGTAATCAATTACAACAAAGAAGATTTTGCAAAAAAAGTTTTGGAAATTACAAATGGCAAGGGTGTTCCTGTCGTATACGATGGAGTTGGAAAAGACACATTGGATGGATCAATTGAATGCTTAGCGATAAGGGGAATGATGGTTTCGTTTGGAAACGCATCAGGTCCATTATCAGATATTAATGTGCCAAAAGTCATTCAACCAAAAGGTCTGTATCTTGTAAGACCATCTATGCAACAATACCTTTCAACAAGAGAAGAGCTAGATGAAGCATCAAAAATAATGTTTGAAAAAATTAGTTCTGGAAAAGTTAAAATTAATATTTTTAAGAGGTATAAGTTAGAAGAAGCAATTAAAGCTCATCAAGATCTTGAAGGAAGAAAAATTTTAGGACCTGCTGTAATAATTCCTAGCTAACGTCGACATCCATATCTGACATATGTAACTTAAGTGCATTTGTTGATATTTGAATTTCTCTTATAAAAAAAATTATAGATATAATCATTGATAGACAACAGGATCCAAAGATTACTCTAGCAAGAAAAACTTCATCTAAATAAAGAGCAAATACTGTAAGCATATTAAATAAAAATCCAAATGCAGCAAATAATATTGTCCATCTCAAAAGCGTTATTCTACCACTCAAATTAATAAACTGCTTCTTCCATTCAGGTGGAATATGTTTTTCATAAACATGTTCATCATGAAGCTGACGAATTAGAATACTCAAAGAATGAAACCTATTACTATACACTCCCATTAGCAAAGGAATTGCAGGAAACATTAATGCTGTGACTGTGTAATCTATATTCATACGAATCAATTTGATTATGAATCTAGCCTTTGTTATTTACAAGTAAATTATGAACCAAATAAAATTATTTATTGAGCTAACAAGATTAAAAAAACCAATTGGTTTTATGTTGTTATTTTGGCCCTGCATTTGGGGACTAACATTAGTTTATGATTTTAATTCCTCTATAAATGATTATTTTTTTTTTAGTTTTCTATTTCTGGCTGGTTCAATTTTGATGCGTTCAGCGGGTTGTATCGTAAATGATATAGCTGATAAGAATTTTGACCAAAAAGTTGAACGTACAAAAAATAGACCTATAGCATCTGGTAAAGTATCAGTAAAACTTGCTTTAATTTATTCAATTACATTGTGTGGGTTAGCCTTTTTAGTATTAATAAATTTTAACAAATTTACAATTTACATGGCTCTGTTATCAATGCCATTCGCATTTACTTATCCTTTGATGAAAAGAATTACTTACTGGCCACAATTATTTTTAGGAGTGACATTTAATTATGGTCTAGTCTTAGCTTGGATCTCTATATCTAACGATATATCTTTAGTTTCTATAGCTTTTTATGTGGGAGCCATATTTTGGACACTCGGCTACGACACAATATACGGATTTCAAGACATTAAGGATGATGAAATTATAGGAGTAAAATCAACTTCAATTAAATTTAAGAATGATCCAAAAAAGTTTTTACTATTTTGCTATTTGATTTTTATCATCTCATTAATTTTTGTAGGAATAAAGATGAACTTTAAATTTTACTATTTTGTTTTTTTGACCTTACCAGCAATACAACTTTTTATTTTCCAAATTAAAAGATTAGATCCCTCAAACACATTTGATTGTTTAAATAAATTTAAAAGTAATAATTTTTTAGGAATGCTCGTGCTAATAAATATTTTTATTGGAAAACTAATTTAGGATATTAATGAATAATACTGTTATTTTTAAGAGACTTTATAATCAATATACGAGCAAATTTATAATTAAAATAGTTTTGGCTGCCCTACTATCAGTGTTAGTTGCAATTAGTACTTCCGCAACAGCCTGGTTATTAGATCCAGCAATTGAAAAAATTTTCATAAATAAAGATCAAACTTTAATAGTACTAATTCCCTTTGCTATTATTTTAGCTTTCACAACTAAAGGTATCTCACTTTATTTTGCAAAATTAATTATGATAAATGTAGCTGAAGAAGTTAAAAAAATAATTCAAATAGATATGCTTAATTCATTTATTAAAGCAGATACAGAAACTATAGAAAATAAGCACTCAGGTAATTATATTTCAAATTTAAATTTTGACGTTCAACAAATAACAAGAATGCTATCAGATGCATTCCTTAGTTTATTTAAAGATGGTCTTACATTAATTGGGTTATTAGTAGTAATGTTTTATCAAAATTGGAAATTATCTTTAATAGCAATCATTATGATACCTCTAGCATCTATAACTGCTAAAGTTCTTGGTAAAAGAATGGATAAAGTTTCTACTCAGGCACAAGAAAGATCTGGAGATTTAAATAGGTATTTAATTGATTTATTTAAAAATCATAAAATAATAAAAATTTTTCAACGAGAGGATTTTGAAAACTCTAGATCTGAAATATTTGTAAGTAATCTTAAGGAAAAATCTGCAAAAATAGCTGCTGTGTATATCAGATCTGCTCCAGTAATGGAGGTTCTGACTGGAATAATGATTGCAATATTAATTTTTTATTCTGGAAAACTGATAATTAATGAGGAATTAGGAATTAATAATTTTTTCTCATTTTTAGCAGCAATGATGTTAGCTTATCAACCAGTTAAAACTCTTACAAAAGTAAACGTTGCAATTGGTCAAGGATTGGCAGCTGCAAAAAGAATTTTGCCAATAGTGGATATGGAAGTTGAAATTAAGTCTAATGAAGATAGCAAAAGCTTAGATTTGAAAGATGGTAATATTTTATTTAATAATATTAATTTTTCTTACAAATCAAATTTCGAAAATAAAGTTTTAAAAAATATTTCTGCTGAATTTTCAGGAGGAAAAATGACAGCTTTAGTTGGACATAGCGGATCAGGAAAATCAACTTTACTTAATATGATACCTAGAATTTATTCACCAAATGAAGGTAATATCGAAATAGATGAACAAGACATTTCAAAAATAAACTTAAATTCTTTAAGAAAAGAAATTTCAATTGTAGATCAAAATGTAACTCTTTTTGATGATACTGTCTTGAATAATATCAAGTATGCAAATCCAGATGCTAGTTTAGAAGAAATTTATGAAGCAGCAGAAAATGCTATGTGTAAAGATTTCATTGAAAATTTAGATAATAAATATGAAACAAAAATTGGAGAAAATGGAGTTAAATTATCAGGAGGAGAAAAACAGAGATTATCAATAGCTAGAGCATTTTTGAAAAAAAGTAAGATAATTTTACTTGATGAGGCAACATCATCTCTAGATTCTGAAACAGAAGAAAAAATTCAATCAGCACTAAATAAACTTATATTAAATAAAACTACTATCGTAATAGCTCACCGATTATCAACCATTCTTAGATCTGACAAGATATATGTTGTTGATCAAGGAAAAATTATAGACTCTGGTAATCATAAGGAACTTTTGTCAGCTTCAAGTGTTTATAAAAATTTTTATGAAAGACAAATAAAACAAAATTGATGTTTTTTTTATACGGTATATTAACAAATATTTTATTTTTATTATCACCAATAATTTTTGTTTTTAGAATTTTAAATAAAAAAGAAGACATAAATAGATTTCAAGAAAAGTATTGTGTTTATTCAAGAAAAAATTTACAAAAAACAATATGGTTTCATGCAGTCAGTGTTGGTGAATTAATGAGCATAATACCAGTTGTAAATAAACTAGAAAAAAATAAAAAAATAAAAAAAATAATCATAACCTCGTCTACAATTAGTTCGTCAAAAATTTTCAAAAAACAAAAATTTAAAAAAACAATTCATAAGTTTTTTCCTTTAGATACTAACTTTTTAACAAAAAAATTTATCAATTTTTGGAAACCTGAAGTGGCAATTTTTGTAGATTCAGAAATTTGGCCAAATATGATTAAAAATTTAGAAAAACATCAAATTCCAATAATTTTATTAAATGCAAGATTTACAAAGTCTAGTTTTAAGAAATGGTTAATTTTTAAAAGTTTTGCAAAAGAAATCTTTAGTAAGATCTCAATTGCTCTCCCTCAAAACACAGAAACAAAAAAATATCTTAAAATTCTTGGTATTAAAAAAATTATTCCAGCAGGAAATATAAAATACTACGGAGAAAAAATACTCCTGAGTAAAAGAAATTTAGAATTATTTAGAAAGTTTAAAAAATTTAAAATTTTCTGTGCTGGTAGTACTCATGATTCTGAAGAAATATTAGTATCTAAATTACACATCGAATTAAAAAAATATTTACCTAATTTGCTTACAGTTATAATTCCACGACACATTAATCGATCAGAAAATATAATTAATGATTTAAAAAAATTTAAACTCAATGTGGTGAGGCACTCCACAAAACAAAAAATATCAATAAAAACAGATATTTATTTAGTTGATACTTTTGGTGAAACAAAGAATTTTTATAATCTTTCTAACATTGCTTTCATAGGCGGGTCAATCGTAAACCATGGAGGACAAAATCCATTAGAGGCTGCTCGATTAGGTAATTATATTATAAATGGACCTAATATTAATAATTTTACAGAAATATATGAATATTTAAAAATAAATAAAATATCTTATACAGCCTCAAAGATTTCTAAAATGAGAGATATAGTTTTGTCAAAAATAAATAAAAAATTACCATTCAATAAAAGAAAAAATATTTTTGATAATGGAAATAAAATTTTAGATAATAACGTACGTATTATTGAAAAATATATTCAATGATTTTCATGAAACCAAATTTTTGGAAAACAAAAAATTTTATCTCTCTTTTGCTATTTCCTCTAACATTAATTACTTTCTTTATTAACTTTTTAAAAAAAATTAATATCAAAAATAATTTTAAAATAAAAACAATTTGCATAGGTAATTTAAGTGCAGGTGGTACTGGAAAAACATCTTTGGCAGTAGAGTTAAATGAGTTGCTCAGTACTAAATTTAAAACTGTATTTATTAAAAAGAAATACACCAATCAAAAAGATGAATATAATTTACTAAAAACACGTGGTAAAATCATATCATCAGAAAATAGAGTAGATGCGTTGAAGAATGCAGAAAAAAACTTTGATTTGGCTATTCTAGATGATGGCTTGCAACAAAAAAATATAGAATACGATTTAAAAATTGTATGCATCAATTCTTATGAAGGTTTTGGAAATAATTTTCTTTTACCAGCAGGTCCTTTAAGGGAGAACTCAAACGAATTAAAAAATTATGATATTGTTTTTCTTAATGGTTTTAAACAAAATCAAAAGTTAAAAAACAAGATTAAAAAAATAAATAATAGTTTAAAAATTTTTGATGCAATATATGAACCTATCAATCTTAAAAAACATAATTTAAAAAATAAATTTTTATTTTTTTGTGGTATAGGAAATCCACATGAATTTGAAAATACCCTTAAGAAATTTAAATTTAAAATAAAAGAAAAATTTATTTTTCCTGATCATTATAGTATGTCGGATGAAACAATAAATAATATTAAGAATATAGCTGATAAAAATAAGTTTAACATAATTACCACGGAAAAAGATTTTTTAAGATTAACTAAAAAGCAGCAAAAGGGTATAAATTTTTTAAAAGTTAAATTAAAAATTAAAAATATAAGTAAGTTAAAAAAATTTCTTAAATCGAAAATATGAAAAAAATAAACCATATAATTCAATTTATTATTATAAAAATTTTTTTTATTATCTTTGAGATAATTGGGTTCAGAGCATCCTCTAAGTTAGGATTTCTAATAGGTAAGTATCTTGGGCCATTTTTTAGATCAAAAGAATTAATCAAAAATAATCTTAAAAAAGCCAATATTGATAAAAAGAATAACTATGAAAAAATAGCTTCAAATGTTCTTGGAAATTATGGAAGAATATTTTCAGAATATGTACATTTAAAAAATTTTAAAAATGATAATTTACAAAAATACTTTTCTATAGAGGGGCTAGATTATTTAAAAAATATAAAAAAAAATGGTGAAAAAGTTGTTTTTATTTCAGGTCATTTTAACAACTTTGAATTAATGGCAATGCAAATTGAAAAGGCAGGAGTTGATTGTGCTGCAATTTATCGACCACTGAACAATCCTTATTTAAACACAATAATGGAAACTATTAGAATTAGAGATATTTGTAAAAATCAAATTAAAAAAGGGAGACCTGGTACAAGAGAAATTATACATTATTTATCAAAGGGTACCTCAATTGCTTTGATGATCGATCAAAGAGTTAGAGAAGGTGAAAAGATAAATTTTTTTGGAAATCCTGCAACTACAACAACAATTCCAGCACAATTAATAAAAAAATATGGCTGTAGTGTTGTACCAATTTATATTGAAAGAAAAAAAGCTCATCATTTTAAAATGTATGTTTCAAAACCTATAAAGATAAATAGATCAAGAAGCATTTCTGAAATCACAAAATATTTAAATGAGATTCTTGAAAAAATGATATTGAAAAATATTGATCAGTGGATTTGGACTCACGACAGATGGAAAGTATAATAAATTATTTTTCTTTTTCTCGTTGTAATGAAGCTTCAATAAATGAGTAATATGCTTCCTGTTTGTCCACATTCCAATAAGTTAAATTTTCTAAAATAATTTTTTTGCCTGAAATCGCACATATTACATGATCACCTGCTTCCAAGACATTAAAGTTATTTGGTAGATATTTTAATTTAGCTAATTTATTTTTCATTTCTAAGATATATATAAATAGTTATATGAAAATTGCAATTTTAGGTAGTGGAGGAAGAGAACATGCTCTTACGTTTTCAATATCAAAATCAAATAAAGTTGAAAAAATTTACTGTATACCAGGCAATGCAGGAACATCTGAGATAGCTGAAAATATTTCATTAGATATAAATGATTTTAAAACAGTTTATGAATTTTTAAAAAAAAATAATGTTAATTTTGTTGTTGTTGGTCCTGAAGATCCGCTTGTAAATGGGATTGTGGACTATCTAGAAAAATTAGGAATAAAAGTTTTCGGACCAAATAAAATTGCTTCACAATTAGAGGGTTCAAAAATTTTTACAAAAAAACTTTGTAAAAAATATAATATACCAACTGCAAAATTTGGTATTTTTGAAAATGCTGATGACTCTTATAGATACATTGATAATGCAAAACACCCGTTAGTAATTAAAGCGGATAATTTAGCAGCTGGAAAAGGTGTTTATATTTGTAGAGAAAAAAATGAATCTTATTTAGCGGTAAAAGAAATTTTTGATGGTAAGTTTGGAACTGCAAAAAATATTCTGTTTGAAGAGTTTTTAGAAGGTGAAGAAATGAGTTATTTCATTATCAGCGATGGAAAAACATTCAAAAATTTTGGCTCAGCTCAAGATCATAAAAGAGTTGGTGAAGGAGACAAAGGTAAAAACACTGGAGGGATGGGTGCATACTCACCATCAAGATTGTTTAATGAAGAATTAGAGCAAAAAATTTTAGAAAAAATTATAAAACCAACTTTAAAAGGTATAAATGATTTAGGAACAAAATATAAAGGTTTTCTGTATGCTGGATTAATGATTGTTAAGGATGAGCCATTTTTAATTGAATATAATGTAAGAATGGGTGACCCTGAGTGCCAAACAATTCTGCCAACTTTAGACTCTGATATCATCAAAATTTTTCAATCATGTGTAGATGAAAAGCTTGATGAAATAGAAATAAAATGGATGAATAAAAAAAGTTTGTGTGTCGTATTATGCTCAAATGGTTATCCAGACAAATATAAAAAAAATAAAGTTATAAAAAATTTTGAGAAATTAAATTTAAATGAAAAAAATTATCTTTTTCATGCAGGAACAGAAAAAAAAGATAATAAAATATATGCTGTTGGAGGAAGGGTATTAAATTTTATATCAATTTCTAGCACTTACAGTGAAGCAAAAAAAAATATCTATGAAAACTTAGAAAAATTGAATTGGGAAGATGGTTTTTTTAGAAAAGATATTGGATACAAAGTTATTGATAAATGAGAATTATTGGTGGCAATTTTAAAGGTAAAAAAATTCTTGAGCCTAAAGATAAAGAAACAAGACCTTTAAAAGATTTAACAAAGGAATCTATTTTTAATATTATTAATCATTCAAATAAATTTTCAATAAACCTTGAAAAATCTTATGTCTTAGATTTATTTTCTGGATCAGGATCCTTTGGTTTGGAATGTTTATCTAGAAATGCAAGACATGTAAGTTTTGTAGAAAATTACAAAGGAATATTAACAATCTTAAAAAAAAATTTATTAAATTTAAAAGCTATAAATAATTATTCAATTATTGAAAAAAATATTTTAATTGATTCTGATTTTTTAGAGAAAAAAGAAAAATTTGATATTATTTTTTTAGATCCTCCATACAAAGAAAAAAAAATTAATACTATTTTAAATAATATTTCTAAGTTCAAAACTCTTAAACCAGATGGAATAATAATTATTCATAGACATAAAAAAGAAAAGGATAATTTTCCAGAGGAATTTAAGATTATTGAAGAAAAAAAATATGGAATTTCTAAAATAATATTTGGAAAATTTATTTAAACTAAAATTTTCTTTGTTTCAGTTTTAATTAACTCTACTGCTGGTTGGTTAAAAGGGTTGATTTTAAGAACTCTTCCCAACAATATTGTTTCTAAAATAAAGAAAGTAAAAAGTTCACCTAGAGTTTTTTCATCTCTTTCTAAAATCTCAAAACTCCTAAAAGGTATTTTCTTATTTTTAAAAACAGTTTCTGTAGCTTGTTTTTGAGCATGAATGACATGATCAATATCTTTACTTTTTAAATAACTTTGCATATGTAAAATTTGACTATTATTTATATTTAAAGATTTTTTTTCTTTAACATAAAAAAATGTAAAAAAATTATTTTTAAATCCATCAAGATATAATTGCATTACACTGTGATTATCTTTTGGCATATTTGAAACTATAGGTAACAAACCGCTACCTTTTTTTCCTAAACTTTCAGCAATCAATTGCTGATACCAATTAAATAAATTTGAGGATTGTTCATCATAATTTATGATGACTGAATTAAATTTTTTTTTTTTAATAAAATTTAATATAGCGCTTACATTGACTACTAAATGATTTAAAAAATTTTTATTTTTAATTAAGTTGTTATATTGTTTAAACTTTATTGGATTTAAGCCCATTAATTCTGCAGGCAACATACCAACTTCTGATAAGACAGAATATCTTCCCCCTATATAGTTATTATGATGAACAATTTCAGCTTTTAACTTTTTAGCAAGTAAATTTAAATAATTTTTTTTGTTTTCTGTTAAAATTAAATTTTTATCATTTTTCTTTACAAAGATATTTGTATTTATAATAGTTTCAATTGTATTTCCAGATTTTGAAATAATTAAGTTATTGTAACGTGAATTAAATTTTTTTCTTTTAACTGGTTGTAAGTTTTCAATAAAATAAAATTTTTTTCTTATTTTTTCTTTTAAAAAATCATAAATTGCATGGGAACCTAGAATAGAACCTCCCATTCCAATTATTCTGTAACTAAATGATTTTTTAAAAAAATTATTTATGCTTTTTTTATAACTATATTTATAATTTTTACTTAAAGATTGAATAACATGATTATTTTCTTTAATAATTAATTTTAATTTTTCTTTAATTAATTGATTTTTCCTCTTTATTTGAAAATTAATAAAATTAATATTTTTTGTTAACATTAATTATTACTGATCTGATCTAAAATAGATTTTTCCAAATCGGTATCAGTATTTATATTTGAATTTTTAGAACTAACGTCTGTATTATTTTCCCCAGCCAATATTAAGTTTTTAACATCATCTTTTGAAATTTCATTATTATTTTTTTTATTTTGTGGCACTGGTAATTCATTAAAATTTGGGGGCATTGAAAGTGGTGATTTTTTTTCAACCAAAAACTCTTCAGAGCTATTTTTTCTCTGCGGATCAAATGCATCTTTTACAGTAGAGCAACCATTAAAAAATAATACAACAAAAGTATAGAGTATTGAAAAATATACAATTCTAAGCAGCATTTTTTTTACTATTATCAATTAATTCTAAAATAACCATCCCAATAACTCCTAAAGTAATAAATATATCTGATACATTAAAGATAAACCAATGAAAATTTCCAACATGAAAATCAATAAAATCTGGTACAGCTTTATAAAGTATTCTGTCTATAACATTGCCTAAAGCTCCACCTAAAATCATTATTAATGCAATCTTTTTTAAGCCAGAACTTTTTAATGTCATTAAAAAAATTATTAAAATTATTAAAATTATTAAAATTGTTAATGAATTATATAAATTTTCTTGATCAAAAGACAAAAGTCCAAAAGCAATTCCTTCATTCCAAATCAAACTAATATTTAGATATTTTGAGGAGAATATTTCTGATCCAAGTAACTTCTTATCTAGATTAATTACGTAAATTTTAGAAATTCTATCAAGTAAGAAAATTAAAAAAATAAAAGAAATATTTATTAAAAAACTTTTGTTTAAATTTTTTAAAATCATTGAGGATGTCTTGGACAAGGGCCCTCATTTATTTTCCAGCAAACTGGACATTTGGTTCCCTTTGCTTTGGTAGTAATTGCTGTTGTTTCAACGTCATCTTCATAACTAACCTCGGCTTTTGAGGTAATACATATTTCGGAAAAATCTGTCTTTTCTGTAAGATTTTTTAGTTTTTGACTCATTTGTATTTTTAAATCAGCCTCTAAGCTTGATCCTATTTCTTTACTGCCTCTTTTTTCTTCAATACTTATATTGCAAATATTTCTAATTTTAATTAATTCACTCCATTTTTCACTAAGTTTTTGATTTTTAAATTTATCGGGAAATTCTAAAAATTTTTCAAGGTGTATACTTTTTTGATCTTTGAATAATAATTTATAAATTTCCTCAGTTGTAAAAGATAAAATTGGAGCAAACCATTTTAATAATGCATTTAAAATTATATTAAGAACTAAAATGGTTGATTTTCTTTTCTCTGAGTCTTTTGAGTCACAATAAAGATTATCTTTTCTAATATCAAAATAAAAAGCAGATAAATCAACAGTACAAAAATTGAGTAGTTCTTTATACAAATTATGAAAATCATAATTATTAAAATATTTTTTAAAATTATTGTTTAAAATATAAATTCTATGCAGTATTAATTGCTCTAACTCAGGTAGTTTTTCTAATTCTAGTTTATCAAAGTTTATAGTTTCAAAATCATCATTTATATTTCCAAGTAAATATCTAAAAGTATTTCTAATTTTTCTATAAGACTCTGCGTGCTGATCTAGAATAGAATAATCTATTCTTAAATCCTCTGCATAATTTGACGATGCTACCCATATCCTTAAAATATCAGCTCCATATTTTTTTAGAATATCCTCAGGAGCAATTACATTTCCTAAAGATTTAGACATTTTTAAACCTTTGCCGTCTACGACAAACCCATGCGATAATATCGATTCAAATGGTGCTCTTCCTCTAGTTCCGCACGACTCTAATAATGATGAATGAAACCAACCTCTATGTTGATCTGATCCTTCTAAATACATTGATGCTGGCCATTTTAAATCATCTCTTTTTTCTAAAACGAATGAATGAGTTGAACCGCTATCGAACCAAACTTCAACAATGTCACTCAATTTTTCATAATCTTCAGCTTTATATTTGTTCCCTAAAAATCTTTGAGGATCATCCGAAAACCAACAATCAGAGCCTTCTTTTTCATAAATAGTTGCAATATTTTCTATTACTTCATCATCAATTAAAATTTCATTTGTTTTTTTATTCACAAAGATCGGAAGAGGTACGCCCCAAACTCTTTGTCTTGAAACACACCAATCAGGTCTTGTTTCAATCATTGATTTTAATCTTTCTTTACCTTTGCTTGGGTAAAAAGTTGTTTCATCAATAGCCTTTAATGCTTTATCTCTTAATTTGTGACTTTCCATTGAGATAAACCATTGTGGAGTAGCTCTATGTACAAGTGGTGCCTTAGACCTCCATGAGTGTGGATAAGAATGAACCAGCTCACCATTAAATAATAAATTTTTTTGTTCTCTAAGTTTTTCAATTACAATAGGATTTGCTTTAAAAATATGAATTCCCTCAAACAATTTGACATTGTTCGTATATTTTCCATCTCCATCAACTGTTTCTATTGCTTTGATACCGTTATTCAAACAAAGATTAAAGTCATCAGGTCCGTGACTAGGTGCACAGTGAACTATTCCGGTTCCTTGCTCAGTAGTTACAAATCTAGCCTCTAGCATTGGAATATCATGATCATAACCAAGATTTAAAAATGGGTGATCACATATAGTATTTTTAAATTCTTTACCTTTGAACGTGAGAATTTTTTTATATTCTTTTAATTCACACTCTTTAACGACTGATTCAATGAGAGCATCTGCAATAACAATTTTTCTATTTTTAAAATCACCTTCATCATTTATTTCCAAAATTACATAATCAAGGGACTCATTAAATGCTAAAGCTTTATTGGCTGGTATTGTCCATGGGGTTGTTGTCCAAATAACTATTTCACTTCCAAGTAAATCTTTTAGATTAGATGATTTAACTTTAAAGGATGTATAAATTGTATCTGATCTATGGTCTTGATATTCTACCTCAGCATCTGCAAGTGCTGTCTTCTCAACTGTTGACCATAACACAGGTTTAAAACCTTTATATAAACTTCCTTCTTTTAAAAATTTACCAAGCTCCCTGACTATCTGAGCTTCTGCATCGAAGCTCATTGTTGAGTAATAATTTTCCCAATCCCCTATAACACCTAATCTTTTAAATTGACTTTTATGAACTTCAATCCACTTCTCGGCAAATGCTCTACATTCTTTTCTAAACTCAACTATTGGAACCTCATTTTTATTTTTCTTATTTTTTTTATACTGTTCTTCTATTTTCCATTCAATTGGTAAACCATGGCAATCCCAGCCTGGAACATAAATAGAGTCTTTTCCATCCATTTGATGAAATTTTACGATTATATCTTTAAGAATTTTATTCAGAGCTGTTCCCATATGAATATTTCCGTTAGCATAAGGTGGACCATCATGTAGAATAAATTTTTCTCTTCCTTTACTTTCATTTCTTAATTTGTCGTAAAGATTTATTTTTTTCCAATATTCAAGAATTTCTGGTTCTCTGGTGGGCAAGTTAGCTTTCATGGAAAAAGCTGTTTTTGGCAGATTTATTTGTGATTTAGTCATTTAGTCTTTTTTGCAATATTTAAATCTTTTTTAATTTGAACTCTTAATTGATTAACATTTTTAAATTTTTTTTCTTTTCTTATAAACTTTAAAAACTCTACTGATAAAAGCTTATTGTAAAGATTTCCAGAAAAATTAAATAAATGAACTTCTAGTAATATTTTTTTTTGATTAAATGTTGGCCTATATCCAAGATTAGCAATCCCTTTAAGATATTTATCACTATTTTTTCTCAAAACCCTGACGGCATAAACTCCTGGTTTTGCTAAAACGTAATCATTGATGTCTATGTTGCAGGTAGGGAAACCAATTTTTTTTCCTATTTGTCTTCCCTTTTTAACTACACCTTGTATTGCCCAGTTTCTTTTTAAAAGTTTATTAGCTTTATCCAATAGACCATTTTCTAAAAGATTTCTTATTAAAGATGATGATACGATCTTTTTGCTTTTAATTAATGGCTCAGGTTTAACAACTTTATAATTAAACAATTTTTCATATTTTTTTAGTAATTTAACATTTCCTTCTCTTTTATTTCCAAATCTAAAATTGTTGCTAACAAAAATAAATTTGGAGCTTAATTTTTTATTTAAAATTTGAGAAATAAAGTTTAGCGCTTTAGTTTTTGAAAATTTTTTATCAAATTTTTTCGTAATAACAAAATCTACTTTCAAAGTACTAAGTAACTTGATTTTTTGATCAATATTAGAAATCCGAAAATTTTTTAGCCTTTTATTAAAAAACATTTTTGGCATTGGATCAAAATTTACTACACCAATCTTTAGATTATATTTTTTCTTATATGACCGTGCTAATTGAAATAATTTTTGATGTCCTAAATGCAAACCATCAAAATTACCTATTAAAATAATTGATTCTCTATGTAATTTTTTAATATTAAAATTTTTATAGTGTTTTACCATTTTAAATCTGATTGAATAAAATTAACTATCGCTTCATACTCTTTTGAAACAACTTGGATGCCTTTATTTTTTATTTCATTTCTATGTATTCCGTTACTAATTAATAAAGAATCATAATTTAAAAGATTTGCACCTTTGATATCGGTATTTAAATTATCTCCAATTGCTAATATTTTTTTATTTTTATTGTCAATTGACTGATTATAAACCTCTGGATGTGGTTTTCCAAAATATACTACTTCTCCACCCATTTTTTCAAAAACCATTGCGACAGAACCTGCGCACAACTCTCTAACTTCACCACGATCAACGATTAAATCAGGATTTGTACATATCATTTTTTTAGTAATATGTTTTTCAAGTAAATTTTTATAAAATTTTAAATCCTTATCATGATCATCAAACAACCCTGTACACAATAAGTATTCACTATCACTAATATCTTCGCACTTATTTTTCTCAAATAAATAAAATAAATCAAAATCTCTTGGTGGGCCTATGTGATAAAACTTTTTCGATAAGTAAGATTTTTTCAAATAATTCAATGCTGCCTCTCCTGAGGTAAATACGTGATCTCTGAGTACTTTGTCCATGCCCATCTTTTCTAAAAAATTTTGAACAGTTTTATTTGGTCTTGGGGCATTTGTTAAAAGTACTAACATTTTCTTTTTTTTTAAAAGCTCTTTTAAAACAGCTATTGCTTTTTCATGAAGATTAACCCCATTATGAACAACACCCCATAAGTCTATATAAAAAAGATCATAATTATCAGCAATTGATTGTAGGCCATTTGAATCTAAATTTTTGGTCATAATTTAAGGTATAAACCATAAAATCCCGAATTTACTAGCATTATTAATATCCTTAAGTCTTTCTGATCTTGAAATGGGCGGTGAAATATCTATATGAGGCTCATATTTATAAAGATTTATTAAGGAGAATTTATGAAATTTAAACCGTTACATGACAGAGTTTTAATCGAAGTATTAGACAGCAGTGAAAAAACTGCTGGAGGTATAATTATCCCCGACACAGCTCAAGAAAAACCTCAAGAAGGTAAAGTGGTTGCCATTGGTGGTGGAGCAAAAACTGAAGATGGAAAAATAATTCCAATGGATGTTAAAGTTGGTGATAAAGTTTTATTTGGCAAATGGTCAGGAACTGAAGTCAAAATTGATGGTAAAGAATACAGCATAATGAAAGAGTCTGACATTATGGGTATTACAACTAAGTAATTTAATTTAAAGGAGATAAATAATGGCAAAAGTTGTTAAATTTGATGCTGAAGCAAGAGCAGCAATGATAAGAGGTGTAAATATTTTAGCTGATACTGTTAAAGTAACTCTAGGACCTAAAGGAAGAAATGTCGTAATGGATAAATCTTATGGTGCACCTAGAATTACTAAAGATGGTGTCTCTGTGGCTAAAGAAATAGACCTAGAAGATAAATTTGAAAATATGGGTGCACAAATGGTTAAAGAAGTTGCTAGCAAAACTAACGATGAAGCTGGTGATGGAACTACTACTGCAACGATACTTGCGCAAGCAATCGTCAAAGAAGGTGTGAAATATGTAACAGCAGGCATGAATCCTATGGACGTAAAAAGAGGAATCGATGCTGCTGTAGAAACAGTGAAAGAAAGTCTTGTTGCATCTGCAAAAAAAGTAAAAGATAGTGATGAGATAGCTCAAGTTGGTACAATTTCTGCAAATGGTGATAAAGAAATTGGAACAATGATTGCAAAAGCAATGCAAAAAGTTGGAAACGAGGGAGTTATTACTGTTGAAGAAAATAAAGGTATTGAAACAGAATTAGATGTAGTTGAAGGTATGCAATTTGATAGAGGATATCTATCACCATATTTTATTACTAACAGTGATAAAATGACTACAGAGTTGGATAATCCTTTTATTTTATTACATGAAAAGAAATTAACTAATTTACAGCCAATGGTTCCTCTTTTGGAAGCTGTGGTTCAAGCTGGTAGACCGTTGATGATTATTTCTGAGGATGTTGAGGGTGAAGCTTTAGCAACTTTAGTTGTAAACAAACTAAGAGGTGGTTTAAAAGTTGTAGCTGTTAAAGCTCCTGGATTTGGTGATAGAAGAAAAGCTATGCTTGAAGATATTGCTATTTTAACAGGAGGTCAGGTTATATCTGAAGATCTAGGTATCAAACTTGAAAACGTTAAACTTGATGATCTTGGATCTTGTAAGAAAATCAAAGTTGATAAAGATAATAGTACTATCGTTAATGGTAGTGGTAAAAAATCTGACATCGAAGCTAGATGTGCATCTATCAAACAACAAGTTGAAGAAACTACTTCTGATTATGACAGAGAAAAACTTCAAGAAAGACTTGCGAAGTTAGCTGGTGGAGTTGCAGTAATTAAAGTAGGCGGTGCAACTGAAGTTGAAGTTAAAGAGAGAAAAGACAGAGTTGAAGATGCTTTAAACGCTACTAGAGCTGCTGTTGAAGAAGGTATTGTAACTGGTGGTGGTTGTGCATTACTTTATGCTGCTCAAGAGCTTGATAAAGTAAAAGCAAAAGGTGATGACCAAAAAGCAGGTGTTGATCTAGTTAGAAAAGCATTAGAGGCTCCTATTAGACAAATTACTAAAAATGCTGGTGTAGATGGATCAGTTGTAGTTGGTAAGTTATTAGAGCAAAAGAAAAAAACTCACGGATATGATGCTCAAAGTGAAGAATATTGCGATATGTTTGCAAAAGGTATTATAGACCCAGTTAAAGTTGTAAGAACTGCTTTACAAGATGCTGCTTCAATTGCTGGATTGTTAGTAACTACAGAGGCAATGATTGCTGATAAACCAGAGGAAAAAGATGCTGCTGGCGGAATGCCGGGTGGTATGCCTGGTGGCATGGGTGGCATGGGTGGCATGGGTGGAATGGGTATGTAATACTATTTCAGTCCAGAAAGCTGTTCGTCCAAGAGTCTAACAAATTAGAAACCCTCAGAAAGAAATTTCTGGGGGTTTTTTGTTTAAATTATTTTCGATACACATAAAATAATACTTTAGATACAAATTTGAGGAATTTTGACGAATAAAAAATTCTCTTAAAAATAAACTAAGATTTTCTTATAACAATTAAATTATTATCTTGATATATTTTTTTAGTTTTTGTGAAACCAACAACAATTTCTAAATCATACTTTTTCAACTTATTCTGTAAATAAACCAAACAATAATTGGGAACATCCTCTATTATAAAAACACCGTTTTTTTTTAACTTATGAAATGAATTTATAAAGAAATTATAATTTGCATCAGGTTCGTGTAAACCATCATCAATTATTATATCAAAGTTTTCTACTTCGATAGTTTCCCACATAGATTTAATACTATTAGCATCTAACTGGTCTACATAAAAAGTTTTAATTCTATCTTCTTCAAACAAAACTTTTTTATCAATGTCAGCTCCATAAATTTGGGCATTAAAAAAATAATCTCTCCAAACTCGATGAGATGCTCCAGGAATTCCATTTTCTGTCATATTTGATTTAAAATATGGATTATTCGTTCCCAATCCACATTCAAAAACATATTTTATATTCTCACGAGATAAATTAAATATTGAATGATAATAAGTAGTATATGTATGTGGATGCCATTTATAGGGTTTTTTATCAATAGAGGTATCTACAAATCCTTTATCGCTTCCATACTTTTCGCATAGATCTGAAAGGATATTTGATTTACTAGTATAACTAATATTTTTAACATCACTTTTAATATTATTTAATATATTTAAATTCATATACTTGCTGATTAAATTAACTAAATAAATTGGTAAAATTTTTTTGATAAATTTTTTCATTAACAAATTTTATATCATAGAAAAATTACAAAAAGTGTAATTTAAATTAATTTTTCTGATGTTTTTTTTTAGCTTCTAAAATTTGATGTAATTCTTGAAAAACATTATCCCAATCATTAATTTTTTTTTGTTTGATTATCGTAATTGATGGATACCAAATGGTTTTTTTTGAGTCTGAAAACCATCTCCAATCAGAATTATAATTTAATAATAAAATACAATTAATGTTTAATATTCCAGCCAAATGAATAATTGAAGTATCTGATGATACTACTAAATCAAACTTATTCAATAACTGTGCAATTTCAAAAAAATTTCTTCTACCAAGGTCAGTCAAATTTGGTAATGAATTATATTCTATTTGATTATGTTCTTTTGACTCTCTTGATAGTTTATAAAAATTTATATCTCTATTTTTTAATATGAATTCTTTAACTTTACTAAAATTGATCGATCTATATTGATCGCGTGGATAATTTGTATTTCCAGACCAACAAATACCCACATTAATATTATTTTTATTATTTATTTTATCTTCAAAATTTTCCTCTATAGGCAATTTATAATAATTTATATCACTTTTTTTTTTAATATTTAATAAATTTGGCAATGAACATACTGAAATATGATATTCATAATTATTTAATTCAAGATTTGAATAATCTACGACATTTATATTTTTATCTAAATTTGAAAACAATTTTAATAATTTAGAATTTACTACAAATGTAATATTATTAGTATAATTTAATAAATCTATTACAAATCTAGAAAATTGGATTGTGTCTCCAAGTCCTTGTTCATCAGAAATTAATATATTTTTGTTTTCTATTTCCTTTAAATTTAAAGGTGATTTAATTTCAATAAATTTTTTTTTAATAGGATCGGTTCTTTTGAACCATCTATTTTCATAAAGTGAAAACCCTAATTCTAATTTTTCTAATGTTAACGCACATAAAGATAAATTCCATAAATTTGATTTATCTTTATTATTATATAGATCACTCTTCTTATAATAGTAAAATGCTTGTCGAGGTTTGCCTATCTCATAAAAAAAATTA
>CACJFA010000018.1 GCA_902592545.1 uncultured Pelagibacteraceae bacterium | reverse complement strand
ACCTGCTTTTACACTTGGTGGCCTTGGTGGGGGAATAGCCAAAACTAGAAAAGATTATTTCAAGATTGTTAAAAATGGATTACATGAATCTCCAGTAAGCCAAGTTCTTGTAGAGGAATGTTTAGAGGGCTGGAAAGAATTTGAGATGGAGGTTGTAAGAGATAAGAAAGATAACTGTATCATCATTTGCTCGATTGAAAATATAGATCCAATGGGAATTCATACGGGTGACTCAGTAACAATTGCACCAGCTCTTACACTTACAGATAAAGAATACCAAGTAATGAGAAATGCATCCATTGCATGTTTAAGAAAAATTGGAGTTGAAACTGGAGGATCAAATGTTCAGTTTGCTATAAATCCTAAAAATGGTCGAATGGTTGTCATTGAAATGAATCCACGTGTATCAAGATCATCAGCACTTGCATCAAAAGCAACTGGATTTCCAATTGCGAAAGTGGCTGCAAAATTAGCGGTTGGTTATACTCTGGATGAATTAAAAAATGAAATAACTAAAGTTACTCCTGCATCATTTGAACCAAGTATAGATTATGTAGTAACTAAAATTCCAAGATTTACATTTGAAAAATTTTCTACTTCTCCTGCAACTTTAGGGACATCAATGAAATCAGTAGGTGAGGCAATGGCTATTGGAAGAAACTTTAAAGAATCTTTACAAAAGGCTTTGGTATCTCTTGAAACTGGTTTTTCAGGTTTAGACAGAATTTTTAATTTAAATAAAAAGCAAATTGAAAAGAAACTTAAAGAAACTATTCCAAACAAGATATTGCTAGTCGCTGAAGCAATTAGAAAAAAAATAAACTTAAAGAGAATATACAATTTATCTAAAATTGACCCTTGGTTTTTAGAACAAATTAAAGAGATAGTTGATTGTGAAATACAGATAAAAACCAAAGGACTTCCTAAAGATTTTGTAGAATTTAATAAAATAAAATCAATAGGATTTTCAGATAAAAAACTTTCGGAATTAACTAAAACGTCTGAAGAAATTGTAAGAAGAAAAAGATCAGCGCTTAAAATATTTCCAGTTTATAAAAAAGTAGATACTTGTGCAGCTGAATTCAAATCTTTTACTCCATATATGTACTCAACTTATCAAAGAAATTTTTCAATTAACTCTGAATGTGAAGCTGATCCATCAAATAAGAAAAAAATAATTATTCTTGGAGGAGGACCAAATAGAATTGGTCAAGGAATTGAGTTTGATTATTGCTGTTGTCAGGCAAGTTTTTCATTAAAAGATGCAGGTTTTGAGACTATCATGGTAAATTGTAACCCTGAAACAGTATCAACAGACTATGATACGAGTGATCGATTATACTTTGAACCTTTAAAAGAAGAGTACGTATTTAATATAATTAAAAAAGAACAAGAAAAAGGAAACCTAATAGGAGTGATAGCTCAGTTTGGTGGACAAACTCCAATTAAACTTGCTAAATTTTTACATGACAACAAACTTCCAATTTTAGGAACACAATATACTTCTATCGATTTAGCGGAGGATAGAGACCGATTTAGAAATTTATTAAACAAATTAAAACTTAAGCAGGCGGAGAGTGGAATTGCAAAAACATTTAATCAGGCAATAAAAATTGCAGATAAAATAGGATTACCATTAATGGTAAGACCTTCGTATGTTTTAGGTGGAAGAGCAATGGAAATTGTTCATGAAAAAAATCAACTTAAAAAATTTGTTGAAGAGGCTTTTAAAGCTGCAGAAGAAAATCCAATTTTGATTGATAAATTTATCGATCATGCAATGGAAGTAGATGTGGATGCCATATCAGATGGAAAACAGGTTCACGTTGCAGGAATTATGCAACATATCGAAGAAGCTGGAATTCATTCAGGAGACTCGGCGTGTAGCCTACCCCCTGTATCAATTAAACCGTACCTTCTTAAAGAAATTGAAAATCAAACTAAAAAATTAGCGATAGCTTTGAAGGTAAAAGGTTTCATGAACATACAGTTTGCAATAAAAAAAGATGAAATTTATGTAATTGAAGTTAATCCAAGAGCTAGTCGAACAGTTCCTTTTGTATCAAAAGCGAAAGGTCTTCCTCTAGCTAAAATTGCATCAAGAGTAATGGCTGGTGAAAAGTTATCTAAGTTTAATTTAAAAGACAAATCTAAAGGTATGTACGCAGTTAAAGAAGCTGTATTTCCATTTAATAAATTTCCAAACAGTGACTTATTGTTAGGGCCTGAAATGAAATCAACTGGGGAAGTTATGGGATTTGATAAGAATTTTGGAATGGCTTTTGCCAAAAGTCAGATTGCAGCAGCTAACTCATTACCAAAACAAGGATTAGCTTTTATATCTCTCAAAGATAGTCACAAAGATGAAGGAATAGATTTGGCAAAAGCACTTCTTAAACTTAAATTTAAATTATGTGCTACTAGAGGAACTGCTGAATATATTCGAAAACATGGTATGAAATGTAAAATAATTAATAAAGTTAGCAGTGGCACTCCTCATATAGTAGATGTATTAGACTCTAAAAAGATTGCATTGGTGATAAATACTGGAGGTGGAAACACTGAATATCGATTAAGTGATGCTATAGCATTGAGAAGAGCAACACTTAAAAATAAAGTTCCATATTGTACAAATATGTCTACTGCTCAAGCATGTTTAGAGGCAATTAGATCACTAAAAACAAAAAAATTAGAAGTGACTTCTCTTCAGGACGTTTAAGAATTTACTTTCCAATCAGTTTCAAATGTAACATAGTTTACTTGAATACATCGTCTTTCTTTAACGATCTTTTTCTTCTCCATACCATGCCATGTATTTGGTCCGCTAGTAAAAAGATAACCATAATTATGTTTGTAAGGAAGTGTCTTAACCTTTTCTAATTTTTCATTGTAAAAATCAGTTCCTAAATCTTCAGATTCATTTGTTTTATTAACAAATATTAAACCTGACATAAGTTTTTCTTTTATATCGCAATGAGGCTTTAACCAAAAACCCTCTCGGTCACATATAACTTCAACCCTAACATATGAATTTGATAAATCTTTATTTATCATTTTAGAAATTGTTTCATATGTTTCTTTAGACTGAAGTTCATTTATAAATTTTACTAAATTTGGAAATTGAGATGAGTTTTCTTTATTAATAAAACATCTAAACTTTATTGCTTTTCCTCCTGAAGCTATACCTTTTCTAAATTCTGCAGCTCCACCATCTATTGCTCTTGTTCCATCATAGTTAAGATTATGTTTACTGACATCAGGTATGTCAGCTTTAACTATTTCATCAATTGCCTCTTCGGACAAAGCATCACTATACTCCCAATGATTAAATGGAAAATTATGTTCTTTTGAATTGTTTTTAATTGAATTTAAAAATGACATTAGGGTTATATTTTTTCTTTAATAATTTTTGCTACTCTATTCGTTTCATCTAATTTTTGATAGTTCCAATTTTCAATTTCTTCACCTAAGTTTCTAGTAATATTTAATTCTCTGAATAAATTTCTAAAATTCTGAAATCTAATGTCTTTTCTTTTTGGTAAAATATTTGCGACATAAATTGGTTTTCCAGTTAAAGCAGCTTCAGATATCATTGAGCTGGAGTCACATGTAACAATTATATTTTCTGAAATTGCTAGAGCTGAAAGATAGGCTTTTTTATCAACATTCATAATCACAGTGTGATTTTCTCCAAAAAACTCTTTTGCATAGTGTATGGTATTTAATGGTGTTCTCATTGAAGGTATCACCACAAGTTGAAAATCATGTTTTTTCAATAGTTTGTAAAAAATTGAGAAGATATGCTTCATATTTTTTGTTGAGTAATCATAATATTTTGTAGGACCACCCATTATCAAACACCAAACTTTTCTATTGTCCTGTTTAATATATGAATTTAAATAACTTCTATTTTCTTCAATTTCATTTTCCGTTAAGTAGTGAATTGCACCTTTTGTTTTAATCACATTTGCACCGCTTATTCCATCATGTTCGGGAGCAATAATAAAATCAAAATGATTAAAATCTACCTTTGGATCTTGAATATGAATATTTAAAACTTTTTTTTTTGAAATACTTTTTAAGTGGATTGAAGGAATAACACTTTTTCTTCCACATGAAATAATTACATCAAAATCAGACTCGTTTATTTTTTTATAAACGTTTTGTGATATTGGAGTTAATTTTGGAGGAACAATTTTCCAAAAATTATTTAGTTCAACCTTATGGTGTGTAAAATCTATATCTAAAGCTTTAGCCAAACCTTCTACCTGGCTTATCATGCCATGCATACCTTGAGTTAATAAAATACCTTTTAATTTAGTCATTAATCACTATATAGCTTTCATATGAGTCAAAATCCAACTAAACACACAAAAGTGTTAATAATTGGATCAGGTCCAGCTGGATACACTGCAGCAGTTTATGCTGCTCGTGCAATGTTAAATCCTATTTTAGTTTATGGATCTGAGCCAGGAGGACAATTAACAACGACAACTGATGTTGAAAATTATCCAGGATTTTCTGAAGTTATTCAGGGGCCATGGTTAATGGATCAAATGAAAGAACAAGCAAAAGCAGTTGGAACTGAAATGATTGAAGACCATATTGGATCTGTAAATTTAAAATGTTCACCATTTGAAGCAATTGGTGATAGTGGTCAGAAATATACTGCTGATAGCATTATTATTTCTACTGGAGCTCAAGCAAGATGGTTAAATATAAAATCAGAACAGGAATTTAGAGGATTTGGAGTTTCTGCTTGTGCAACTTGTGACGGTTTCTTTTTTAAAAATAAAGAAGTTGCTGTAGTTGGAGGAGGTAATGCAGCGGTTGAAGAAGCAATGTTCCTTACAAAATTTGCATCTAAAGTAAAATTAATCCATAGAAGAGATAGTTTAAGAGCTGAAAAAATGCTTCAAAAAAAATTAATGGAAAATAAAAAAATAGAAATAATTTGGGATTCTGTAGTTGAAGATGTGTTAGGTGATAAAGATCCTAAAAATGTCAAAGGAATAAAGATTAAAAATGTTAAAACAAATAAAATTCAAGAATTGAAACTTGATGGCGTATTCATTGCTATTGGTCATGATCCAGCTACTCAACTTTTTAAAGATCAATTAAAAATGGATAATGAGGGATATCTAATTACCAAACCTGACTCAACAGAAACAAATGTTCCTGGTGTTTATGCAGCTGGAGATGTAAAAGACAAAACATTTAGACAAGCTGTAACCGCTGCAGGCATGGGATGTATGGCAGCATTAGAAGCTGAAAAATTCCTATCTCACTAATTCAGCAATCTCATTTGATTCAAATATACTTTGATTAATATTTTCATTTGCCAACTTTACCATTGCTTTGGCGACTATTTCTGCCCTAATTGGTCTCATTTTTCTTAAAGGTCCAACCAATATTGGAGTTAACAATTTAAATAATATTATACCAAATTTTTCACCTAATCTTTTTTCTTTTCTATTTCCCAATAAGAAAGATGGTCTCATGATCCCAATTTTATCAAAATTTTGATTTTTAATTTCTTGTTCAACTAATCCTTTGAATTTTAAATAATCACCTGAACTTTTTGGATCTGCATAACCAGATGAAACGAAAAAAAATGATTTAATTGAATTTGATTTAGCAATTTGGGTAATTTGTATAGGAATATTCAGTTCAATTCTTTCATATTCATTTTTATTAGGTGAATTTTTTCTTGTTGTACCAATACAAAAAAAACAGTCTTCACCTTTAATATCATTTCTATACTTTTCTAAATCATTAAAATCAGTTTCAATAATTTCAATTTTTGGATTAATAAGTTCTATTTTTGAACGAACAAAAATCTTTATTTTTGAATAATTTGAATTCAGGATAAGTTCATTAACAAGATGCCCGCCAACTAAACCTGATGAACCAAACACTAGGGCTGTTTTCATTAACTTAAGGATTTACAAAAACTAGATATTTTATCCATTGCTTTCTTAAGATTATCCATTGATGTTGCATAAGAAATTCTGAAAAAACCTTCTAAACCAAATGCAGAACCCTGAACTACAGCAATTCCACTATTCTCTAATAATGATTGAACAAAATCAGTATCAGATTTAATTTCATTTCCATTTGGATCTTTTTTACCCATTAAACCTTTGCAACTTGGAAAAACATAGAACGCTCCATCTGGATTCAGACATTCAATTCCATCTATCGCATTTAAAGCATTAACAACAAAATCTCTTCTCTCCTGAAAAGAATTAGCTCTTTCCTTAATAAAGTCTTGTGTTCCACTAAGTGCCTCAACTGCAGCGGCTTGGCTAATAGAAGAAGGATTAGTTGTTGATTGTGATTGAATTTTAGCAATAGCTTTAACGATATCTTTTGGACCAGCTGCATACCCTATTCTCCAGCCTGTCATTGAATAAGCTTTGCTTACACCATTCATTGTAAGCACTCTATCTTTTAAACTTTCAATTTGAGCAATTGTAAAAAATTTAAAACCCTCATAAGTCACATGCTCATAAATATCATCGCTTAAAATATACACATGACTATGTTTTTCTAAAATATCTGCAATTGCTTTTATATCTTGCTCTGAATAACATGCTCCAGTTGGATTTGAAGGAGAATTAAGAATAATCCATTTTGTTTTTGGAGTTATAAATTTTTCAAGATCAATTGGACTTATTTTAAAACCTTGTTTTTCATCACATTCCATTATCACTGGTTTTCCTCCAGCTAATAAAACCATATCGGGATAAGAAACCCAATAAGGAGCAGGCACTATAACTTCATCTCCTTCGTTTAATGTGGCCATCATTGCATTATAAATTACATGCTTTCCACCAGCACCAACTGTAATTTGATCAGTTGAATAATTTAAATTATTTTCTTTTTTAAATTTTTCTACGATTGCTTTTTTCAATGCTGGAGTGCCATCTACAGCTGTGTATTTAGTATCACCATCATTAATAGCTTTTATAGCTGCTTGCTTAATATTATCTGGAGTATCAAAATCTGGTTCTCCTGCACCAAGTCCAATAACATCTTTTCCAGCAGCTTTTAATTCTCTTGCTTTTTGAGTAACAGCAATAGTAGGTGATGGTTTAATCTTCTTTAAACTGTCTGATATTATGCTCATTGAAATATAAATAAATTCTACTACGTTGTTTAATATATGGAAAATACTTATCAAGATTTAATTACAGATATTCAGAGTAAAAACCCTAAAATTGGTGGAAAACTAGAAGGTGGAAAAAAATTCAAAATTAAATCTGATTTTAAACCTGCAGGAGATCAGCCTGAGGCAATAAAAAAATTAGTTAATGGTGCAAACAAAGATCAATTTAATCAAGTTTTGCTTGGTGTAACAGGATCTGGAAAAACTTTTACTATGGCTAAAGTTATTGAAGCTACCAATAGACCTGCCTTGATTTTAGCTCCAAATAAAACTCTTGCTGCTCAACTTTATGGGGAAATGAAAACCTTTTTTCCTGACAATGCTGTTGAATATTTCGTTTCATACTATGACTATTACACTCCTGAGGCTTATGTACCAAGATCGGACACGTATATTGAGAAAGAGGCCTCTATTAATGAACAAATTGATAGGATGAGACACTCTGCAACAAGGTCTCTATTAGAAAGAGATGATGTATTAATTGTTGCAAGTGTTTCTTGTATTTATGGTCTTGGATCTGTTGAAGCATATAGCAAAATGACTTTAACACTCCAAAAAAATTATGATTATAATAGAGAAGAAATAATTAAGTCTTTAGTCGCTCTCCAATACAAACGTAATGATCAAAATTTTTATAGAGGTACATTTAGAGCAAGAGGAGAATATTTAGAAATTTTTCCATCACACTTAGAGGATAGAGCGTGGAGATTGTGTTTGTTTGGAGATAAACTTGAACAGATAGAAGAATTTGATCCTTTAACAGGTGATAAAGTAAGAGAATTAAGTTTGGTAAAAGTTTATGCCAATAGTCACTACATCACTCCAAAACCTACGATTGAGCAAGCAGTAATTAATATAAAAAAAGAATTAGAAGTTACTTTAAAAAAACACCGTGCTGAAAATAAATTATTAGAGGCACAAAGATTAGAAGAAAGAACTAAATTTGATCTTGAAATGATTGAGGCAACTGGCTCTTGCGCTGGCATTGAAAACTATTCAAGATTTTTATCAGGAAGAAAGCCAGGAGAGCCCCCACCTACTCTTTTTGAATATTTCCCTGATAATACTTTGATATTTGTAGACGAATGTCATGTTACAGTTCCTCAACTTAATGGAATGTATAAAGGAGATAGATCAAGAAAAAGTACCTTAGCAGAATATGGATTTAGACTTCCTTCATGTATGGATAATCGACCACTAAAATTTGAGGAATGGGACTTAATGAGAACTCAGACTGTTTTCGTTTCTGCAACGCCTGGTCCATGGGAACTAGAACAAACAAAAGGTAAATTTATTGATCAAGTTATAAGACCAACAGGGTTAATAGATCCACCTGTAGAAATACGTCCAGCAAAAAATCAGGTCGATGATTTAATGCATGAATGTAAAAAAGTAATTGAAAATAATCATAGAGTATTAGTAACCACACTAACTAAAAAAATGGCTGAGGATTTAACTGAATATCTTCATGAGAATGGAGTCAAAGTAAGATACCTCCACTCAGATATTGATACACTTGAAAGAATTGAAATTATGCGAGATTTAAGAATGGGTGTATTTGATGTTTTAGTTGGAATTAACTTATTGAGAGAAGGATTGGATATTCCTGAATGTGCATTAGTTGGAATTTTGGATGCTGATAAAGAGGGATTCTTGAGATCTGAAACTTCTTTAATTCAAACAATTGGTAGGGCTGCAAGAAATGTTGATGGTAAAGTAATTTTGTATGCTGACAAAGAAACAAAAAGTATAAAAAAAGCAATTGCAGAAACCGATAGAAGAAGAAAAATTCAATTAGATTATAATAAGAAACATAAGATAGATGCAAAATCGGTAAAAAAAGAAATCAGTGATATTCTAGAAAGTGTTTATGAGAAAGACTACGTTAAAATAAGCGAAGGCTCTAATGTTGGAGGAAATCTTAAAAAACATCTTAAAGGCTTGGATAAAAAAATGAAAGAAGCTGCATCTAATTTAGAGTTTGAAGAAGCTGCCAAAATACGAGATGAAATAAGAAAATTGGAGAGTACTGAATTAGAAATTACATTAAATCCAAAAATAAGGCAGTATGATGTAAAAAATAAGCTTTATCCAAAAGGTAGATCAACTATGGGTATGCCGGGCACTAAAGTTACAAAAAAAAGAGATAAAAAATGGAAGCACGGAAAATAATTATTACTGGTGGAGCAACTCGAATGGGTGCTGCGATTGCAAGAAAATTATCTGGTCCTAATAAAGAAATCTTAATCCATTATAATAAATCAAAATTAAAAGCAGAAAAATTAAAAAAAGAGTTATCTAATGAAGGTACAAAAGTTTACTTAGTCAAAGGTGATTTAAGTAAAGAAAATGATGTAAATAAAATTGTAAAATTTGCAAAATCTAAACTTAAATATTTTGATTGTTTAATTAACAATGCTTCTTTATTTGAAAATGATAAATTAGAAAATTTTACAACAGATAGCTGGGGGCGACATCTTAGAACTAATTTAAGAACACCAGCATTATTATCTAAACAATTTGCAAAAAATGTAAGGAAAGGAAATAACAATATTATTAATATTATAGATCAAAGAGTTTTTAAATTAACTCCATATTTTTTTTCTTATACTGTAAGCAAAACAGGTCTTTATACTCTCACAAAAACTAGTGCTATGAGCTTAGCTCCAAATGTAAGAGTAAACGCAATTGCACCTGGCCCCACTATAAAAAATCAAAGACAATCTGAAAAACATTTCAAAAAGCAATATTTGGCAACCCCTTTAAAAAGACAAGTTGGTGTCGAACAAATATGTAATGCTGTTGACTTTTTCATTAAAAATATATCTATTACAGGTCAAGTTATAGCAATAGACAGTGGTCAAAATTTAAACTGGCAAACACCAGATGTAATGGGGAAAGAGTGAAAAAATTTATTCTAATAATTTCAATGTTAAATCACTATAAACTCAAAATTATAAATTTGTAGAAACTAAAATTTAAGTGTGAAAAAAATATTAATAATAATTATAGTTTTTTTTTTATTTTTAATCTCAATAATTTTTTATGCAGGAAAACAAGCGCTCAAATCTAGAACTGGTGATACTGTATTTGATCAAATTGCGCAGACAATTCCAGAACCTATTAAATTAAAAATTAAGAGAATTTTTTTCAAATCAGATTTGTTAAAACAAGAAATTTATCTTAAGGACCAATTAATTAATAATTTAAAAAAAAGAGAAAATAAAAAAAATGAAATTATTCTTGAAAAGTATAAAAAACTATATTTTAAAAAAGTTTTTAATGATCAGTATACAATTAAAGACCAATTATTAAATTATTCTTTTTTTCAAACTATATTTTTGTCAAACCCAAAAAATGAATATGCAGTTGCTTCTGGATATTTAGATATTTTTAAAAATAATCTAATTGTTGCTACGGGAGATGGGTTATTTTTTAAAATTGATCTTAATAATTTATTAAATAATAATGAATTTTTTGCAGAATCAATAAATTCAAATTTTAAGGAAATTATAACTTCAAAAGAAATATTTCAATATAGCTATTTTGGAGTCAAAGATATTTTCATTAATAGTAATAAACTATTTGTATCTTATACTGATGAAGTTAAAAAAGATTGTTTTAATACTGGAATAATGGTTTCTGATTTAAATTCAATAGATAAACTAGAATTTAAAAAAATAAATTATAGCACAGAATGTGCTGACAGAAACAATATGGATGTTTCTCACGGAGGTGGTAGGATAGTTTCTTTTAGCAAAGATGAAATCTTATTTACATCTGGAGATTATTATCAAGAACAAAATGTTCAAAATTTAAAATCTATATTTGGAAAAATATTGAAGATTAATTTAAATTCTGAAAAATATGAAATAATTTCTTATGGACATAGAAATCCACAAGGTCTCAAATATTTAAAGGGTGATAACATTGTCATTTCAACAGAACATGGTCCAATTGGTGGAGATGAAATAAATATAATTGACTTAGATACTGAAATTTTTGATAGAAATTATGGTTGGCCTATAGCATCCTATGGAGTTGGATCTCAAACTAACCCGAGCAGTATTCTAGACTATGAAAAAAAATACACATCTCATGATAATTTTATTGAACCATTAAAACAATACACACCTTCTATAGGAATAAGTGAAATTATATCAATTCCAAACAATTTTATTAAATCTGGTAAAAATCCAATATTTTTTGTCTCATCTTTAGGATTAAATTTAAATGAGGGCGATCTATCTCTTCACTTTATCGAAACAGATACAAATTATAAAAAAGTATTAAATACTAAAGTTATACCTTTTCAAGAGAGAATAAGAGATATAATTTATTCAACTAAACTAAATTGTTTTATCCTATTTTTAGAAAGTGATAGACTGATAAAAGGTGGTCCCTCAATATCAACTTTGTGCAGAAGCTAACGTATGAAAAAAAATAGTCTTAAAATTGTTAATATTAATAAAAATAAAAATCTTTTTAATTATGAAAAGAAAATTCTAATTAATGAATTAATTTTAAATTTAAAACTTGGCTATTACGATTTTGAAAAAGAAAAACCACAAAAAGTTAAATTTAGTCTTGAAATTGATTATGAAGATAAAAAACCTTCAAGTGATAAAGATATAAAATCAATTGTAAATTATGGAACAATTGTAAAATTAATTTCGAAACTTGTTAAAAAAAAACATTATAATTTCCTAGAAACTTTAGCAGAAGCTGTTTTTGACGAATTATTTAAAGACAAAAGGATTGCTAAAATAATGTTGAAAATTGAAAAACTAGAAATTTTAAAACAGTGTTCATCTGTTGGTATTCAAATTACCAAAAAGAGAAGCCATGATAAGCTCTGAGTCAGGAAAAGAAGTAATTAAAAAAGAGCTACCTCTAGTACCAAAACTTCCAGGCGTATACAGGATGCTTAATGAAAAGAATGAAATTCTTTATGTAGGTAAAGCTAAAAATTTACCAAATAGATTAAAGAGTTATGTTGCAGAAAAAAATCATATAATTAGAACTGAACGAATGTTGTCTCAAACAAGAAAATTAGAGATAACAACAACATCTAATGAAAGTGAAGCATTGCTTCTAGAAGCAAATTTAATTAAAAAGCATAAACCAAAATTTAATATCCTTTTACGCGACGATAAGTCATTTCCATTTATATTTATTGGTAATAAAGATAAGTGGCCCCAAATAAAAAGGCATAGAGGAAAAAAAACAAAAGAAGGTTTTTACTTTGGACCTTTTGCCTCTGCTGGTTCAGCTAATTGGACAATCAAAATGATCCAAAAGATTTTTCATCTAAGAGTTTGTGATGACACCGTTTTCAAAAACAGAGAAAGACCGTGTATTTTATATCAAATAAAAAGATGTTCTGGACCTTGTGTGGGATACATAAAAAAAGAAGAGTATAATCAAACAGTAGAGGATGCTATTGAATTTGTTTCAGGCAAATCTAGGAAAATTCAAAAAAATCTTTCTAATCAAATGGAAAAGGCAAGTGAGGATCTTGATTTTGAAAAAGCTGTAATTTTAAGAGATAGAATCAAAGCATTAAATATAATTCAATCCTCACAGAGAATTAATGAAGCAAACTTAGTTGAGGCAGATGTTATTGCTGGTTATAAAGAATCTGGAAAAACTTGTGTTCAAGTATTTTTTTATAGATCAAAACAAAATTGGGGTAATCAAGCTTTTTTTCCAAAACACGATCCCGATGAAAAGTTTAGTGAAATTCTGAATTCATTTGTTTCTCAATTTTATGAAAACAAAAGTGTTCCTTCTTCAGTTATTCTTTCGGAAGAAATAAAAGAAAAAGCACTAATTGAAAAAACATTAACCCAAAAAGAAGGTAAGCAGATAAATATTTCAGTTGCAAAAAAAGGATCAAAACTTAAAGTAATTAATCAAGCAATTAAAAATGCAAAAGATAGTCTAAATAGAAAACTTTATGAAAGTCAGAATAATAAAGAATTATTCGATGCAGTATCTAAAAAATTTAATTTAGAAACTAATATAAATTTAATTGAAGTTTACGATAATAGTCATATTCAAGGTACAAATAGTGTTGGTGCTTTAATAGCATATGGTGATGAAGGATTTATTAAAAAAAGATACAGAAAATTTAATATCAAGCATAAAAAAAATGAGCAAGATGACTATGGAATGATGAGAGAAGTATTAAACAGAAGGTTCAAAAGAGCAGTTCAAGAAAAAGACAACTACCTTGCTTTTCCTGATTTGGTTCTAGTAGATGGGGGAAAAGGTCAATATTCAGTAGCTAGAGAGAGCCTTAATGAATTAGGACTTCACGACATTCCAATTATTGCAATAGCAAAAGGTAAATTTAGAAATAGTGGAAATGAAACTTTTTTTCACAATGGCAAAGAATATAAATTCACTAGAAATGACCCTACCCTATTTTTTCTTCAAAGAATAAGAGATGAATCTCATAGATTTGCCATAAGCGCTCACAGAGCAAAGAGAAAAAAAGGTATCAGCAAATCTTTGTTAGATCAAATAGAGGGGATTGGGGCTATAAGAAAAAGAGCTTTATTGAACCATTTTGGATCTGCAAGATCGGTTGAGTCTGCTAGCTTAGATGAAATAAAATCTGTAGAAGGTGTTGAAGAAAAAGTAGCAAAAAAGATATATAACTTTTTTCACGAATAATTATGCTAAAAAAAATTCCAAACATATTAACCATAGGGCGTATAATAATTGTTCCTTTTTTTGTTTTAGCTTTTTATCTTCCAGGATTTTATGGTGATCTTACTGCTTTAATATTGTTTATTGTTGCATCATTTACAGACTTCTTGGATGGTATGTTGGCTAGAATGTTTGGAGTAGAGTCAAAACTGGGTGAATTATTAGATCCTATAGCTGATAAAATCATTGTTGCTGCAGCATTAATACTTCTGGTTATGGATGGAACAATAAGAAATTACGAAGTAATTGCAGCAATAATAATACTGACAAGAGAAATTTTAATTTCAGGTTTAAGAGAATTTTTAGCAAAAGGAAAAATAAAACTTCCTGTTTCAAATCTAGCTAAACTTAAAACAGTATTACAAATGGTATCAATTGCTCTTTTATTGTCTGGAGATACTGGAAATAAAATAATTAATTTTCAAGATTATAATGCACAAACAATAGGTATAATTCTTTTGTGGTTATCGGCTGCTCTAACACTTTTTACTGCATATGATTATATGCGAAAAGGTATTGATCACGCTATGTCTGAGGATAGTAAAGACTAGGCTGCTTTTTTCTTCCTAACTAATGTCTGATAACTTTCATTTAAATCAATAATAGTATCACAAACTTTAAACTGATTTTCAGCAATACAAGATACTGGTGTTACCTCTGCCGCTGTTCCTGTTAAAAAACATCCAACAAAATTAGGTAATTCAGTAGGACTAATTTTTCTTTCATGTACTTTTATATTTTTTGATTTTGCAATTCCAATTACAGTTCTTCTTGTAATACCATCTAAAAAAGAATCTGGTATTGGAGTGTGAATTTCTCCATTTTTATCTTTGAAAAAAATATTTGCTCCAGTTGCTTCAGCAATATTCCCTTCGTGATCAAGCATTAAAGAATCTGTATATCCTTGCTTTTCTGCCTCATGTTTTGAGAGAGTGCAAATCATATAAAGACCTGATGCCTTCGTATCCCATGGGATTGTATTTGGTGCAGGCCTTCTCCAATTTGAAATATTTAATCTTATTCCCTCTACTTTTAGTTTAGGATCAAAATATGATCCCCATTCCCATGTTGCAATCGCAACATGTATTTTTGTTTGTTGTGCAGAAATTGCCATCATCTCACTACCCCTCCAAGCAACAGGTCTTACATATCCATTTTCTACTTTTTGGGTTGCGATAATTTTATTTGATGCATTATTGATTTCTTCTTCTGTATATGGAATTTCAAAACCCATTCTTCTTGCAGAATGAAAAAATCTAGCTGTGTGCTCTTCTAATTTGAAAATTGAACCATCATAAACTCTCTCACCTTCAAACACACAACTAGCATAGTGCATACCGTGGCTTAAAACATGTAGTTTAACGTCAGCCCAATCAACTAATTCGTTGTTGTACCATATTTTTCCAGATCGCTTGTCGTAAGGTATCATGTGTGAAAAATTTTTTAATTTATAAATGAAAAATATCTTTGTATCTTTAATATGTCAATATAACTTACCTATTATGAAAGAACTTTTATATTTAAAAGATGACCAGCTTAAAGATCTAATCGAAAAACTATTCGTAAGCTATAGAGAAACCTTTTCTGACTCTAAGAAAATATTAGATAGATATTCAATTGGTTTAGCACACCATAAAGTAATTCATTTACTGTCAATGTATGAGGGGATATCAATTTCTGAGCTGCTTAAGAAATTAAAAGTAACAAAACAAAGCTTAAATCGTGTTCTCAAAGATTTGATTAAACTTGAAATCGTAATATTTAAAAAAGATGACCAAGATACTAGAGTAAAGCATGTTTTTCTTAATGATAAAGGTAAAAAAATTTTTAATGAAATTTTCAATTTACAAAAAAAGAGAATTTATAATGCTTTATTAAATTCAAGTTCTGAAGAGGTTATAAATTTTGATAATGTACTAAGTAAAATAATTAATGAATAAGTTTATTGCACATATACTAGTGGTTGATGATGATGATGGTATTAGATCTCTTGTAAAAAAATATTTAAATGAAAATAAATTTTTAGTCACTACTGCTGAAAATGCAGAAAATGCATCAGAGAAAATAAAAATAATTAAGTTTGATTTAATAGTTTTGGATATCATGATGCCTGGCAAAAGTGGTCTTGAATTTTTAAAAGAAAATAAAAAAAAATTAGATACACCAGTTATACTTCTCACTGCCAAAGGTGAAGCAAGTGAAAGGGTTGAAGGGTTAGAGATTGGTGCTGATGATTATTTACCGAAACCATTCGAGCCAAAAGAATTAATTCTAAGAATACAAAATATATTAAATAAAACAGTTAAAACAGATCAAAAAAGAGTTATAGAATTTGCAAATGTGAAAATTGATTTGAATAAACTTTTAATATTTAAAAGTGATAAAGAATTTAAGATTAATGCAACCGAAAAAATGATTTTAGAAAAAATGATTAATAATCCAGGTAAAACATTTTCAAGAGAAGATATTGGTCAATTAATTAATCTAGATAAAGAGAGATCAATAGATGTCATTATTACTCGGCTAAGAAAAAAAATTGAAATTGATCCAAAAAATCCAAAATTTTTACAGACAATAAGAGGTGCGGGATATGTTCTCTGGATTGAGTGATTACTTAAAAAAAATATTACCAAAAAGATTATTTTATAGGGCACTTCTTATTGTTGCTATTCCAGTTTTAGTTTTACAACTAGTAATTACAATTGTTTTTTTTGATAGCCTTTGGATCAAAACAAACAAAGGTATGACAAGAACCTTGGTAAATGAAATTAGTACATTTATTGAAGCTTATGGAAGTGAGCAAGAAAATAAACAAGAGTTGCTAGATCTTTTTTCCATATTTTTAGATTTAAATATTGAATTTACCAATAACGAAAAATTACAAAATACAGATACTGAAAGATGGTTTAGTCCTATAGATAGAACTTTAAGAAGGGAACTAAAATCTAAGTTTGGATTAAATGAATACTGGTTTAATACAACAAGTTATAAAGAATTAATTGATTTAAGAATTAAATATGAAGATGGTTATTTTAAATTTTTAGTACCTAAAGATAGAGTTGCAAGTTCTTCAGCAAGAATATTTGCACTTTGGATCACAGTACCTGCAATCATAATGGTGATCATTTCTTTAATATTTTTAAAAAATCAAACTAGACCAATCACAAACCTAGCTCGTGCAGCTGAAAGGTTTGGTAAAGGAGAAAATGTTGAAGAGTTCAAACCTTCTGGAGCCCTTGAAATAAGACAAGCAGGACATGAATTTGATAAAATGAGAAAGAGAATTGAAAGACACTTAAATCAAAGAACAGAAATGTTATCTGGAATAAGTCATGATTTAAGGACACCTTTAACAAGGATGAAACTACAATTAGCTTTTATAAAAGATAAAGAAACTGTTAATAAATTGACTGAAGACATCAATGAAATGGAAAAAATGCTAAATGAATATTTGCAATTCACTAGCTCATCATATGTTGAAAAAGATGAAATGTTTAATCTATCTGAATTAATTTCAGAAGTTATTGAAAAATATAATAACGAAAATATTTCACAAAACTTAACACCAAGAATTTACTTTAGTGGCAGGAAAAATTTAATTAATAGGTGTCTTAATAATCTAATTGATAATTCACTGAAATATGCAAATAAAGTTGAAATTAGCTTAAGTAAAAAAAATACAAACTTATTCATTATTATTGATGATGATGGTCCAGGAATACCAAAAGATGAGTATGAAAATGTATTTAAACCTTTCTATAAAATTGATAAGGGTCGAGCAGACTCTAAATCAAGTGTTGGTCTTGGCTTATCAATTTCATCAGACATTATCAAATCTCATGGAGGAAATATAATGTTAGAAAAATCAAAAATGGATGGTCTAAGAGTTAAGGTTTTCTTGCCTGTTTAACTTTTTTATTTTTTTTTTTCTCTAGTTTATTTATTTTATTTTCAAGATTCTCAACACGTTTTGAGAGTACCTCAAACTCATCTTTACTTGTAAGTTTCATTTTAAAAACAAACTCGTCTCTTTTAGATTTTAATATATTAAATAATTCAGTAGTTAAGTCTTTTGAAGATACTAGTCCCTGCTCTATTAATTTAGCAAACTTATCAATTATAAATTTAGAATTTTTCATATTTAAGATATACATTATAAGTATTATTAAAAATGTTCATTAATAATTTTGACCCAGTAGCCTTAGAAATATTTTCTTTAGAAATCAGGTGGTATTCTCTTGCTTATATATTTGGAATTATATTGGGCTGGATACTAGCTAAAAAATTATTTATCCACGACATAGAAGTTAAAAATAAATTTGATGATTATTTAACTTATTTAATTATAGGAATAATTTTAGGAGGAAGACTTGGTTATATTTTTATTTATAATTTAAGTTTTTATATAAATAATCCATTAGATATATTTAAAATTTGGCAAGGTGGAATGTCATTCCATGGTGGTTTAATTGGAGTTATTTTTGCATCTATATTTTTTGCTAAAAAAAATAATCAAAACCCATTCTTATATTTGGATATTGTCGCTTTAGTAGCTCCAGTCGGGTTATTTTTTGGTAGAATAGCAAACTTTATAAATTCAGAATTGTATGGAACTATAACTAATGTGCCCTGGGCAGTAACATTTGTTCAAGTAGATAATCTTCCGAGGCACCCTTCGCAATTATACGAAGCACTATTAGAAGGTTTATTTTTATTTTTATTATTAATTTTTTTTAAAAACAAATTTTCAGATAAACCTGGTGTAATTTCAGGATTATTTTTAATAATTTACTCAATCTTCAGATTTATTGTTGAATTTTATAGAGTACCAGATGAACAGCTTGGTTATATATTTTTAAACTTCACAATGGGGCAAGTAGTAAGTTTAATATTTATAATATCAGGGATAATTTTATTTTATTTGAAATATGAAACTCGCTAAGACAAATAATTTACCATTAGATCAATTTATAAATCTAGCTCTTTACGATAAGGATAAAGGTTATTATATGAAAAAAAATCCTTTTGGTGAGGATGGTGACTTTATTACTGCTCCTAATATTACAAGATTATTTTCAGAAATAATTGCAATTTGGACAATTACTTTTTGGAAAAGTATAGGCTCTCCAAAAAAATTTAATTTGCTAGAACTGGGAGCTGGAAATGGCGAAATGATGAAAGTCATAGATGAGACACTTATAAATTTTCCCGAATGTTACAATGCATGCAGTTTTGTTATTCATGAAAAAAGTGATTTTTTAATAAATGAACAAAAAAAAAATTTAAATTCTAAAAAATTTTCATGGTTAAAAGATATTGGAAAAATAAACTCAAACCCAACAATCTTTTTAGCTAATGAATTCTTTGATGCCATACCAATCAAACAATTTTTTAAAAAAAAAGATGGCTGGTTTGAAAGATTTGTGAATTTGAATAATCCAAAAAAAGCTGAGTTTAAAGATGAAAAAATTGATATAGAAAAAATTGAGAAACATCTAAATTTTGAAATATCAAAAAACCAGAACGTTATAGAATATTCGCCAGATACATTTAAATATTTAAAAGCAATTTGCGATTTAATACAAAAAAATGATGGAGGAATGTTAGTGATTGATTATGGTTATGCAGACAGCAAAATGCATGAAACTCTTCAGGCGGTAAATAATCACAAATACTCTAACATTTTAGAAAATATTGGAGACTCTGATATTACTTACAATATAAACTTTCATTCTTTTGAGAAATTTATAAATCAGTTTAAAGAAATTAATTCAATTTTTACAAATCAAAAAAAATTTTTAACAAGTATGGGTATTCTTCAAAGAGCAGAAATAGTCAGCAAAAATGTAGCATTTTCTAAAAAAGCGGATTTATTTTATCGGGTAAGACGTTTAATTGATGAAAAGCAAATGGGTGAATTGTTCAAAGTCATGCTTGTAAAAAATAAGAAAAATAATTTTAAAACAGGTTTTCAAAATTGATAAAATCAAAAAAACTGTCAAAAATTAAAACAATTAAACATGGTTTTTTTAATAAAACTGGCGGTAAATCAAAAAAAATTTATAAAAGTTTAAACTGTGGTCCTGGTTCTAAAGATAATCCCTCAGATGTTAAAAAAAATTTACAAATTGTTAAAAA
>CACJFA010000017.1 GCA_902592545.1 uncultured Pelagibacteraceae bacterium | reverse complement strand
TTAGGTAATAAATTTCTGTCCCACATAAGGGAAGTTGATGCCGTAATTCATATGATTAGATGCTTTGACTCAGATGATATTCAAAATGTTAATCCTGACGTTGATCCCATAAGAGATCTTGAGATCATTGAAACTGAGATGATGTTAGCTGATTTAGAATCTATTCAAAAAAGACTTGAGAAAAATAATAAAAAAAATATAGACGAAGACCAGCTAAAGATTTTAGAGATTGCATTAGACTGCATTAATAATGATAAAGATATATCAATATTAAATTCTCAATTTGATACAAAACAACTTAATCAAACTGGTCTTTTATCAATAAAACCAAAGATCTTTGTTTGTAATGTCGATGAGCAAAGTGTACAGGGTGGAAATAAATATACCAAAAACTTTATTGAAAAATTTGGAAAAGATAACACCCTGATTGTTTCAGCAGACATAGAAAACCAAATAAATGCACTAGTAGAAGATGAAAAAAAAAATTACATGGATATGATTGGTTTAAAAGATACAGGTTTAAGTATGTTAATTCAAAAGGGGTATAAAATATTAGAACTTGATACATATTTTACCTCTGGACCTGAAGAAACAAGAGCGTGGACTATAAAAAAAAATTGTACTGCTCCTAAAGCTGCAGGAGAAATTCATACAGATTTTGAAAAAGGTTTCATTAGGGCTGAAACTATATCTTATCAGGATTTTATAGCTAATGATGGATGGGTAAACTCTAAAGCTAATGGAAAAATGAGATTAGAAGGTAAAGATTATATTGTAAAAGATGGAGACGTACTAAACTTCAGATTCAACACGTGACCATATCTTTTTCATACTAAAGTAAACTAAAACAGTAAGAATAATTAAATAAACAATCGCTTTAAAGCCCATCTGATGTCGTGATTCTAAATGAGGTTCAGCAGACCACATTAAAAATGTTGTTACATCTTTTGACATCTGTTCTACTGTTGCATTTGTTCCGTCACCATACTCTACTAATCCATCTGATAATGGAGCAGCCATTCTAATTTTGTTTCCATACATATATTTATTATAATAAACTCCATCATCTAGTTTCACACCTTCGGGGGCTTCCTCATAACCTTGTAATAAAGAGTAAATATAATCAACACCACCACCTCTAGCTTTAACCAAAACAGACATGTCTGGAGGATATGCACCACCATTTGCCGCCTGGGCAGCTTTTACATTGTCATACGGCATTACAAATTTATCAGATAATTTCCCTGGTCTAGTAAACATCTCTCCATCAGAATTTGGACCATCAGTAACCTCAAAAGACGCTGCAATAGCTTTAACTTGATCTTCTGGAAATTCTGGTCCACCTTTTTCAGCTAAATTTCTATAACTTAAATATTTCATTGAGTGACATGAAGCACAAACTTCTGTGTAAACTTGATATCCTCTTTGGAGAGAAGCTCTGTCAAATTTTCCAAATAAACCCTTAAAACTCCAATCCGTTTTTAAATACTCTACTTTTTCAGCAGCAAAAGAATATGAATTTGAAGCAATAATTATGACTATTATAGAAAAGAATTTATATAAATTTTTCACCTTATTCTATTTTACTTTCTTTATTTCTGGCGGCAGCTAAATTTGGTGAACCACCTAGAACTGGTTCGGTAATACTTAGAGGCACCGGTAAAGTTTTTTCTTTAAACCCTAAAACAGGAAGAATAACTAAAAAATGTAAAAAGTAGTACGCTGTTGCAACTCGTGCTATCAACAAGTAAAGGCCTTCAGCTGGCATAGCGCCCACATAGCCAAGTATCAAAACATCTGCAACTAATATCCAGTAAAATTGTTTATATAATGGTCTAAATACTGCTGATCTTATTTTTGAGGTATCTAACCAAGGTAAGACAGCTAAAATTAATATTGCAGATAACATAGCCACAACTCCTAGCAATTTATCAGGAACTGATCTTAATATTGCATAAAAAGGTAGTAAATACCATTCAGGAACAATATGTGCAGGTGTTACCATTGGGTTTGCCTCGATATAATTATCTGCATGTCCTAAAATATTTGGTGCATAAAATACAAAAAAAGCAAAAACAATCATGAACATTAATAAGGCAAAACCATCTTTAATTACTATGTAAGGATGGAAAGGTACAGTGTCTTTAGATGGTTTTTTTACATCTATTCCAACTGGATTATTATTTCCAGGAACATGCAATGCCCAGATATGTAAAACAACTAATCCTAAAATTAAAAATGGAATAAGATAATGCAACGTAAAAAATCTAGTTAACGTAGGGTTGTCGACTGAATAACCTCCCCACAACCAAGTAACAATACCCTCTCCAACTAATGGAATAGCACTAAATAAATTTGTGATTACAGTTGCTCCCCAGAAGCTCATTTGTCCCCAAGGCAATACATATCCCATAAATGCAGCCGCCATCATTTAAATAGATGCAGGTTAAGATTGCAAAAACATAAGCTTGAAGAAAAGCAACTAAGATCTCCAAACCAGTTAACGCAACCGAAAAACTTAGTGGAAGCCATCCACCAACTATTCCAAGGCTAATTACAAAGCCTCCGAAAACTTTCATCATTGTATGACCAGCCATCATATTGGCAAATAATCTAACTGATAAACTTATAGGTCTACTTAAATAAGAAATAATTTCTATAACAACAATTAAAGGGAGTAATACTGCAGGAACTCCACTTGGAACAAATAATTTTAAATATCCAAATCCATGTTTAATAAACCCAATTACAGTCACTCCAATAAATATAAATGCTGCGAGCACAAATGTTACAATGATATGACTGGTTACAGTGAAAGTATAAGGTATCATTCCAAACATGTTACAAAATAAAACAAACATGAATAGAGAGAATATAAATGCAAAGTATGGTTTAGCTTTTGATCCAGCTGTATCGCTAATCATTTTGGATACAAAGGTATAGCTAAGTTCTGCTAATAATTGAATTTTGTTTGGTAGTATTGAATTTTTTTTTGATCCTAAGTTAAAGATTAACATAATAGATACAGTACTTAAAATCATAAACAAACTTGCGTTCGTAAATGATATGTCGAATGCTCCAACTTTAATTTCAGGTCCAATTCTATAAACGTCGAATTGGGACATAGGATTTGCTGCCATAATATTTATTTATTTTTGCATTTTTTTTGCGGATCTAATCACATTCGTTATTCCAGCAACTACACCAACAAAAAAAAATATTAATATAAACCAGGGTTTAGTACCAAAGGTCTTGTCAAAAATAAACCCAATAATTGTCCCCACAGCCACTGCAGAAACAAGTTCTGTGCTCAATTTGAATGCAGTTCCTATAGGCGAGGGGTCATTCTTCTTATTGTAGAGATTTTTCTTTGAAATCTTGTTTTTTGCAATCTCTAAGCGAGTTTTGAAAGGGTCTTTTGGCATTTATATAGTTTAAGCAACCATACTCTCTGCTTTTTGTAAATCAACAGCCACAAGCTGACTAATTCCTTTTTGAGGCATCGTCACCCCATATAGTCTGTTCATTTTTGACATGGTTAAAGCATGATGAGTTACAATTATGAATTTAGTATTGGTTATTTTTATTAATTCCTCAAGTAGACTACAAAATCTTGTTACGTTAGCATCATCAAGGGGTGCATCAACCTCATCCAATACACATATAGGTGAAGGGTTTGTTAAAAATACTGCAAAGATTAATGAGAGGGCAGTTAATGCTTGCTCACCTCCAGATAACAAAGTTATAGATTGAAGTCTTTTTCCTGGAGGACTAACTAACATTTCTAAACCTGCTTCAAGTGGATCATCAGAGTCCACTAATTCTAATTTAGCATTTCCACCATTGAAAAGTTTTGTGTAAACTTCATTAAATTTTCTATTAACTTTTTCAAAAGCTTCAATCAATCTTTCCCTTCCTTTTTGATTAAGTTCATTGATGCTATCTTTCAGCTTCACGATAGCGGTAACAAGATCGGCACGATCCTGTTCCATTTTTTTTATCTCTTCTTCATATTTACTTGTTTCTTCATCTGCTTTTAAATTTACAGATCCTAATTTTTCTCTTTCTTGTTTTTTCTTGTCCAAAGCATCTTCTTGATCAACTGGATTTGGAAGTTCTTCCACTCCATTTAAATTTGAATTTTCTAAAATATTATCTTCATTCAAATTTAACTCAGAACTAATTCTATCAAGTAGATCATTTTTTCTTTTTTGAAGACCTTCAATTGTGGCCCCTGAACTTGCTTTTCTTTCTCTGATTTGAATTGATTGCTCTTGTATTTCATTTAATTGCGTTCTTAACATTTCAATTTTTTGATCTGTTTCATCTATAATCGCTTCATTATCAATTTTTTCTTTATCTGAAATTCTTAAGTTTTCTGAAATTTGACCTTTTCTTTCAGCCTGTGCTCTTGGTTGGTTTTCTAAATCACTTAATTGTTTTGATAATTTTTCTTTTCTTTGTGTTAGTTCATTAACCATTTTTTCTGAGTTAGTTAATAAATTTTTCCAGCTTTCAATTTCCGTTTCAATGGTTTTAATTCTTTCATTTCTTTTTAGAGACTCATTTTTAATTGATTGATTTTTACTATATGCATCAGCATATTTTTCTTGGAGTAATTTTATATTTTCTGATTTTTCACTAACTCCTAATAACTCACTTCTAGATCTCTCATTTTTTAAATCATTTAAAAAACTATCTAGCTCCATATTACATCTATCCAGAAGTGTTACTGCTTGATTTATTTCATTACTATCTATTAATTCTTTTACCCTTGATATTGTATTTTTTACATTTCTTATTGGACCAACACTTATATTTACTGTTTCTTCTGCTAAACTGTTTACAACTTCATCAACAGCTTTTTGTTCTTCTTTAAGTTTATTTTTTGCACTTTCTAACTCTTCATTAGATAATTTTTCTGTTTCAAAATACTTCGAGTCTGTCTCAATTAATTCAGTTTTTTCTTCCTTCAATCTTTTTTCATTTGAGTTAGCATCTATAATTATTCCTTTTTCTCTCGTGATATCATCATCAAGTGTTTGAATTGATTTTTTGATGCTTTCTATCTCATCTTGAATTCTTGTATTTTCCTCATCTAAACTTTGAAGTTCTAGATTAAGTCTTTGTATCCTTGATAAATTTTCTATATTTTTTTCTCTCAATGGATTTACTTTATCTGTAAAACTTTTAATTGAATTTTCTAATTCAGATATTTTGTTATTAAATCCTTCTACTTCTCCTTCTGCCTCAGTATTAATTTCATTTTCTATTCTAATTTCTTTCTCTATTTCTAATAATTTTAAATAATATAAACCTGCTTCAATTTTTTTAATTTGATCTGAAATTAGTTTGTATTTTGTTGCCTCTTCAGCTTGTTTTTGAAGATTTGCCAACTGTTTTTCTTGCTGTCTTCTTAATTCATCTGCTCTTTTTAAATTATTCTCAGCCGCACCCAATCTTAATTCAGCCTCATGCCTTCTAACGTGTAAACCAGATATTCCTGCAGCTTCTTCTAAAATAGCTCTTCTATCTGTTGGTTTTGCAGTTACTAATGCACCTATTCTTCCTTGACTAATCATAGATGGAGAGTGTGCACCAGTTGAAAGATCAGCAAAAAACATTTGTGCATCTCTTGCTCTTACCTCTTTATCATTAATATAAAATTTAGATCCTTTATCTTTTTCTATTTTTCTTCTAACTTGTATTTGTTCCAATTCACGGTATTGGATTGGACCTTCTTTATTTTTGTTTTCAACTTCGATTGAAACTTCAGCAATATTTTTTGATGCTTTATTAGATGTTCCTGAAAAAATTACATCTTCCATACCAGATCCACGCATACTTTTTGCAGAGGTTTCACCCATTACCCATCTTAAAGATTCTACAATATTTGATTTACCACAACCGTTTGGACCCACTATTCCAGTAAGACCATCTTCAATTAAGAAGTTGGTTTTTTCAGCAAAAGATTTAAATCCGTTTAATTGGATTTTTTTAAACTCCATGCACTAACTTATATCAGTTTTTCTAGTGCTTTTTTTAAATTTTTATAAGTGAGAGTTTTTTCAAATTTTTCGTTGTTGATAATTATCGTAGGAGTTGAGCTGACTTTAAAGTTTTTAGCACCATCGATTCGATCATTTAAAACAAAATCCTCGATTTCTTTATTATTTACACAAGAATCGAAATCAATACTAAAACCTTCATTTTCCAAAAATTTTTGGAGATTTTTATTTGCCTCCTGTACCGAACTTCCTTTGACCCATTTCTGTTGATTTGCATATAAGCTTTCCAAAATATCAGAGTTTCCATCATTTTTACATTGAGCAACTTTTGATGCATTGAAGGCCGCAATATCTAATGGAAAATGTCTAAATTCAATCTTAGCAATTCCAGTATCAAGAAATTCTTTTTTAAGTTCAGGAAAAACATTTTTGTGAAAATTAGCACAATGACTACAAGTTAATGACTCAAAAGCTATAATAGTTATTTTTGCATCTTTGTTACCAACAGTTATCCTTTTAATTTCCTCAGCTTGTACATTTAAGACTGTAGTAAAAAATATTAATATTAAAAATATAATTTTTTTCATTTCTCTCTAAAAACTCTCGCTAACTCTGTTAATGATTTTTTAATTTTTTCGTTTTTAACACCTTTAATCTTATCTTGATATTTACTAATTGCCACATTTTTAACTTTTGTTTCACTCGAGCCCGTCATTTCATATTCATCATCAAAACTTATAAATTTAAGCTTTTCAACAACAGAATATCCAAAAAAATTATTCATTTTATCTAAAATATCTTTTTTCGAATATTCTACGTCAACTTCATGTCCTCGCTTGACCATAACTACTAAGGTGCTAACACCAAATTTATTTGAATTTTTAAATGTTTTTGGATAGCAAATTTTAAATAATTCGCCTCCAACTAAATATTTCCAATTGCTCAATGTTTCTGAATATACATGACCTTTTTTATTTATTATTTTTTTGACATTTTTTGGCAAAGTGTCTTTGAAAGATCTTAATCCTTGAATGCTAGCGTTTCTCTGCTTAGTATTATTTTTAGATTGCATATGAAAGATCCAATAATAACAAATAATATTCTTAATTGGTATGATTTAAATAAAAGATCTTTACCTTGGAGAAAGAATGTTTCTCAAACAAAAAAGCAATACTACACTTTAATAAGTGAATTTATGTTGCAGCAAACCCAGGTTGCAACTGTGATACCTTACTTTAACAGATTTATAAAAAATATTCCCACAATAGAAAAATTATCTAAATATGATGATAGAAAATTAATTAAACTTTGGGAGGGTCTTGGATACTATTCAAGAGTAAGAAATTTAAAAAAAACAGCTCAAATAGTTGTTAAAAATTTTAATAAAAAAATACCTAGAAATTTTGTAGATTTAAAGTCTCTTCCAGGTATTGGAGATTATACAGCAAGTGCAATTTCTGCAATTGCATTCAATGAACCAATAATTCCTCTAGATGGTAATATTGAAAGAGTATTAAAGAGATACTTATTTTTAAAAAAACAAGATCAAATAAAAAAAGAAAATTTACACGAGAAGAAAAAAATTTTTGGAACATCTATCAAAAGGTCTAGTGATTATGCTCAAGCTTTAATGGAATTAGGAGCACTAATTTGTAAACCTGTTAGTCCTAATTGTAAGAATTGTCCATTAGTAAAAAAATGTAAATCATTTAAAAATAAAAATTTTGATTTAGTAAAATTTAAAAAAAAAGATAAGGAAACTTTTTACAAGCTAAATGTTTATAAAAAAAATAATCATTATTTATTAATCAAAAATAACAAATTTAATTTTTTGAAAAATTTTAATATCTTCCCGATGGAGGAAGTAAATAATCCTAAAAATTTTGATAAAGATTTGAATTTTAAAATGTCTAATATGAGTATGAATATCAAAATCGAATTTAAAAATAAATATAATTTAAATAAAAATAATTATTGGATTGATCCAACAAAGCTTCAAAATTATACACTGCCAACATTTACAAAAAAGATTGTAAAATTTTTAGAAAGTCATAAATGAAAAAAATAGCAATAATTGGTGCTGGAATTTCTGGTTTGTATATTGCCAATTTATTCAAAGATCATAAGGATTATCAGGTTACGATTTATGAAAAAAGAAATTCAATACAAATAGATGAAGGCTATGGAATTCAGCTGTCGGTAAATAGCGTGAAGCTTTTAAACAAAATAGGCTTTGCTTCTCTCACTAAAGAGGAAAAATTTAATCCAAAAAAAATTGATTTTTTTGAAATTAAAAATTCAAAAAAAATTTGTGACTTAGACATTTCAAAATTTAATTCTGAAGATTGTAAATACACAACATTGAAAAGATCAAAATTAGTTCAATTTTTAAAAAGACAACTGGACGAAGATATAATTAAATATAACCACAGTATTGAGCAGATTGATTATGATAAAGATTCAATAAAATTAATATTTGATAAAAATAAAATAACTTGTGATTATTTAATTATTTCAGACGGTGTGTTTTCTAAGGGGAAGTTATTAATTTCAACTGATAAATCAAAACCAATTTACAATGATACGATTGCTATTAGGGGTAGTATATCAAGAGAAAATCTACAAAATATAAATGAAGAAAATATTTCTTTGTTTTTAGGACCAAATTTTCATTATGTTGTTTATCCAATTAATAATGATAAAAATTTTAATTTTATTGGCATTTTAAAACATAAATTAAATTCAAATGAGCAAGAGAACCATAACCTTTTTACCGAGAGTTCTTTTATAAAAAATATTAAATTTAAATTATCTGAAAAAGTTTCTAAAAGTTTACTGGAAAGTCTTCAAAATATTAAACTATTTCCAATATTTGTAAGTAAAAATTTATATAATCCTCCAAAAAATATATTCCTTGTAGGAGATGCATTTTTTGCTTTTTCACCTTCATTTGCGCAGGGAGCTTCCCAATCAATTGAGGGGGCTAATGAATTATATGAATGCTTAATAAATAATAATAATTTCTATGATATCAGATTAAAGAGAGTAAAAATGATTAACAGCAGATCTGATTTCAATCAATTTGCCTTCCATTTATCAAATCCAATTATGATCATATTCAGAAATATATTTTTAAAACTTTTAATTAATAATAAAAAATTTTTACAAAGTTATTTGGGTAAAATTTATAAAAGTTAATTTTTAGAAATTAATCTTTGTCTTAGATAATCAATAGGATAAGTTCGTCCATTTATATCACAGTGCCAAAAAGTCCATCCATTGCAACTTTCAGCTCCTAAAATAGTAGCCGCAACTTTGTGTATAGAACCCTCTGCTTGATTATGTTTTATACTACCATCAACCATAATTCTGGCTGTTATTTTTTTCTTATTATCAAAAATATTAGTTCCAGGTTTAATTATTCCAAGCTCAACTAATGAACCAAAAGGAATTCTTGGTTTTGATCTATTATTTTTTAGCGTATCTAACAAATCATCCTCAATAGGCTTTGTAGTTTTTAAGCGTTGCTCAGCAGCTTTAAAATAATTTTTTTCTTTTTCTATTCCGAAATAATTTCTTCCTAGTTTTTTTGCTACGGTAGCTGTTGTTCCTGATCCTAAAAAAGGATCAAGAATGAGGTCATTTTTATTAGATGTAGCTAGTAAAATTCTATGTAAAAGTGCTTCTGGTTTTTGTGTGGAGTGAATTTTTTTTCCATCCTTTTTAAGTCTTTCAGATCCATTGCATATTGGAAGATCCCAATTAGATCTCATTTGCAAATCATCATTTAAACATTTTAAAGATTGATAATTGAATGTGTATTTCGATTTTTCACTTTTAGATGCCCATATTAAAGTTTCATGAGCGTTAGTAAAACGTGTTCCTCTAAAATTTGGCATTGGATTATTTTTATTCCAAATAACATCGTTTAAAATCCAGAAACCTAAATTTTGGATTGCTGTGCCAACTCTAAAAATATTATGGTAGCTTCCTATAACCCAAATTGCTCCATCTTTTTTTAAAATTCTTTTGCATTCACTAAGCCATTCATAAGTAAAATCATCATATTTTTTAAAATTTTCAAATTGATCCCACTTATCATTTACCGCACTAACCTTTGATCTATCTGGTCTAGTTAATTCACTTTTTAATTGTAAGTTGTAAGGAGGATCTGCAAAAATTAAATCAAAAGTTTCACGTGGAATTTTTTTTAATTCTTCGAGACTATCTCCATTTATTATTTTATTTTTGAAATCAGTTTTCATTTGTAAAAATTAATTAGACTCCAAATGGATTCCACGGTCAACCTGAGATTGAAAAATTTGGATTCGATTAGTGTTTCTTAATTAGAAGGTAACTAGATGTAGTATTAATTTATTTTAGATATTGGTGAAAAAGTTTTTCTATGATGTTTAGTAATACCTAATTTTTTCAACGCTTTTAAGTGCTGTTTTGTTCCGTACCCAAAGTTTTTATCCCATTCGTAACCTTTATTTTTTTTTGATAAGGTGGTTATAAATTTATCTCTTGATACTTTTGCAATTATAGATGCTGCTGAAATAGAAGGGACTTTTTTATCTCCTTTTATAACTGATTTTAAATTATAATTTTTTAATTCTGGAGTTTTATTTCCATCTATCAGAACGTGTGTTGGTTTTTTCTTAAGTTTTTTGATAGCTCTTTTCATAGCTAGCAAACTTGCTTGTAGTATATTCAATTTTTCTATTTCTTTTACAGAAGCTTTACCTATAGACCAAGTAGAATTTTTTTTTATATATGTACATAGATGCTCTCTCTCTTTTTTACTTAACGATTTTGAATCTTTTAATAATTTAGGATTAATTGATTTTTTTAAAATTACTGCTGAAGCATAAACAGGCCCAATCAAACTTCCTCTGCCAACCTCATCAACCCCAGCAATTACCTTCATCAAATTTTTAACTTTAGATCTTTAATTTTGTCTCTAATTTTCTTTAAATCTTCCCATGAGTGTTTTTTATTTTCTGGAAAACGGATTAAATAAGATGGATTAAAAGTTATCATTAAAGGGAATGTTTTGTTTTTTAAAATCACTTCCTTCCAATGTCCTCTTTCAGAAGTTATTTTTTCACTTACTCCTGTTATAGCCTCCATTGCCGAACTACCCATCAAAACAATAATCTTTGGGTTTATAATCGATATATGCTCTCTCAAAAATACTGAGTATCTTTTAATTTCAGTTGAGGTTGGTTTTCTGTCATCAGGTGGTCTAAAATTGATTGCGTAACTAGTGTAAATATTTTGTCTCTTAATATTGATGGCTATAAGCATTTTGTTTAGAAGTTCGCCAACTTCACCTCTAAATGGGACACCCAATTTTTCCTCTTCAGCCCCAGGAGACTCTCCAATTAACATTAAAGGGCTATTTATATTTCCCTCACCTAAAATAATTTTGTTTGAATTTTCTTTCAATTTACAATTTTCAATTGAATTTATTTGATCTTTTAAATTTTTTAGTAATTCTTCTTTATTAATTTGAAGGGTGCCATTATTCGTTTCTAAAATATTAAATCTATTTATTGGCTTATCAGCGAATATAAATTTTGGATCAATAGTATTAATTAGTTCTTGGTTTAATTTGGTATTTTGATTTATCACTTTTTTAGTCATAGTATGGTCAAATGTTCCTAAAATTTCTAAAATTAATACTATTAATATTTATATCTTATCAGACACCTTTGTATTCTAAAAGTGCTACTTTTAATGATTTCAACTCAAGAGATTTATCAAATTATTTTTCTGGAATAGTTGCATTTGAAAATCGAGATAATTCTGAAGCTTTAAAATTTTTTAACTTAACTAAAGTATTAATTAACAAACATGACAATTATTTAAAAAGATATGTTAACTCTTTAGTTTTAGATAACAAAGTACCTAAAGCGATTAATGTATTAAATAACAACGCAAATAAATCTAACTCAGATTTTTATGATGCTTATATAATTTTAGTAATTGACAGTTTAAAGAAAAATAATTTTAAAAAAGCTGATGAATATTTAACACAAAGTTTAAAATTTCAAGATGAAGATAGGATAAACCTAGTTATATTTGAAACTCTAAAACAGTACATTTATACATTTAAAAATAAAAAAATATTAGATAACAAAAAAAATTTTGGAAACCTGTCTCTTATAGCCGAGACATTCCAAAGATGTTATATTGAAGATAAAAGAACTTCATCATTTTTTCTTAATTTAATAAATAATCAACAAGGCGACTATTCAAGATACATTTTCTTTTATCTTAATCATTTAATTGATAACAATAAATTAAATGAAGCAAGATTAGTTGTTGAACAAATTGATTATATAAATTCAACACTTTTACTTTCACAAAGTAAAAGTTGGGTAGACAAAGAAAAATTTGATGATTTTGGAAAAATTTTTTCATGCAAAGATCATAATGATCTTGTAAGTGAGTTTTTATTTTTAATCTCTAATCTTTATTCTTCTCAGGATAATTTTGAGAAATCAAATTTTTACTTAAATTTGTCAAACTATTTAAATCCTAAGTTTGAATTTAATCTGTCATTGGTTGCTGAAAATTTTTATCTTAATGATGAATTTGATAAAGTACAAAGGATCTTAAAAAACTTTAAAAAAGAAGATGAATTTTATTATTGGTTTAGATTAAAAAAAGAAGCTCAAATAATAATTCAAGAGCAGGATTATGAAAATGGAATTAAATACATAGATTCAAAATTTAATAAAATTGAAAATCCAAATATAAAAATGATTTTTGATTTAGCAAATTTTTATAAGAATTCTAAAAATTATGAAAAGGCAATAGATCGTTATACAGAAATTATTTTAACACTGGATGACAATTCACTTATTAAATCAGATGTATTGTATCGTAGAGGCGGTAGCTATGAAAGAATGGGAAATTATGAAAAGTCAGATGAAGATTTATTGCATGCGCTTAAAATTGATCCTAGTGATGCATATATTTTGAATTACCTTGCTTACTCTTGGTTAGAGCGTGATTATAAAATTAATGAAGCAATGGATATGTTGAAAACAGCATATGATTTAAAAAGCAATGATCCATATATTATTGATTCAATTGGATGGGCGTATTTTTTAATAGAGGATTATCTAGAAGCAGAAAAGTATTTAAAAAGAGCTGTAGAATTAATGCCAGATGACCCAATAGTGAATGATCATTATGGAGACATTTTATGGAAATTAAATCGAAAAATTCAAGCAAGATATTTTTGGAACAACGTATTAACTTTTGATGACACCGAAGACGATATGAGAGAAAAAATCAATATTAAAGTAATTGAGGGTCTTAAAAATTCCTAAATGAAAATTAATAAAATTAAATCTTATGCAAAGTTAAATTTAGCACTAAATATCACTGGAAAAAAAAAGGTTTTACATAAAATTGAAAGTATAATTGGTTTCATAGATTTACATGATGTTATTTCGATAAATCAACATAATGGAAAAAAACACCATATTTCTTTTTATGGAAAGTTTTCTAAAAATATTGGAAAAAAAAATACTATTCAAAAATTATTTCAGATACTAGAAAAAGAAAATTTATTAAAAAATAAAAAATTCAAAGTTAGAATTAAAAAATTAATCCCTCAAGAAGCTGGGTTGGGTGGGGGATCGATGAATGCAGCTAGTGTGTTTAATTATCTGGTTAAAAAAAAAATTATTAATCCTAACTATCAAAAAACTCGAAGTATCTGTGACTTGGTTGGTTCCGATGTTATTCTGGGAACCATTTCATCCAGCTGTGTGTTGTCATCAGTTGGTAGAATAAAAAAGATTTATAATACTCCAAAATATTACTCTACTTTAGTAAAGCCTGATTTTGGGTGCTCAACTAAAAAAATATACTCAGCTGTTCGGAAGTATACAAAATCAAAATATAACAAACCTAAAAAAAACATGTTTGGAGTAAAATATTTGATTGATCAACAAAATGCCCTTGAAACAATAGCACTCAAAAAATATCCAAAACTTAAAAAAATAAAGTTGTTCTTAGAAAGTATAAATAATCCATTATTTGTAAGAATGACTGGTTCAGGATCAACAATTGTTGCCTATTATAATTCATTAAAGAGTTGTAAATTGGCAAAAGCTAAATTTAAAAGAAAATATAAAAATTATTGGTGTGTTACAGCAAAAACTATATGAATTTTATATTTTTATGTTATAGGAAGCTAGTATTGGGGCGTAGCCAAGCGGTAAGGCACGGGTTTTTGGTACCTGCATCCTAGGTTCGAATCCTAGCGCCCCAGCCATTTATGAAAAATTTTTTAGATAAATTTTTTTCCCGATCAAAAAATCTTGATTATATCAGTCAAAATTTAAAACAAATTACTTTAACAACACCAGCAAATAAAATTTTTGAAGCAATTAATAATTTTTCAGAGAAAAGTGAAATCAGATATGTGGGTGGGTGTGTAAGAAAAGTGATAAAAAAAGAAAACGTTGATGATATTGACCTAGCAACAAATTTAACTCCACCAGAAGTTTGTGATGCTCTTAAAAACAAACAAATAAGTTATTACGAAACAGGAATTGAACACGGAACTATAACCGCAATAATTGACGAATATAAATATGAAATTACTTCTTTAAGGAAAGACGTCTCAACCGATGGAAGGCATGCTGAAGTAGAATTCTCTTTAGATTGGAAGGAAGATGCCTCTAGAAGGGATTTTACCATCAATTCAATTTATGCAGATGGTGATGGTAATTTATTTGATCCATTTAACGGTAAAAAAGATTTGGAGGAGGGTTATATTAACTTTATTGGTAATGCGGAAAAAAGAATTCAAGAGGATTATTTACGTATTTTAAGGTATTTAAGGTTTTATTTAAATTACTCAAATCATAAGCACCAGTTAGAAATAATAAAAAATATAAAAAAAAATATTGATGGAATTTCAAATATATCATCTGAAAGATTAATCGATGAGCTAAAAAAAATAACTAGTTCAAATGGATTTTTAAAACTCTTTAAAGATAAAGAAAGTTTAGAACTCATAGAAATAATTTTCCCTCAATTAAAGAATATTAAAAATTTTAAAAAACAAAATTCTTATGCTGCAGAGAATTTTTTAAAAATTGACTTTATATTCTTAATTGCGCTTTTAGTAATTGATGGGACTGATAATGCTGATTATTTTCTTTACAAATTTAAAATATCCAACAAAGATAAGAAAAGACTAAAATTGATAGATCTTTTTTATAGAGAAAAAATAACTCTAAACTACTTTACAGAGAAAAATTTGAATAAATTTTTTTATTTTAATGGGCGACAAGCTGTAATAGATATAATTAATTTTAAAATTTTTACCTCAAACAAAGTAGAGAAAAAATTAATCAAATTATTAGATACTTATAAACAGAAAGTAATTCCAACTTTGCCAGTAGGTGCTGATTTACTAATGTCTAAATTTCAAATTCCTGAGGGTAAAACTTTAGGTAATAAATTAAAAAAAATTGAAGAAACCTGGGTTCAAAACGGATTTCAAATTTCAGATAAGCAAGTACAACAAATAGTTAAAGGTTAAATATATTTAACGTCTTTAATTTCAAAATTTTTTATACCAGAGGGTGTATTTATTTCAACTAAATCACTTTTATTTTTTCCAATCAAACCTTTGCCAATTGGTGATTGAAAGAAAATTAGTTTTTGTTTTAAATCTGCCTCATCTCTTCCAACAATTTTATAATTAATTTTTTCACCAGTATCTAAATCTTCTAAATAAACTGTAGATCCAAAAATTACTTTTCCTTCATTGTTTAGTTTTGTAACGTCAATAACATTTGCTCTTGCAATAATATCGTTTATTTCTGTAATTCTTCCCTCGTTATGAGATTGTTCTTCTTTAGCTGCATGATATTCAGCATTTTCTTTAAGGTCTCCATGGGATCTCGCTTCAGCAATTGCAGCTACTATCTCAGGTCTTTTTTTTTCTTTTAAAAAAACTAATTCTTCTTTTAGTTTATTTAGTCCGTTTAATGTTATTGGCTCTTTATCCATTTGTTTATTTCCATTTTGCAATCGGAGGTAATGACATCAAAATTCCTTCAACATTACCACCAGTTTGTAGCCCAAATTTTGTTCCTCTATCATAGAGCAAATTAAATTCTGCGTATCGACCTCTTTTAATATACTGAAACTCTTTATCTTTTAAAGTCCATTTTCTTTTTATTTTTTTTTTAATTATTTCATTAAATAGTATTTGAAATGTAACACCAACATCTCTTACAAACTTAAAGTCATTTTCAAAATTATCATTTTTATAGTCAAAAAAGATTCCACCTATACCTCTTGCTTCTTTTCTGTGAGGTAGATAAAAATATTCATCACACCACTTTTTATATTTTTTATAATAATTTTTATTATGTCTATCGCACATTGCTTTTAATATTTTATGAAAGTTTTTCTTCTCTTTTTCATCTTTTATTGCTGGGGTTACATCCATACCTCCACCAAACCAATTCTTTGTTGTACAAATAAATCTGGTATTAAAATGCATTGCAGGAATATGGGGATTTTGCATATGCATAACTATTGATATTCCTGATGCCCAAAATCTAGGATCTTTACTTGCGCCTGGTATATTCTTTTGAAATTGCTTAGGAAATTTTCCATAAACTTTTGAAAAATTTACTCCTACTTTTTCAAAAATTTTTCCATTTTTAAGAATTCTATATTCACCACCACCCTCATCTTTTTTATTGCTTCTTTTCCAAGAAGTTGATTCAAAATTTACTTTATTTTTTTCAATTTTTAAAATGTCGTCGCATATTGCATTTTGTAATAGCTTAAACCAGTTACCCGCTAGATCTTTTTTGATTGAAATATCCATTTTATATTAATTCTATTTGACGTAAACTTTCTGCCAAAACAATGGCAACTGACGATGCAATATTAAGAGATCTTACTTGGTTATTCATTGGTATTTTTAAACGATTTTTAATTATTCTATGAATTTCTTCGGGTACTCCAGCACTTTCTCTTCCAAACAAAATAGTATCATCAGGCTTAAATTTAAATTTAGTATAATTTATTGAACCCTTAGTTGTCATCAATACTATTCTCTGTTTCTTCTTTGCCTCAAAAAATTTTTCCGAACTTTGATAAAACTCTATTTGACTATAGTCCATATAGTCCATAACCACTCTTTTAAAGCGTTTGTCTGATAATAGAAAGCCACATGGTTCAATTATTTCTAGTTTAGCACCTAAACAAGCACAGGTTCTAATAATTGCAGCAGTATTCTGAGGTATATCAGGCTCATACAAAGCTATTTTGGGTCCTAAAATTGTTGAATTCTGTGTCATTCTTTCAGTAGTAAAATAATTATTTTATATTATATGAATTCGTATATTAACTATTTTAAATCAAAAAGAGATAATAATAAAAGCTACTAAAAGTGTCTGAAAAAAAAACAAAAAGAAGAGATTTTTTATTTACAGCTACCACAGCTGTAGGAGCTGTTGGTGCCGCAGCAGTAGTGTGGCCAATGATAGATCAAATGAATCCAGATGCTTCTGTTAAAGCATTAGCTAGTACAGAGGTTGATGTAAGTTCATTAACACCTGGAAATACATTGACTGTTTTATGGAGAGGTAAACCAGTATTTATAAGAAGAAGAACTCAAGAAGAAATTGATGAGGCAAGAAAAGTTAAAATGGAAGATTTAATTCATCCAGAAAAAGATGAAGATAGAGCAAAAAACCCCGAGTGGCTTGTTATGTTAGGTGTATGCACCCATCTTGGATGTGTACCTCTAAATGATAAAGGTGATTATAATGGTTGGTTCTGTCCATGTCATGGATCTCATTATGATACTTCTGGAAGAATTAGAAAAGGACCGGCACCTTGGAATATGGAAGTGCCTAAATATGAATTCGTTGATGCAAACACAATTAAAATTGGATAAAGAAAAATGAGTGACCATGATTACAGACCAAAATCGAAGGTAGGACAATGGTTTAATGATCGATTGCCACTATTAACTCTTGCAAATCATTTAACAGATTATCCAACTCCTAAAAATTTAAATTATTGGTGGACATTTGGTGGAATTTTAACTTTTTGCTTAATTACTCAAATTGTTACCGGATTAACTCTTGCAATGCATTACATTGCTCACGCAGATATGGCTTTTGAAAGTGTTGAGCACATCATGCGCGATGTTAACTATGGTTGGTTAATTAGATACATTCATGCAAATGGTGCATCTATGTTTTTCTTAGCAGTCTACATTCATATCTTCAGGTCATTATTTTATGGTTCTTACAAAGCACCAAGAGAAATAATTTGGATAATTGGAATAATTATTTACTTGCTAATGATGGCGGCTGCATTTATGGGATATGTATTGCCTTGGGGACAAATGAGCTTCTGGGGAGCAACTGTAATCACAAATTTATTTAGTGCTATTCCATTAGTTGGAGAGGGTATTGTTACTTGGTTGTGGGGAGGTTATTCAGTCGACAACCCTACGTTAACTAGATTTTTTACGTTGCATTATCTTATTCCATTTTTAATTTTAGGATTAGTTGTTTTACATATCTGGGCATTGCATGTTCCTGGAAATAATAATCCAGTTGGAATAGATGTAAAAAAACCATCTAAAGACACTGTACCTTTCCATCCTTACATAGTAATTAAAGATGGTTTTGCCTTATTAATGTTCATGATTGTTTTTGCTTTTTTTGTATTTTATGCACCAAATATTTTAGGACATGCAGATAATTATATCGAGGCAAACCCAATGGTAACACCTGCACATATTGTTCCTGAATGGTATTTACTACCTTTTTATGCAATATTAAGATCAGTTCCTGATAAATTGCTAGGAGTTGTGGCTATGTTATCTGCAATATTAATTTTAGCTGTCTTACCTTGGTTAGATACCTCAAAAATAAGATCAGCAGTATTTAGACCATTATATAAACAATTTTACTGGATATTAGTTGCAGATGTTTTGATACTTGGCTATGTGGGCGCTATGCCAGCTGAAGGCCTTTACTTGTTGATAGCACGAGTTGCAACAGCGTACTACTTTTTACATTTTTTAGTTATTCTTCCTGTTTTAGGGTTTAAAGAAAAAACTTTACCGGTGCCTCTAAGTATTACCGAACCAGTTCTAGGTGGTTCACCAAATTTAGCTGCCGCCAGAAATAAAGAAAGTAAAATAGAATAAGGTGAAAAATTTATATAAATTCTTTTCTATAATAGTCATAATTATTGCTTCAAATTCATATTCTTTTGCTGCTGAAAAAGTAGAGTATTTAAAAACGGATTGGAGTTTTAAGGGTTTATTTGGAAAATTTGACAGAGCTTCTCTCCAAAGAGGATATCAAGTTTACACAGAAGTTTGTGCTTCATGTCACTCAATGAAATATTTAAGTTATAGAAATTTAGCTGAAAAAGGTGGACCAGAATTTCCAGAAGATCAAGTTAAAGCTATTGCAGCGTCTTTTGAGGTTACTGATGGTCCAAATTCTGATGGAGAGATGTTTACTAGACCAGGGAAATTATCTGATAAATTTGTAATGCCGTATGACAATGTAAAAGCTGCCCAGGCGGCAAATGGTGGTGCATATCCTCCAGACATGTCTGTTTTGGTTAAAGCTAGAGGTGGTGGTGTTGATTATATTTACTCTTTATTACAAGGTTATGAGGAAGCCCCCGAAGGTGTGAAACTAGATGATGGAGTTTATTATAATAAATATATGTATGGAAACAAAATTAGAATGGCTGCTCCATTATCAGATGGATTAGTAGAGTATGGTGACGGAACAAATGCAACAGTAGAACAGATGTCAAAAGATGTAACAACATTTTTAATGTGGTCTGCTGAACCTCATTTAGAATCACGACATCAGATGGGCTTTAAAGCGATTGTTTATTTAATTATTCTTACTGTTTTAGTTTACTTTAGTATGAAAAAGATATGGTCACGTGTTGAATCTGAAGTTTAGTACGTCTCCATCTTTTACAATATAATCTTTACCTTCTAATCTCATTTTTCCATTAGCTTTAGAGTTTACCCATCCATCATTAGCTATAAAATCCTGATAAGATATAGTTTCAGCCCTAATGAAACCTTTTTCAAAATCTGTATGAATTTCTCCTGCAGCTTTAGGAGCAGTACAATTTTTTTTTATAGTCCACGCTCTTGTTTCTTCAGGTCCAGAGGTAAAATATGTATCAAGTTCTAATATTTTATACCCCTTTTGAATTAACATACTTAAACCTGTATCTTTTAAACCAATCATATCCATGTAATTTTTTTTTTCATCTTCTACTAGTGCATTTATTTGGTTTTCTATGTCTGCTGAAACAATCAGGGTGTTATCTTTTCCAAATTTTTCAATAAAGTTTTTGGTATATTTATTTCCACCCTGTACACTTTGCTCATCGACATTACAAACAAAGATCTTTGGTTTTATTGATAAAAGACCAGTTTGATTAAGTTGTTTTGTATCAAATTGAGAATTTAATATTGATATATCTTTATCATTATTAATGCAGTCTAATGCAATCTCTAAAATCTTTAGCTGGTCTTCGTCTATATTTTTTTTATTATTTTTCTCAAGTCTTTTTTGAATAGATTCTAAATCAGCTAACATCATCTCAGTTTCAATGATCTCAAGATCTCTTATGGGATCAACGTCAGGATTAACATTTTGAATATCATCTGAGTCAAAGCATCTAATCATATGAATTACGGCATCAACTTCCCTTATGTGGGACAGAAATTTATTACCTAA
>CACJFA010000016.1 GCA_902592545.1 uncultured Pelagibacteraceae bacterium | reverse complement strand
ATAGAGTTAATAAATTAATTTGTTTTGCAACAGGATCTATTGGAGATATCCCTGGAAGATTTGAGACTATGGATGAATCAAGGGAAAAACTTAAAAACGAAGGTACTCAACTTTCTTTTTCTAGAGTACCTCCTAAGTGGTTTGTAAAAGGTGATAAGGACAAAAATTATTTTCTTTGTGAAAATGCTGTTAAAAATGTTTCATTAGAAACTGCTGATAATGCATTACTAGCAATGAAAAATTGGAGAGGTAAAGAAAATTTAAAAAATATAAAAAATGACACTCTTATAATATGGGGTGATAAAGATACCTCATATAATTTTGATCAAGTTGATACATTAAATAAAAATATTAAAAATAGCCGTTTAGAAATATTTAAAGGTTGTGCTCATAATGTTCACTTAGAACAGCCTGATCAATTTAATAAATTGGTAAAAGAATTTATCTCAAAATAATATTTTTATTAAGCCGATAAACTTTTTTATAAGCACCAATAAATTTTTTTGAAGAATGAAATTTTCCAGGAAAAATTATACATTTTATTTTAGCTCGCCTAGCTGAATTTAAACTTTCTTGAGAGTCCTCAATTGCTACACAATCATTAGCTTTAAGCTTAAGTTTTTTTATTGCTAATAAGTATATATCTGGGTTGGGTTTGAATTTTTTTACTAATTTTGCATTCCCTATAAATTTAAAATCTCTTTTATTAATTGAATTTCTTAAACAATAAAAGATTGCATTTATATTGTTTGTAGAAGTAGATGAAACAAATGCAATTTTAATATTTTCTTTTTTGCATAAAGAAATTAAATTTTTAACACCTGGTCTTAATTTAAGATGATTTTTTTTAAGATAATTATTAAAGATTTTAGTCTTTAAATTTCTTAAATATACTGAATTAACTTCAATTTTTTTCTTTTTGGCATATCTTGATATTCTATCTTTGCCACCTGATTTACTTAATAAATTTAGATACTCACGTTTGGTCCAATTCCAATCAAGTCCATATTGTTTGAATGCTTTATTGAATGACTTTCTCTGAATTTCTGAAGTTTCAACAATAGATCCAATAGAACCAAAAAGTAATGCTTTATAACATTTCAACCTTTTACAGCTCCAGCAGTTAAACCACTAATCACCTGTCTTTGGAAAAACATAACAAGCATAAATAAAGGTGCTGTAGCAGATACAACTGCAGAAACTGCCCACATTAAATTTCCTTCATGTTGATTTGTGCCTAAATAGCTTTGAATTTTTGGAACCATAGTGTGATTTTCTTGATTAAGAAGTAATGCTGTTACTGTAAAATCATTATAAGCTAACATTAAACTAAATAACCCTGCTGTAATTACTCCAGGCCACATCACAGGCATAATAATATGCCTAAATGCTTGAAAATACGAACAACCATCTATTAAAGCACTTTCGTCAAGCTCTTTAGGAACTGTTTTAAAAAAGGAATAGAGTAACCACAGTGTAAAAGGTTGATTTATAGCAACTAAAACAACAATTGTAGTTGGAAGAATTCCCCAAATCTGTAATTCAAAGAAAGGAAAAAGATATCCCGATACTAAAGTTATATGTGGCATAGCTCTAAAAATTAAAGCTGCCATTAAAATCCAAAAAGCATATTTCTCAGTTGATCTTGAAAGAGCATATGCTCCTAAAGTTCCTAAAAACAAAGAAATACTTACAACAAATACTGTAACTATAATTGTATTTTTTGATGCTTTCCAAAATTCACCCTCAGTCCAAGCTTGTGTATAAGCATTAATTGTAAATTTTCCTCCTGTTTCAATTAAGGTATTAAATGCTGATATTGCATACCACCAATCAGATCTTGAAAAGAAATCAGCTCTTACTTTAAATGATCCCCAAAAAGTCCAAATAAAAGGGAAACAAGCAATTAACAACCAAGTGATAATAAAGATAGTATTAAAAGTTTTTAAACGAGTTGATTTTGTATCTAGTCCATAATCCATAATTATCTCGCTGTTTTAAATTCTTTCCAAGTTCTAATTAATACTGGTGCCAGTAGAATAGCTATACCAATAATAGTCATCATTGAAGTAGCTGCAGCAGATCCAAACAATATCACTTCCTCATTAACTAAATTGTCATAGATTAACCAAGATAAAGATTGTGCACTTCCCTCAGCACTAAACCCTATAATGGGTTCAAATACTCTAAAGTTGTCCATTAAAGAGATCAAAGCTACAAATGTAACTACAGGATAAATATGCGGTAAAACTATATGTTTAATTCTTTGAAATCTTGAGGCTCCATCAATGATTGCTGCTTCAATAGGCTCTTGAGGAACTGTTTGTAGTGCAGCATAAAAAACCACAAAGGCAAAAGGGGAGTGATGCCATATTCCATAGATAATAATTGTTATCCAGGTTAATGTTTTCGAGGATTTAAGTGATAAATAAGGATCATTCATTAAATTTTGAATATTTGCTCCAATTATCCCTTGTGAGTCTATCATCCAAAATAATACTAATGATCCAACTAACGGAGTAACAATCATCGGTAAAATCGTACCAAAGATCAAAGGTCCTCTAATTTTTCTAGCAACTGCATTTAAACTTAATGCAATAATAAATCCTAAGAGAAGTACGTTAGGAGTAACAAACAAACAATAAGTTAAAGTAAATATTAGAGCTTTATAAAAAGGGAGATTGTTTACTTGGTCAACAAAAGCACCAAAACTTTCAGTTTCATTCCAAAATTTTTTTATCTCTTCAACAGCTAAATGATTTCGATCGGTATAAGTACCAAAACCATTAAATTTTCCAAGAGGCTTTGCTTCTCTAATTTTTGAGGTTGTCTCATTATCTACTACAATTGAAACAGTACATCCAAAAGGATCACACTTTTTAACTTCTTTTACTACTTGATCATGTTGTGCATAAAATGATTGAATTCCTGTGGATATAATTGGTAGCCCAATAAACAGGATCATTGCTAAGCCTGTAGGTAAAAAAAACCAGAAAAAAGTTTTATTAGGCATTCAAATATTGATTAAGTGGGGAGTAAATCCCCACTTATAAGTTTTAGATTTTATAGAAAGCCTTGTTCTTTAGCTTTACTGATGTAAGCAGCTTCAACATCTTTCAATGCTTGTTCAGCTGACTCTTTACCTTGTAAAAACTCAACAATCTCACTTCCTAATGCACCATGCATTAAACCCATTTGCGGTAACATTGGATATGGTTTTGCTCCCATTTTTACAGCTTCGATAACACCAATAGATTTTGGTCCTGGTACAAAACCCTCTACTAACCAAACAGCTTGATCAGCAGCGTCAGCAACCATCTTTTTATTTGATGCTGCATGTGCTAAAGCTCTAAACGTTGCGTCAGCATCTGCATCAGGTCTATTTTTTGCAAGTGTGAAACCATCCCACCACAATGTAGCAGCTGGAATATTTCCTCCACCTACAGTAGCAGGTCCAGTTAGTTTTGTTGCTTTAGTAATGTTAGGATCACCTTCATCATCTAAAAGAGTTCCTGATCTAGATGCCCATAATGTCATTAATGCAACATTTCCAGACTCCCATTCTACTTTAATTGCTTCACTATCGTGAGTTAAGTAATCAGGGTTACTCAATTCAGATAATTTTTTTAACATATTTAAAGTAGCAACACCTTTAGCATTATTTATATTTGGTTGCGCGCTTCCAGATTTAAAGAATTCACCACCATGACCAATAAACATGTTTACAAATTCTTCTGCTAAATTCCAGCCAGCCTTATATGCAGCTGCGTAAGGATATTGCATTTTACCTGAAGCTCTAATTTTTTCAGATGCTGCAACTACTTCCTCATAAGTTTTTGGAATAGCTATACCAAGATCTTTCAAAACATCTTCTCTGTAATACAAATGTTGAGTATTTGCCATAAATGCTACAGCCATTACTTTTCCATCAATTGTAATTAATTGAGAATCTTGAATTCCTTTTCCATATTTTTTAACAAGATCATCTAATGGTCTAATTAGATCTTGGTTCATCAAAGGAACAATTGAACTATTTGCTGCAATTCTTGCTGAAAACTCAGATGGATTTGCAGTTAAAGCTGGCACTGCGATTTTATTATGCTCAGATGAGTGAGTCACTTTAAAATCAGCACTTCCTTTACATTGTTTAGAAGTTTCAACGAAAGTTCTTAATGCAGGAAAATCATTAGCCAAAATATTTATTGAACCACTTTTGATGTTACAATCTGCAAATGCAGAAGTTCCAAAAAGTAGAAACAATAAAGCAACTAGTATTTTTCTCATATATTTTCTCTCTATTTTGTTAGTTAAATTATAATTTAAGTTAGAAAACTATATCTACTCCTGAAATAGAATAAAAGTGATAATTAAATCACTTTTGACGCAAGTTCCGCACCTCTTACAAGAGACTCAAGTTTTTTATAAACTATATTTTCGTCTACATTACCAAAGCCAGCAAAGGTACTAAACCCACAGTCAGTTCCTGCTAATAATTGTTCAGCATTAATGACTTTAGAAAAGGTTAAAATTCTATTCTTTACAACTTCGGGATGTTCTACAAAATTTGTTGTAGAATCTATTACACCTGGGGCAATTATTTTGTCACTTGGAATTTTTAAATTTTCAAAAATTTGCCACTCATGAGAATGTCTTGGATTAGACGATTCAATTAAATAAGTCTGAACATTAGCTTTTAATGCTATTGGCATAATCTTTTCTAATGGAATATCATGTAGATGGGGTCCTTCATAATTTCCCCAACAGATATGTAGTCTTATATTAGAGCTATCGATATTATTGATAGCATTATTTAGACATTCTATTTGTTTTTCAGCTCTAATTAGAAATTCAGACTCTGATAAATCTTTAAAGGTCATATGTCTAGCAAGAGCCAAATCTGGACAATCTAACTGAAGTTTTAATCCATTTGAGGTAATTTCTTCATACTCATCTTTCATAAGGTTGGATAAATTTTCTAAATACTCATCATCATTTTTATAAAATTTATTTGGTAAAAAAGCTGAAATAACTCCAGGAGAAGCAGCGTTCATGAAACCATCTTTATGATTATTTTTTTCTAATGCTTGTTTAAAATTATTAATATCTTTTGTTAGGGAAGTTTTGTCTTTAATTTTTAATTCACTTGTGCAACATGGTCTTGTGTAAGTAGGTGTACCACCTGTTCTTGCAATTCTTTCTTTGAAAGAAGGAAAATCATCTAAATCTTTTGGTGCTTTTCTCTCACTCTCTCCAGAAAATCCATCAATTCTATCCTTAACATAAGTAGCATAACTAATCTTAGACATTTCGCCATCGCTAATGTAATCAATTCCAACCTCAATTTGTTTTTTAACAATGTTGTTAACATCTTTTTGAACAACCTTATCAAATTGATTAAAATCTATTTTTTCCTTTTGATCTTTTTTAAACAATAGTTCCGATAATTCATTTGATCTTGGTAAACTTCCCACATGTGTCGTTTTAATTTTACTCATAATTTATTTCATTAAAATTTGTTTCCAAATTGCAACCTCATCAAACAAAACCCATTCTCTTATAACATTTCCATCAATTATTTCTGCATGGTTTATCCCCATTATAAAAATATTTTTATTTGTTTTTTCTCCAAAATTTAAAGTATCTTTAGAATGACTACCTTTTAAAAACCATCTTATAGATGCTTTTGAATTTTTTTCTTGTTCTTCCAAATAACCAACATGCTCTATTGAAAATTTTATGTCACTGAAAGTATTTTTTAAATTATTCCAAAATTTGACAATATCCTCTCTTCCATGTCCAATTTTATTTCCAGGCCAATAGACAGTTGCAGCTCTTGCATAATCAGAAAAATCATAATTATTTTTAAAGATATTTTTCAATATTTTTGAGTAATTTCCTCCAGCAGAGTCATTAGGCACAACACCTTGCTTATAATCTGATTTCATATCAGAGCTTGAATTGAATAATTGTTGTGCTTTGTCAGCACCACCTTCTTTATCAATAATCATTTGTGCAAATTCTTTTGGTGTAAATCCTATTTGTCTTACCATTGCACCTTGATCACGGACAATCCATTCATCATAGACTTGATTATTTTTGCAAGCACAATCTGCAATGACTCTATAGTAAATATCTTTACCGGTTGGTTTACCATACGAACCATCACCAAGATGTGTTCCTTTACTTAAAATTCTATGAGATGAATGATACCCCACCTCATCATTTCCATTCCAGATCACATCTTCACCAAGCAACTGTCTGTTAGGAAATTCCTTTAATGTTGCATAAGTTGCATCAATCACAGGTTTATTTCCATAAGAAACTCCAAATGGAGATCTGACAGGAATATTATCAGTGTAAAATTGAGCGATAGACTCTACATCTTTGTTTTCCCAAATTTGTTTAGTTATTTTAAGTATGTAATCAGGAAAATTTTTATACTTTGGATCAAACCCCTTCATTAGATTTGTGTTACACAATTTAAGTAACAATCCTCATTTTCATTTATCTTTATATTAACATTTGAGTTAATTGGGATAGAAATTGTATCTTTAGGATTTAAAATACATTGAAAATCATCAATCATAATTTCCCACTTCCCAGTTCTTGAAAATAATATTGTAGGTTTTTCAAACTTTAAATTAGTTATTTGTCCTTTATTTGATTTTAAAATTGAAAGGTTAAATCCAGTATCTTGATTTATTAATGGAGCACATTCTTTATTTTCAAATTTATTTCCAAGAATTTGAATTAAATTAACATTATCGTTTATCTTATTAATTTCTTTTGTATTTTCGTTATATTTACATATAAATTTTTCTAGCTGATTAACTTTGTAGTTATCAAATTTTTTAATTTCTTCTTCAGAAATTGGTTCAAGAATACTTTTTCCTTTTGGAATTTCATTTATAGATAAATCAATTAATGAATTATCATTTAAAAGTGCCATACCCGTTTTTTTTGCTTTTTCTAAGACACTTGGAACCCAAGTTATTATTCCAGGATCATCTCCACCTAAAACTACAAAAATTAAACCTTCTTCATCGCCTGCATTTTCAAATGCCCTAAACATATTTGTGGGCATAGATATAATATCTCCAGCACTTAATATTGTTTCATCTTTACCTTCTGCTCCCCAATAAAATTTCCATTTACCAGAATAAATAATAAAAACTTCTGCAGTTGTGTGGCTATGTAAACCGGATCCATTTTTAGGCATTGCTGATACAGCGCCTAAATTAAAACTATGTGGCATTGCTATTTTAACAAATTGTTTACTATCCTCTGCGACACCAGGGCCTACAATAGAATAATTTTTTCTTTCTTTGTGACCATCAAGCTTCCCTTCAACAAATGGTAAAGTACTTGGAACAAGATCTTTAAATTTAGCTAATCGATTATTCATATTTTTTTAAACTATATTTTGTGATAGTAAAATTATCTAACAAAAAATATATGCAAATAGAACAATTTGATACAGGTCTTAAGGGTCAAGGGAAAGTAGAAAAAATAGTCATATCGCCCGAAGAAAATTATAAGAACAAACAAGTTGTAAGAAAATATTTAAATTCGATAGTAAATGATGGCATATCTAAACTTGATCAAAACCTTAAAAATGCGTTCTCTCAAGATATTAATGTTAATTGTTTTTATCCATTAAACGAGTTTGTAGGAGTTGATGATTTTAAGGAAAAATTTTGGAAACCTCTTTTTAATTCATTTCCTGATCTAGAAAGAAGAGAGCAAATAGTAATTAGTGGCGCTTTTAGAGATAAAATTCAAGTAGGTTCAATTTCTTCATTATCAGGAGTATTTAAAAATACTTGGTTGGGCATTCAACCTAATAACAAAATGGTAAATCTAAAGTGTTGTGAAATTCATCAGTTTAAAGATGGTAAAATTATTGAGAGTTATATTTTAATCGATTTAATAGATTTATTAATACAAACTGGATCAAATCCAATTAATCTTTCAAGAGGATCTGAAGGAAATTGGTTAAATCCAATTAACACAGATGGTGTAAATTTTTTTGAAAAAGACATGGAAATTTCTAAAGCAAGTTTAGAGCAATCACTTATCATGCAGAGAAGTTTAAATATAAAACCTGAATTAGAGGTTGCTTCTGATAAAGATCTTAAGGAAAAATTAATAAACCATCCACAAAAAGATTTTTGGCATGAAAAAATGATTTGGTATGGACCAAGTGGTATTGGAACTGCTAGATCTTTAGAGGGATTTGTAGACAATCACCAATTACCTTTTAGAAAAACTTTTAAGGAAAGAAATTATTGGAAACTTGGACATTATTGTGAGTTAGGTGATGGAAAATTTTCTTTAACAGCAGGATGGAATAGTATTCAGGCAATATATGGAACTGAAGATTGGCTAGGTTATAAATCTGAAAACCAAAAAGTAACTATGAGAGTTATGGATTTTTATCACCATGATGAAGGAAAAATTCGTGAAAATTGGGTTCCAATTGATATACTTCACATATTAAAACAAATTGGAGTTGATGTTTTAGAAAGTATAAAAAAATAAAATGGCTAACATAAAATTTACTGGAGTACACAAATCATTTGGATCTAATAAAATAATAACAGATTTTAATCTTTTAGGTAAAGAAGATGAGTTTCTTGTATTAGTTGGACCATCTGGATGTGGAAAATCAACTCTTCTAAGAATGATTGCAGGTTTAGAAAAAATAGACGAAGGTGAAATTTTTATTAATGATCAAAAAATTAATGAACTTCATCCTTCTAAACGTCAAACTGCAATGGTTTTTCAATCTTACGCTCTTTATCCTCATATGAACGTTTATGAAAATATGTCTTTTGGTTTAAAAATAGAAAAAAGACCTAAAGAAGAAATTAATACAAAAGTTATGCAAGCAGCAAAAATTCTAAAAATTGAAGAATTATTAGAGAGAAAACCAAAACAATTATCAGGTGGTCAAAGGCAAAGAGTAGCGATAGGAAGAGCTATTACAAGAAATCCAAAAATATTTTTATTTGATGAACCTTTATCTAACCTTGATGCAGCATTAAGAGCTGAAATGAGGGTTGAAATATCTAAATTACACAACCAGATCAAAACAAATATGATTTATGTAACTCATGATCAAGTGGAAGCTATGACACTAGCAGATAGAATAGTTATTTTAAATCAAGGAAATATTGAACAGGTTGGTACTCCAGAGGAAATTTATAATGACCCAGCAAATATTTTTGTTGCTCAATTTATTGGTACACCAAAAATGAATATTTTAGATGTGAAAGAGGAAAATATTGTTTCAGAAAATATAATTAAATTATTAGGTAATGATATCCAGTTTGATAAATTAAAATTAAATAAAACTAAACACTTTGTAGGTATTAGGCCCGAGCATTTGAAAGCAAATCAAAATACTCAATTTACTTTCAATCCTGAAATAGAATTAATAGAAAACCTTGGTAATGAAAAAATTGTATATATGAAAAAAGATGAACATCAATTAAGTGCAAAAATTCCAAGCAATATTGAAATAGGAAATTCTATAGGTTTTGATTTAAATGATATTTTTATTTTTGATGAAAATGGAAATAGGATGAAATCATAACACAACTTATAATTGACTAATTTCAATTTTTCTCGATTTTAGAGCAACTATCATGTATCAATCACATACCTGATATGTAACAGTCGTATCTTTGCTAAATAGAATCATTTTAATATAGTTTCAATATAAATAGGAGGGGAAATGAAAAAAATAATAAAAATGTTTTGCGTAATTTCGTTTTTTATTTCGAATATTGTTTACGCAGACATAAAGTTTTGGACTACAGAAGTTCAGCCTGCCCGAATGGCGAAGCAAGAGGAAATGGCAAAAGCTTTTGAAGCTAAAACAGGTATTAAAGTAGATGTTATCCCAATCGAAGAAAAAGATTTGGGAACGAGAGCTACAGCTGCAGCAGCAGCAGGTGACTTACCAGATGTGATCTATCATACTTTACAATATGTATTACCATGGGCTGAAGCAGGAATATTAGATGTGGATGCTAACAATGATGTTGTTAAAGAACTTGGTAAAGATACATTTGCACCAGGCGCACTTAACATGGCAAAAAAAGGTTCAAAAATTGCAGCCGTTCCAGTTGATGGATGGACACAAATGGTTGTTTACAGAAAAGATCTTTTTGAAAATGCTGATTTAGCGCCACCAACAAGTTATGCGAATATTGTAGCCGCAGTTGAGAAGCTTTCAAAACAAAATGGAATGTTTGGGTTTGTAGCTGCTACCAAGACTGATGAAAATTTCATGAGCCAGGTTTTAGAGCACGTTCTTTTAGCAAATGGAGTTAATATTGTTAAAAAAGGTGGCATCAAAAAACAAGGAAAGAAATTAAAAGAAGCATTAGAGTTTTATAAAGTAATTGCAAAAGCAAGTCCTCCAGGAGAATTGTACTGGAAACAATCTAGAGCACTTTACTTTGCAGGTAAAACTCCAATGATTATTTGGTCTCCGTTCATTATGGATGAGCTTGCTGGTTTAAGAGACTCAGCTCCACCAACAATTAACAGTGATCCTACATCACCTGAACTAGCTTCTAAAACTGGTTTTATAACTAATTTTAGTGGACCTAGTAATAAAAAGGGTGCTGCATGGGCAGATGTTAGATATTTTGGTATAACAGCTGATGCTGATACAGATGAAGCTAAACAATTTATCATGTACTCAATGGATGAAGGTTACACAAGCACATTATCAATAGCTCCAGAAGGTAAATTTCCAGTAAGAAGAGGAAATTCAAGTGACCCTGCAGCTTTCACAAAAGCTTGGAGTAAACTACCTGTTGGAGTCGATAGAAAAGCTCCTTTGTCAGATCTATATGACCCAGATGTTATTAATAACATTGTAGCTGGTTTAGATACTGCAAATAGATGGGGTGTTAAAGAAGGCGAACTATCAAGAGCATCAAAAGTTATAAATTCTCAATTTATAAATAGAATTACTAGACTTTATATTGATGATCAAATTGATGTCGATGAAGCTGTTGATATGATTAATAAATCATTAGCTAAATTCAAATAATTTAAATTTTTTAAAAAAGCGGATAATATAAATTATCCGCTTTTTTTATGAATGACACTTTAGCAAATACAGAAAAAAAAACTGCATACATACTAACATTACCTGCAGTCCTTCTGGTTTTTTCAATAATCTTATTTCCAATTTTTGCAAACATTTGGATTAGTTTTAAGGAAGTTGAATTAAAAGATATTCGAATTCCAGAACCAAGAGCAAAGAAAATTGTAAAATCTATTTCTGACGAACCTACCAAAATAAAAATATTATATAAGTTAAGAAATAGTTCATTAATTCAAGAAATTAGAGATGTTTCTTTTCAAGATAATTTTCCAAAAAATTTTGAAATTGAAAATTTAGATCCAAGATGTTCTTACAAAAAGTATAACTTAAAATGTGAATTTGGAAATTGGCCAGCTAAATATAGGGAAAATTTTCAGGTAATATTTGAAACAAATGATGGATCAAAAATAGATAAAAAAAATCTTAAAACAATTAAACCAAAATTAGATGGGAAATCAGATAACATATTGCTTAATACTAACTTTACTCTCAAAAACTTTAAAAAAGTTCTATTTGAAAATGAATTTATAGATTTACTACTAACAACGTTTTATTACACATTTTTTGGAACAATTGGGTCAATAGTATTTGGTATTTTAACTGCTCAAATGGTAAATCAAAAATTTTATGGAAGAACATTTATGAGGAGTGTTCTACTTTTCCCTTATGTTGCTCCAGTTGTTGCTTTAGCTTACACTTGGGAGCTTCTACTGGACCCTAATAGTGGGACATTAAATAGCTTATTATTAAATTATCAAATTATTGAAACTCCAATAAACCTTCTTGGACAAAAATATATTGAAATTAATATTTTGGGATTTGATTTCAAATTAAGGTTAGCACTTACAACAGTTATAATGTTTGAAATTTGGAGGTATTTTCCTTTAGCCTTTTTATTTATTCTTGCGAGACTTCAAGCTATTCCAAAAGAATTATATGAGGCAGCTGATGTTGATGGGGCTAGTCCCTTTCAAAAATTTTTTAATATTACACTCCCTCAAATAACCGCTGTAATTTCGATTTTATTCATGATTAGATTTATATGGAATTTTAATAAATTTGAGGATGTCTTTTTATTAACTGGAGGTGCATCAGGAACAAGAACTTTACCAATAAATGTTTATCAACAAGGTTTTGCAATATCAGACATTGGAATGGGCTCAGCTGTTTCAATAGTAATCGTTGTATTGCTTTTAATGTTTATGTTTTTTTATTTTAAACTTTTAGGAAAGAGAGTTGATGAGAACTAAAAATACAATATTATTTTCATTGATATCTACGTTTTTCTTAATTTTTTTAATTTCGATATGGAAAATATTAGCAACATTGCAAGGTTTAAGTATTAATAGTTTTAATATAGAAATAATTTTTATATTTGGTTTTTTAATATCATTAGCTCACTTAGTAATAGGTGATAGAATTAAATCAATTTATAAATCTATCATTTTTTCTTCAATATTCGTTTTTTGTGATGGTTACTTAATACAAAAATTACCAATCTGGTATAATGTGGGTGTATTTTTAATATTATATTTTTTCACCAATAAAATTAGTAAATATACTTTTATAGGTTTAAAAGAAGAGCACTCTACTCAAGTAATTTTATTTGATTTTTTAACTTTATTTGGAATTTTATTTTTCTCTTTTGTAATACTTTTTCCGTTTTACATGATGTTAGTAACAAGTTTCAAAACACAAATAGCTTTGTTGGTAAATCCTTTAGATTTTAGTATAAATTTTGGACAGGATGTAAAAGATTTATTTAAATCCTATTTTGTAATTTTTAAATCTTATAAATTTGGTAAATATATTATTACTAGTACTATCGTTTCTGTTGGCACTGTTATTATCACACTTCTATTTGCAATACCTGCAGCTTATGCAGTTGCAAGATTAAATTTCTTTGGAAAAACATTTTTGTCTACATCTATACTTATAATATACATGTTCCCTGCAATCGTTCTTGTTATTCCGTTATATACAATCTTTAGTCAATTGGGTTTACGTAATTCAATAGAGGGACTATTAATTGTTTATACAGCAACAACACTTCCAGTAGCTATTTATATGTTGCAAGGATACTTTAAAAGTATACCAAAAGAATTAGAGGAAGCTGCAATATTAGATAAATTAAGTTGGTTTGGAATTATTACAAAAATTATAATTCCACTAAGTATTCCAGCTATTTCATCTGTTGCTTTGTATGTTTTTATGATTGCTTGGAATGAATTTTTATTTTCTTTAATGTTCTTAGATAATCCAAATTCATTTACATTATCAAGAGCTATTCAATACTTAAGTGGAGATGCAGAAACGCCAAGACAATATTTAATGGCAGGGTCAGTTGTTGTTACATTACCAGTATTATTTATATTTGTTTATTTTGAAAAATATCTAGTTAGCGGTTTGACAGCTGGAAGTGTTAAAGGATAATGACTAGATTTATTAAAAATGCTCAAAAAATTTTAATTGGAAATAGGAAAAGAGGATACACCTTACCGACAAATAACAAACTTTATCCCGCTCAATGGAACTGGGATTCAGCATTTATTGCATTAGGATATTCTTATTTTAATTTAAATTTTGCATTAAAAGAAATTAAGACACTTTTAGATGGACAATGGAAAGATGGAATGGTTCCACATATATTGTTTCATAATACAGATACAAATTATTATCCTAATCATACTGCTTGGAATTGTGGAAACAAAGTTCGTTCTTCTGGGATAACTCAACCACCAGTACTTGCAAGTATTTTAAAACAAATAATAGATAAAAACAAAATTTCTCAAAAACAAAAAAAAGAAATTAAAAAGTTTATAATTAAAATTAAAAAATCTCATGAGTGGTTTATTAAACACAGAGATCCCAAAAAAACCGGTTTAGTTTCAATACTTCATCCTTGGGAAAGCGGTTATGATAACTCTTCACTTTGGGACGGACCAATGAGTAAAGTTAAAATTGAAAAAAATATACAATACAAAAGAGCTGATAATAAAGTCATTAATCCAGAACATAGACCTTTAAATATTGACTATGATAGGTATGTAACGATTAAAAACGATCTAAGAAAAAAGAAGTATAATCCAAAAAAAATATTCAATACTGCATTATTCAATGTCGTTGATATTGGATTTAACTCTATATTTCTTAAAGCTAATAAAGATTTAATCATACTTTTAAAAAAATTTAATCTAGATAGCTCTAAGATAATTAATTATGTAAAACTCACTGAGAGAAATATTTTAAGATTTTTTGACAAAAAAAAAGGTACTTTCTTTTCATTTGATTTAAGAAATAAAAAAAAAATATCAGTCCCATCTATAACAAATTACCTAGTGCTGTTTGCCGATATTAATAATCATAAGATAAATGATGTTTTAATCAAAAACTTAAAAAAACATAACGTAAAAGAAAAATATTTCTTTTCTTCAATAAAACCTAATCACAAAAGCTTTGAAGAAAAACGTTATTGGAGAGGACCTGTATGGGTTAATTGTAATTGGTTTATGTGCAAGGGTCTAATTAATAAGGACGAAAAATATTCAAAAAAAATTAAACAAAGCACTATTAAGTTGGTAGAAAAAAAAGGATTTCACGAATATTACAGTTGCAAAAATGGCAAACCAATGGGTGCAAATAATTTTTCTTGGTCAGCAGCTCTTTATTTAGATTTAAAATTAAATAAAAATTAATCTTTTATTTTATCCCACTCAGACATTCCGCCAGTTATGTTCTTAACATTTTTGACGCCCATGTCTTTCATCGTTTTTGTAGCAAGTGTACCTTGACCACCTAAACCACAAAAAACTACAAACTCTTTGTCTGGATTATTTTTAAAAATATCATTTTCTAAAGGACTTCCCTCTGCTAAATAAAATTCAAGCAATCCTCTGTCCATGTGTATGGCATTTCCAATTGTGCCTTTAGAAAAACTATCTTTATCTCTTACATCAATAAATTGAACATTAGGATCGTTTAATTTTTTTTTTGCATCCTCAGCAGTAATATTTTCTATTTCATTCCCCACACTCATTAAATCATCGAATTTTTTCATTTTTAATCCTTAAAGTTATTAGTTTTGAAAACCGTATTTTCTTAGTCTTACATCACCAGTTCTGGCATGAGCTTCCATTCCCTCGTATCTAGAAATTCTTGCACAAGCAGCACCAACTTCTTTTGTTGCAGCCTTACTCATTCTCTGGAAACTCAACGTTTTAATAAATTTTCCAACAAACAAACCGCCTGTGTATCTACCAGCTCCTTTTGTTGGCAAAATGTGATTTGTACCTGAGCATTTATCTCCATAAGCAACTGTTGTTTCTTCTCCTATGAATAAAGATCCGTAATTTTTTAATCTGTCGTGATACCACTGTAAATTTTTAGTTTGGACTTCTAAATGTTCTGGAGCGTATTCGTCACTAACTTTAGCGATCTCTTCATCAGTATCACAAAGAATTACCTCACCATAATCTCTCCATGCTGCACCTGAATTTTCTCTTGGAAGATCCGGTAAATCTGCAATTAATTCTGGAACTCTTTCCATTACGTAATCTGCAACTTTTTTACTTTTAGTGAATAACCAAGCTGGAGAATTGTAACCGTGTTCTGCTTGTCCAACTAAATCATATGCAACCATTTCAGGATCAGCTGTCTCATCTGCAATTACTGCAATTTCAGTTGGACCAGCAAATAAATCTATACCAACTTTTCCAAATAAAATTCTTTTTGCTTCTGCAACAAATTGGTTTCCAGGCCCTACTAAAATATCCGCAGGGGCATTTCCAAATAAACCATTTGTCATTGCTGCAATAGCTTGTACACCACCTAAATTCATTATAACGTCAGCACCACATAAGTCAGCTGTATAAACAATTGACGGATGTACTCCAACTCCAGGTTTAGGTGAACTACAAACTAAAATATTTTTCACACCAGCAACTTTTGCTGTTGTTACACTCATTACAGCAGAAGCTATATGAGCATATCTCCCTGCTGGTACGTAGCAACCTGCTGTATTTACTGGAATAAGTTTTTGTCCAGCAAATAAGCCATCAGATAATTCAACTTCAAAGTCTTGGCCATAATTTTTTAATTGTGCTTCAGCAAATTTTCTCACTCTTTCATGAGAGAACTGAATATCATCTTTAGTTTTTTGATCTAAATTTTTTTTTATTTCTTCAATTTTTTCTTTTGAAACAATTACATCACCTTCATATTTATCAAACTTTTTCGAAAGCTCCTTACAACCTTCTTCTTTACTAGTCTCAATATCTTTTAGAATATTTTCTACTATTTCTCTTGTTTTTGTGTCGTCAGTTGATGATGTTTTTGGTGATTTTTTTAAATATGTAATTGCCATTTCTCTCCTTTAAAGTTTAGTTTATTTAAATGAATTTCTTTTGAAATTCAATGCATCATTTAGTCTAAAGCGACTACTGCAGCTGCAATTGAAGCTAAACGCGCTTGAGCTTCATCAGATCTACTAGTTATTACGACTGGTACTTTTCCACCAACCACAACTCCTGCCGCGCATGCTCCACTAAAATAGATAAGCATTTTTACTAAAGCATTTCCAGTTTCCACACTAGGTACCAATAAAACATCCGCTTCTCCAGCAACCAAATTTTTAATTCCTTTAATTGCAGCCGATTTTTTTGAAACACTATTATCAAATGCTAAAGGGCCAAAAACGTCAGCACTTAAATTTTCTTCTTTGGCCAATTTTGTTATTTCTGCAGCCTCAACGGAACTTGGTACACTTTCTAAAACTTCTTCTGTAGCGGATAATACGGATACTTTTGGTCTTTCTATTCCTATTCTATTTGAAAAATTAACCACATTCTTAAGAATATGCATTTTTGTTTTAACATTTGGTAAAACATTTAATGCTCCATCAGTAATAATTAATGGCTTATCATCTTTACCGATAGTCATATGCCAGATATGACTTAATCTTGTTTTTCCCAACAAATTATATTCACGTTTAAGGACTTCTTTCATAAGTACATCAGTATGAATATGCCCTTTCACTATTATTTGAACCTTGCCTTCACTTGCCAATTTAGCTGCAATTTTAGCCGTATCATTTTCCACAGGCTCATGAATAAGCTCGTATTTTGAAATATCCCATTTAATATCTTCTGCACATTTTTGAATTTCTACTTCATGACCTATGAATATTGGTTCAATTAAATTTTCGTTAACTGCATCTTGCACTGACAACATAGGCAAGGGTTTGCCGGCATTTACAACTGCAACTTTAACTCCTTTTTTTTTGTGAGCTAAATCTAATAAGTTATTTGGACAGATAATTTCTTTGTTTGAGAGCATTTTGTACAATTATGTGAAAAAACTGAACATGTACATATAAAAAATTTCTTTATATCAAATTAACAACTTTATATAATCAATTCAGAGGGGGAGAGTTTGGAGATTGTAACTAAAATAGCGCCAATTATTTTGGCGTTGATAATGTTAGGCTTGGGCCTAGGATTAAAACTGGAAGATTTTGGCAGAGTATTAAAAACACCAAAAGATTTTATAGTTGGTTTTATTTCTCAATTAATTATCCTTCCAATTGTAGCATACATATTAATTTTAATTTTTAAAACACCGCCAGAAATAGCAATAGGGGTTATGATCATAGCTGCAGCTCCAGGTGGAGTTACATCTAATATTATGACTAAATTTGCTGATGGAGATGTTGCATTATCAATATCTTTAACAGCTGTTATTAGTTTATTAAGCATTATCACTGTTCCTTTAATAATCTTTACATCCGCAGACATGTTAGGGATAACAGAAGTTTCTCAAAGTATTTCAATGACAGGGATAGCATTAAAAATGTTTTTAGTAGTAACGGTACCTGTAATTTTAGGAATGATCATCAGAAAATTGGCTGAAAATTTTGTAGCTTCTAAAGTTGGAATATTTAACAAACTCAACATTGTGTTATTTGCAATTTTCTTCTTTGCGGCGTTTTACGAAGAAAAAGAAAATTTAGTTAGCTTCATAATGCAGGCTGGTTTAATTACTTTAATATTAAATGTATCGATGATGGTTATTGCCTACTACATTGCAAAAGCTTTTACCACAGGGATTAAGCAAATGAGATGTATTGCCCTAGAATGTGGATTACAAAATGGTACTTTAGCTATATTCGTTTCTACACAAATATTTGGCACTGATATATTATACGCAATACCAACAGCTGCTTATGCACTAATCATGTATATAACTGGATTTATATTTATTTTTATTTTAAGAAAGTCTAATTAAGTATTGATTATTCTTATTTGATTAAAAACTTTATAAATAAAATTGCTTAAGCTAAGCATATTTTTATTCACCATTCCCTTTGTTGTTATAAAAGCACTATCCTTAGCATTGAAAGAGATTAATTTTTTTTCATTTATTTGAAGATATTTTTTATCAATTAAATATTTTAATTTTCTAACAACAGTAGGTCTTGGAATACCGGTTATCTCAGAAATTGACATAGCATTTACACCTCTTACATCTGAACCCATAACTGACTCATGGTATGAACGCATATTTTTTTTTGGAACAAAATCTTTATTCTTGACTGCATTTATTATTACTACCATGCCAATAGCTAAAAATTCTAAATCTTTAATTTCAGCTCTCCATCTATTTATATAAATAAACCAGAATTTATTAAATTGATACCAGCAATAAGAGAAATTTTCTTTCATTGCTGAAATTATTTCATTAACTGAATAAACTTCAGTTACTAGTTTTTCTTTTTTTAAAATTTTATTAAATTCATGCAATATAGTTGCAAGCTCTGTTAAAGTGTTAGTTGCTCTAGCTGAGTAGAGTGTATTTCTTACAATAAATATCTTTTTACCAGACCTTTTAATTGTTCCTTCATTTTCTAATTCTAAAACTTTTCTTCTTATACTCTCTTTGGGTACCCCTAGATCTTTTGAAATGTCTGAAATATTAATTTTATTAATTTCGATTGATTTATCCTTATAAAAAGTGTCGTAGTCTATTTTTACACCATTTTGCCTGAAATATATAAGATTGAGATTTATCAGATATATAATGATAACGAATTTATCTATATCTTTGTAATGATCATAGGCTCTGACAAACCAATTACTAGTTAAAGTAAAATAAGAGGGTGCCAGTGCGGCAAAATTATCTTGAATTACTTTATTGATTACCTTCTCATCAATATGATCAGAAATACTTGGTATAGCGTTCATATTTTAAAAAAAACCCAATATGAACAAAATTGAAAATAGAGTCAACCCATTTTGGACAACCCTAGTATGTAAAAAATGTACTAATAATGATTAAAATTAAACTTATAAACGAAATATGAGTACAGAAAGCTTACATAGAACATCCGAGATTGTAGAGACCCCCTCTCAATATGTCGTAACTCCAAAAAGGGTTAACGTGGATGTTCTAAAGCAAAGACTTCTAGAAGAAAAGAAGAAGGAAAAAGTTAAACGAACAATAATTTTATCATCAGTTATCGTTTCTTTGGGTGCTCTAACGATGTTAACTTATTAAGGTTTCCAAATCTTTCTTTATTATATCCGGTATAGAAATTTCTTTTTTTGAGTTATTTTTATACCGGGCATATTTATTTTGTCCTGGATACATTATTTCTTTAACACCTTTTATCTTAGGAAGTTTTTTTATTGTTTTAATATTATCTTTTATTCGTTGGTTATAATTTTTTTGAAATAAATTTGCTTTAAAAGTAATAAATAAATGTCCAATATTTTGAGGACCTGAAAAATCATCAAATGGATCTTTAACTCTTCCTGCGTGATTTCCTCCGGTTAGAACTCCACTTAAAATATCTACCATCCAAGCAAGTCCTGAGCCTCTAAAACCTGCAATTGGCAATTGAACTCCCGCTAATGCTTTTTTTGCATCAGTAGTTGGTTTACCAAATTTATCTAAAGCAACTCCCGCAGGAATTGATTGATTGTTTCTTGCTGCAACTCTAATTTTTCCTCTATTAATCATTGAGATTGATGTATCTAAAATAAATGGAATTTTTGAACCAGTAGGGGATCCAAAACAAATTGGATTTGTTCCAAACAATGTTTTTAATGCACCATGCGGAGCAACTGCTGGGGGAGCATTTGTATAAATCATTGTAATTAAATTTTTCTTTACTGCTTGTTCCGCGTAATAGCCTGATAAACCATAGTGACCGCTATTTTTAACTGCTACCATTCCTATTCCAGTTTTTTGTGCATGTTTAATTGCAGTTTTAATTCCTAAATCAGCCGCAACAAAACCAATACTATTATTTGCATCAATATGAGAAATAGAAGAAGAAATTTTTTTAATTTTAATTTTTGGTTTTGGATTAATTACTTTTTTAGAAATTCTATCACAGTACATTTTAAGTCTTGACAAACCATGTCCATAAGCACCAACCAATTCTGCATTGATTAATGCATTAGTAGAAATTAGAGCATGATCTTTACTTAGACCAAATTTTTGGAATATTTTAATGACTTGTTTTTTTAAAATTGGGGTCTTCATTTCATCCCCTTAACATTTATCCTTTTCCACGCCAAGGAATAGTTTTATCAATTATTTTTCTTAATGTAATATCAAATAAAAGACCTAGTAGACCCATAATAAATATCGTTATCCAAATTACCTCGTATTGGAAGTACTTTTTAGCAACGTTTTCAACAAAACCGATACCTGTTGTACCCGCTAAAAACTCTGCTGCAACAAGTGTTCCCCAACACATACCAACGGCTACTCTAATTCCTGTAAGAATTTCAGGAAGTGAATTTGGGAAAATTACATGTCTTAAAATTTGTTTTTTAGTAGCTCCCAATGAGTGTGCTGCATGAATTTTTGATAGTTGTGTTCCTGATGCACCAGCTCTTGCAGAAATAATCATAATCGATAAAGAGACCATAAATAATAAAAATACTTTTCCAGAGTTGTCAATTCCAAGTACCGAAATAATCAAAGGTGCCCATGCAAGAGGAGGAACTGGTCGATAAAGTTCGATTAACGGATCAAAGAAACCTTTTGCAAACCTGTTTAACCCCATAAACAATCCTAAAGGTACACCAATGATGATACCAAAGATTAATCCTAAAAATACTCTTAAAAAAGAATCCCATATATGTCCGTATGGAACAGGTACTTTAAATAGTTTAAAATCACCTGTAACAACTTTTAAGACATTACTTTTAAAGTTTTCTTTTACTATTCCATCTTTGGTATGTACTGGATATTCACCAGGTAATATATCTGCAATCCAATCTGGTAAAATAAATCCTATCATTTTACTGACATCAACCATCTCAATCCATAACAGAGGAATATTTTTGTAACCAACACTTGGTTTTGACATCAAAATGAATTTATTAAATGTATCAGATGGTTTTGGTAGCCATCTTCCAGATCCCTGTTCTGAACATGTAGGTCCACTTGCAACTATTGTTCCAGCTGGGAATAGAAGAATATCTATTAATCTTAATCCACCTTGTTCTTTATTTTGTAATTCGTCAAATTCAATAATTGCAGTCTGCATTTCATTTAATGCATTAGGAGGATAGATACTTGCAAACTCTATTCTTCTTGCAATTTTAACAATGTTCTTTGCATAATCAGATGCAATTTCTTCATTATCATTTAAACCTTTTCTGTAAGCTTTAATATCATCTTTAAGTTGTTTGATTGCGCTTTTGAACTGTGGATTATGGTTTTTTAATTTAAAAAATTTGTCGTCAATTTTTTTCAGTTCTGCTGCAGCTGCATGAAATTTTAAGCCTTTATTAGTTTGAGGTGCAGTTGGTATCTCAATAGTATTTTCAATTGTACCTGTTCCAGCGTCTATTGTAGTAATCCCCCAACCACCTTGTTCATTAATAAGTTTTTGTCTTTCAGTTTTTTCAGCATCTGTTTCAAAAGGATAATCTTTCTTTTGGAAATTTGAACTTAGAAGTTTTATTTCTTCAGTCATTTCCTTAAGTTTAATTTTGGTATCCATTTCCATTAGTTCTTCACTTGTTAAAAATGGAATTAATTTAGAAGTTCTATCAATGTAGCTAACAAGGATTGTTTTTTGTTGATTATTTAGATCTGGAGATGCTTTTATTTCATTTGCAATTTTTACAAGATTTTTATTCTCAATTTTAATAATAGATGTGCTTTTGAATTCTCTTTCTTCAATAGGGAATTGGTACTTTAAACCTAATAATGACTCGTTAATTTTAGCAACTTGACATAATTCATTTGCAGATTTTGGATAAAAACCTTTTGCGATATCCCATGAATAATAAAGCCATAACATTAGAATTGCACTAGTTCCAACTATTACCCAATGCGTTCCACCTTTTGCTCTTTCAGGATTACCAAAAACGGCATCAACTTTTTCAGTTCTAATTAATCTTCTACCATAAAGAATACATCCAATAACAGATACGATAATTAATATTGTTACAAATTGGGTTAACATTAATTATCTTTCCCCATTATTTCTTCTTCCATATTCCAAATCATGGATAAAATTTCTTCTCTAGTAGATGAAAATTCTTTATTCTTTTTTATTTCTCTTAAATCTTGTGTAAGACCCATTTCTGCAAAAGGAAGATTATACTCTTTATGTATACGACCTGGTCTTGGCGCCATTACATATAATCTTTCTCCAAGTAACAATGCTTCTTCAACGGAGTGTGTAATTAAGATAATAGTTTTTCCAGTTTCTTTCCAAATCTTTAAAACTAAAGACTGCATCTTTTCTCTTGTTAACGCATCTAACGCCCCTAATGGTTCATCCATTAAAATTAAATCAGGATCGTTTATTAAACATCTTGCAAGAGCAACTCTTTGCTGCATTCCACCTGATAATTGATATGTAGGTGTGTTACCAAAACCTTTAAGTCCAACTATATCCAACCACTCATCAACTTTCTTAGCTGTAACCTCAGGATCCTCTTTTTTCATCCTAAGTCCGAAATTTACATTCTCAGCTACTGTTAACCATTCAAACAAAGCACCTTG
>CACJFA010000015.1 GCA_902592545.1 uncultured Pelagibacteraceae bacterium | reverse complement strand
TAATGTGTTAATATTTAATAAACACAAGGTTACAAAAGAGTATTATGTAAATGATTATGGTAACCAGATTATAAATTTTACAAAATCAGTATACTTTAGAATTAGGGAAGTAAAGTTTAACGAAACATTTCCTCAAGATAACCCTGATTTATATCCAGGTGATTACCTTATTGATTTTGCAAAAAATATAGTTTCGGATAATTCAGATCTGAATTTTGATGGTTATGAGGAAATAAGCGATAAGTTAACAGCTTTATCTATAGAACAAGCGCTTCTTTTAATTAAAAAGAACCTTAAGAGTTTAGGAATTAATCATGACAATTTTGTTAGTGAAAAAAGTATTGTTTTAAACAACGAAGTAGAAAGTGTAATAAAATTTTTAGAAAAGAATAAATTTGTATACAAAGGAAAAATTAAAGCTCCAGCTGGAGAAGACGATAAAAACTGGGTAGAACGAGAACAGTTACTTTTTAAATCTACTGATTTTGGCGATGATAAAGATAGAGCATTACAAAAATCTGACGGTGCTTGGACTTATTTTGCTAGTGATGTTGCTTATCATAAAAATAAAGTAGATCGTAAATTTGATTATTTAATAAATATTCTTGGTGCAGATCATGCTGGATATATCAAAAGAATTTCATCCTCAGTTGAAGCTTTATCAGGAAAAAAAGATAAGTTGATTTGTAAAATTAGTCAGCTTGTAAAATTAATTAAAGATAACAAACCATTTAAGATGTCTAAAAGAAAGGGTGATTACATTACTGTTGATGATTTAATTGAAGAAGTTGGAAAAGATGCAACTAGATTTATCATGCTCAACAGAAGTAGTGATGTAGAATTAGATTTTGATTTTGATGCTGTTAAAGAAAAATCGAAAGATAATCCATTGTATTATGTCCAATATTGTTATGCCAGAATTTCATCTGTCTTTAGACATATTAATAAAAATTTAAATTCAAAAATTGAATTAGATGATTTTAGTTTTGAATATTCAAATGATGAGATCAAAATTTTAAAAAAGATTTCAGAATGGCCTAAATGTATCGATGCAGCTAGTTCAAAATTAGAACCACATAGAATACCTGTTTATTTATATGATCTGGCTTCAGAGTTTCACTCTTATTGGAATCTTGGCAAACAAAACCCTGAAAAAAGATTTATTAATGATCAAAAAACAGTTTCACCTGATAAATTAATTTTTTTAAAAGCAATATCTAACGTTGTAAAATCAGGAATGGATATAGTTGGTGTAGATACACCAGATAAAATGTAATGCTAAAAGAAATTAAGTATTTAATCTTTATTGTTGTAATTGCTACATTTATTTTTTTGACTGGTAGATATTATTTCTCAGATGAAAATAAGAAGAAATCATACAGATCTTATAAAAATAACGATGAAAAAATTAAATTATATTCAAAAAATTTACCTGTTTTGGAAAACGACACACAAAATGTAATAGAATACGTTAATCAAACTAACAAAAAAAAGAAAAAAAAGTTTAATTTTTGGAAACTTTTAGAGAATGATTAAGAATAGAAGAGCCTTTATAGTTGGTTTAAAATCATCAACATTATCAAACAAAGAAATAACCTTTTTAAAGAAATATAAACCATGGGGCGTTATTTTATTTTCAAGAAACATAAGTTCAATTGAACAAACTAAAAAATTAACTGATAGAATAAAAATGATATTTAAAGACAAAAAATATCCAATATTAATTGATCAAGAAGGTGGAAGAGTAAATCGATTAAGTAAAATTATCTCATTTGATAATTTGACTTCTGAATATTTTGGTAATTTATTCAGAAAGGATAAGAAAAAATTTAATATTATTTATAAATTATTTATCGATAAGACTTCGTATTTACTTAAATTAATCGGTGTTAATATAAACACAGTTCCTGTTTTAGACCTTCGGGCTAAGGGAGCTAGCAACATTATTGGTGATAGGTCTTTTTCAAAAAATAAAAAAAATATCTCTAAAATTGGAGATATTTGTATCGATTATTTTCATGAAAATTCCATTGGAACTGTGATGAAACACATACCAGGGCATGGATTAGCTAAGGTAGATAGTCATAAATTTACTCCTGTAGTTACCAAAAAGTTAAGTTATTTGAATAAAAATGATTTTTTTCCATTCAAGAAAAAACAAAGCTATTTTGCTATGACAGCTCATGTAATATATCGAAGCATTGATAAGTTAAATACAGCTACACACTCTAAAAAAATTATAAATTTAATTAGAAGTAAAATTGGTTTTAAAAACATTTTAATTTCAGATGATTTATCAATGAAAAGTTTAAAAGATGATTTAAAAACTAATACTATTAAAACGTTTAGTGCAGGTTGTAATCTTGCTCTCCATTGTAATGGCAAATTGTCTGAAATGAAGGTAGTTGGTGATAATTCACCAAAGGTCAGTAATTTCATAATAAAAAAAACATCGCTATTTTATAAAATTTTAAGTTAATATCTGAGCATGACTATTTCTGATTCTGCATTATTTAATGTTGATATAAATAATTATAATGGCCCTCTAGATGTTCTTTTAGATTTAGCCAAAGCTCAAAAGGTAGATCTTGAAGAGATATCAATAACAAAATTAGCAGATCAGTTTCACGAATATATTACAAAAGAAAAAGATTTAAATTTAGAAATTGCTTCTGAATATTTATTGATGGCAACATGGTTAGCTTATTTGAAATCTAAATTATTACTCCCAGGTACACCTGAAGAAGAATTTAAAGTTCAAGAAGTTGCTGAAAAATTAAAATTACAACTCAAAAAATTAGAGCTAATTAGATTGCTCTCAGAACAAATGCTCAAAAGAAAAAGATTAGGAAGAGAAATTCGATCAAGAGGAATGAAGGGAAATATAAGATCTATTTATAGTGCAGAGTATAATTTAAGTTTATTTGAACTTCTTAAGTCATATTCAACAATTATCATGACCAAGGACTTTCAAAAAATGAATATACCTAAATTACCAGTGTTTACTGCTGAAGATGGAATTAAAACAATAAGAGAATTTTTTGGTAAATTGATTGATTGGAAAAAATTAGATGATTTAATCCCTAAAAATTTTAAAAGTGGTTCAAAATATAAACGTACTGGAAAAGCTGGAATATTTGCTGGTTCTTTAGAATTGGTTAAAGAGGGAAATCTAACTATGAAACAGGATAAGTTGTTTGATGATATTTATGTGAAGGAAAATAATGATTAAAAAAGAAAAAATTACAAAAGATAATATTGTTAAATTTCCATCCAAGTTATCTGACTTAGAAAAAGAAATTGAAGCAGTTATTTTTGCTGCTGCTGAACCATTAGATGTTGATACAATTGAAAGTAAAGTTACTAAAAAAGGAAGCGTCTCTAAATCATTAGAAAAGTTGCAGCAAGAATACTCTAAGCGTGGAATTAATCTGGTTTGTATAAAAGAAAAGTGGTCCTTCAGAACTTCTCCTAACTTGTCAAACATCATGTCACAAGAAAGAACGGTTGAAAAAAAACTTTCTAAAGCTGCTGTGGAGACTTTGGCTATAATTGTATACCATCAGCCTGTTACTAGAGCAGAGATTGAAGAAATAAGAGGTGTTGCCTTTGGTACAAATACTCTTGAAATATTGATGGAACTCAACTGGGTGAAACCAGGTGGTCGTAAAGATGTACCAGGTAGACCAATTCAGTATGTTACAACCGATGAATTTTTAAGTCATTTTAATCTTCAAAAATTATCTGATTTACCAACAATTGATGAATTAGGTGCAGCTGGTTTAATTGACAGTTCTAGCATTGATAATGCAATTTTTGGAACAGGAAAATTCTACAAAGAAAAACAAGAAGAAAAAAAAGAGGATATTTATTCCAATATTGACGAGATGTTAAATAGTACTCTTGATACAGAAGAGAAAGATTAACAAAAAAGTAACTTTTAAATTAATCATAAAAAGGTTATAAGTTTTTCATGAGCATAGGAATTTGGCAAATAGCAATCGTAGTTATATTAGTAGTCTTATTATTTGGACGAGGTAAAATCTCTAGTCTGATGGGTGATGTAGCTAAGGGAATTAAAAGTTTCAAAAAAGGAATGGCGTCAGATGTTACTGACGATACAGAGCCAAAAAATATATCCGACGAAAATAAAGACTCAGAAAACAAAGATTAAATCACATGCCTACTATTGGTTGGTTTGAGATATTAATTGTTGTTGGTATTGCAATTGTTGTTCTCGGCCCAAAAGATTTTCCAATCATGTTAAAGAAAGCTGGTTCTTGGATAGGAACTGCTAAAAGATATGTAAGCAATATTCAAAATGAAGTTTCTAATTTAGAAATTGATGAAGAAAAAATTGATAAAGAAATAAAAAAAGAAACTAAAAAAGATGAGCAATGAAGAAAATGAAGGTGGATTTGTTAGCCATCTAACAGAATTAAGAAAAAGATTAATACATAGTTTTGTATTTTTAATAATCTTTTTTGTTATTTGTTATATATTTGCAGAACATATTTACGGTTTTTTAGTTGACCCATTTGCTCAAGCTGTAAAAGATGATGGATCTGATCGAAGGCTTATTTTTACAGCCCTACAAGAAACTTTTTTAACGTATATTAAAGTATCCTTTTTCACCGCTTTTTTTGTGACTTGTCCATTTATTCTAATGCAAATATGGAAATTTATTGCACCAGGTTTATATAAACATGAAAAGGTTGCGATACTCCCTTATCTTGTATTAACACCCATCCTTTTCTTTTTAGGCGGCATGCTTGTTTACTATTTGATAATGCCTCTAGCTATTAAATTCTTTTTATCATTTGAAAGTACAGGGATGTCTACAAGTTTACCAATTCAATTAGAAGCTAAAGTAAATGAATACTTGTCACTTGTTATGAAGTTAATTTTTGCATTTGGAATAAGTTTCCAACTACCTATAGTCTTAAGTTTATTAGCAAGGGTAGGTGTTGTTGATAGTCAATTTCTTAAAGAAAGAAGGAAGTATGTTGTGGTAATTATATTTGCTGCAGCTGCATTACTAACACCACCAGATCCAATTACTCAAATAGGTTTGGCCATTCCACTATTAATTTTATATGAATTATCAATATTTTCAGTAAAATTTATAGAAAACAAAAATTTAGAAAAAACTGATGCATAATTTAAAAGAAATAAGAAAAGATTTTTCAAAATTTGAAAAAGATCTTGAAAAACGTTTAGTTAAAATTGATTTTGATAATTTAAAAAAACTTGATGAGTTAAATAGAGATTTAATACAAAAGAAAGAAATTTTAGAAAAAGAAAAAAAAGATATTTCTAAATCCAAAGATGAAAGTTTATTCAAAAAATCTAAAGAAATTTCTACAGAGTTAGAAAAGATTACTGAACAACAAAAAAATACTAAAAATGAATTAGATAGTATTTTATCAAGTATACCAAACATACCTCATCAAGATGTTCCAAATGGGAAAGATGAAAATGATAATGTAGAGATTTTAAAAGCTGGAAAAGTTCCTGAGTTTGACTTTAAACCAAAATCACATCATGAACTTGGTGAAAATTTAGGTATGCTTGATTTTGATCTTGCAACAAAAACAACTGGGTCAAGGTTTGTATTTGTTAAGAAAGAGTTAGCATTACTAGAACGAGCTTTGTCTAACTTTATGCTAGATACTCATATTGTTCAGAATGATTATCAGGAAATTTCTCCTCCATTGATTGCTTCTGATAATACGATGTATGGAACTGGGCAATTACCAAAATTTGAAAACGATCAATTTGAAATAAAATTTGATGAAGGATCTGATCGAAAATTTTTAATCCCAACTGCCGAAGTAATTTTAACAAACATTGTTAAAGATAAAATTGTTGACCAGAAAGATTTACCTATGAGATTTGTTGCCTCAACTCCTTGTTTTAGAAAAGAAGCTGGCAGTTATGGCAAAGATACCAAAGGTATGATTAGGCAACATCAATTTTATAAAGTTGAGATGGTTAGTATTGTAGAAAAAGAAAATTGCCTAGAAGAATTAGAGCGAATGACAAACTGTGCAACAGATATACTGGATAAGTTAGAATTACCTTATAGAAAAGTAATTTTATGTTCAGGTGATATGGGTTTCAGTGCAGAAAAAACCTATGATATAGAAGTGTGGTTACCATCAGAAAACAAATATCGTGAAATATCATCATGCTCTTCTTGTTCAACATTTCAGGCACAAAGAATGAAATCAAGATATAAAAATAAAAACAAGGAAACTGTTTATGTTGGAACATTAAATGGAAGTGGTTTAGCTGTGGGCAGAACTTTAATTGCTGTACTCGAAAACTATCAACAAAAAGATGGTTCGATTATTGTTCCTAAGGTACTGCGACCGTATATGAATAATTTGGAATTGATTTCAGCTAAATAAAGTTGTTTTAATTACATAGATAGTATAAGTATTCACATAATTTATAAGGAGATTTATGGAAGGCTCAGGAATAGGACAATTTATACCACTAATTTTAATATTTGTTATTTTTTATTTTTTCTTAATCAGACCACAGCAAAAAAAAGTTAAAGAGCACAAAGCAATGGTTGAAAGTCTTAAAAGAGGTGACAAGGTTGTTACTTCTGGTGGAATTACAGGTACAGTGGAGAGACTTATAGATAACGATAAAGTTGAAGTAGAAATTGCTGAAAACGTAAAGGTTGAGATAGTTAAATCAACTGGTATTCAAAGTCTTGTTAATACAAATACTCAAGAAGTTAAAAAATAATTATTTTTAGTTAAGTGCTATATTTCTCTAAGTTAAGAATTTTATTTATAACTCTTTTTTCAGTTTTATTTATTTTAATAGCTTCATCAAATCTTTTTAAATTTGATGATAATTTTTTTGATAAAAAAATTAATCTAGGATTAGACCTTCAGGGTGGATCATATCTGTTACTTGAAATTGATAATGAACCTGTAATTGAACAAAAGTTACAAAACTTAACAACAACTATCAGAAATTACTTCAAAGAAAAAAATATTAAGATCAATAATATAAAGATAGAAAATCAAAATATTTTTTTTAATGTAATAGAAAATGATAAGCAATTTATCTTAGATGTTTTTCAGGATGAAAATAGTGAACTTAATCCTTATTACCCAAGATTTAAATCACATCAGTTGGAAATTGAGGATACAGGGTTAAATTTTAAAGTTAATTTTTCAAGACAGGGTTTAATTAAACTTAAAACTTCTTCTCAAGATCAAGCTATAGAAATAGTTAGAAGAAGGGTAGATGAGGTTGGAACCAATGAACCCAACATACTTAAAAGAGGAAATAACCGAATTTTAGTAGAACTACCTGGATTAGATGATCCTATGAGAATAAAATCATTGCTTGGGAAAACTGCTAACCTGACTTTTCGATTTGTAACAAATGACGAAAATGATCGTTTTGGAGTTGATAAACTAAAATTTGAAAATGGTATAGAAGAAGCCACAGTTAGTAAAAGAATTATAATAAGTGGTGAAAATTTACTTGATGCTCAACCAAAAATGGACACTCAAACTAATCAAACAATTGTTTCATTTACTTTAGATAGAGTAGGTGCAAAAAGGTTTGGTAAGGCAACCTCAACTGGTATTGGAAAGCAATTAGCAATTGTTTTAGATGGTAAAATTATTAGCGCCCCTGTAGTTAGAGACACGATTGCCAGTGGATCTGGTCAGATAAGTGGAGGTTTCACTTTTCAAACAGCAACTGATCTAGCTTTATTATTAAGATCAGGAGCATTACCAGCACCATTAGAAATAATTGAAGAAAGAACAGTGGGACCAGATCTTGGACAAGACTCAATTAATGCAGGAATGATTGCCTTAGCAATAGGTTTCATGTTGGTGATAATTTTTATGTTCGTAAAATATAGAATTTTTGGATTAATTACCAATGTAACACTAATAGTTAATTTGTTTATTCTTTTGGGTATTTTAACTTTATTTGAAGCTACTTTAACATTACCTGGTATTGCAGGGATTATTCTAACTGTAGGTATGGCAGTTGATGCAAATGTTTTAATTTTTGAAAGAATTAAAGAGGAACTAAAAGATGAGTCTAATAATATTTTGGCTTTTGATGGTGGTTATACCAAATCAAGAACAGCTATTTTAGATGCCAATATTACTACATTATTAGCTGCAATTATTTTATTTTTTATGGGTTCAGGCCCAGTCAAAGGTTTTGCTGTAACTTTAGGAGTTGGAATATTTACAACACTATTTTCAGTTTATTTTATAGCTAGATTATTCACTAGTATTTACGTAGCAAGAAATAAAAATAAGGAAAATTTAATATAATGATTGCTTTTAATAAATATTATAACCACTTTAATCTGCTCTCATCGATTTTAATTGTTGTTTCACTATTATTGTTAATTTTTAAAGGACTTAATTTTGGTATAGATTTTAAAGGCGGTACTTTAATTGAATTAAGAGCTTCAGATTCTAAAATAAATGTAAGTTCATTAAGAGATAGATTTAATCAAATGAATTTAGGAGATGTCTCAGTAAAGAAATTTGGAAATGATACAGATTTTTTAGTTAAATTTGAGAATAAAGATAACAAAAAGAATATCATTGAGGAAATTAAAACTAATTTAGATAAATCTTTTGGAAATAACTATGATTTTAGAAGAGTAGAGAATGTTGGGCCAAAGGTAAGTGCTGAATTATTAAAATCAGGTGTAATAGCAATATCTTTGTCTTTAGCATTAATGTTAATTTATATTTGGATAAGATTTGAATGGCAATTTAGTTTGGGTGCTATTTTAGCTTTGTTCCATGATGTAGTTGTAACTCTAGGAGTTTTTTCACTATTTAGTTTAGAAATTAATTTATCAATTATAGCAGCAGTGTTAACTATAGTTGGATATTCTATGAATGATACAGTGGTGATTTTCGATCGTGTCAGAGAAAATCTAAGAAAATATTCAGATATAAAAATTTTTGAACTTACAAATATTTCAATTAATGAAACTTTATCAAGAACAATAATAACATCTGCAACTACTTTACTAGCTTTATTAGCTATATATTTTTTTGGTGGAGAAATACTTAAAGGATTTTCACTTGCAATGATATTAGGTGTTGTTTTTGGAACTTATTCCTCTATTTATATAGCAAATACTGTTTTAGTAAGATTAAGAGTTTCTCAAAAAACAATTTTGAGAGATGAAGATCAAAATAAATTAAATTAATCATTAAAATTTTTGAAATTTCATTATAATACTTCAAAGTATTATAATTATTTTATGAATATAAGACTTTGGAAACCGTCCAGTAAAATAAAAAAAAATTCAAATTTATTTAAATTTGAAAAATTTATATCTAATAGATTTAATAAAAATTTTAATGAAAATTTCAAAAAAATTCATGATTGGTCAGTTAAAAATCAAGGTGATTTTTGGAGTAGTGTGTGGGATTTCTCAAAAGTTAAAGGTATTAAAAGCAACACAAAAGTCAAAAAATCAAAAAAATTTTTTAAAAATAATTTTTTACCAAATTCAAGATTAAATTTTTGTGAAAATTTACTTTCAAAAAACACAAAAGAAAAAGCAATTACTTTTATTAGTGAAAATGGTTATCGTGAAATACGAAATTGGAATGAGTTAAATAAAAATGTAAAAAATATTTCAAATAATCTTAAAAAATTAAATATTAAATCAAAAGATAGAATAGCAGCTTATATGCCAAATATACCTGAAACAGTAGAGGCTTTTTTGGGCTCTGTTGCTATAGGAGCTATATGGTCATCTTGTTCACCTGATTTTGGAATTAATGGAGTCATAGAGAGATTTTCTCAAATTAAACCAAAAATTTTAATTGTTACTAATCAATATTTTTACAATGGAAAAAAAATTAATATTTTAGAGAGAATTCCTAAAATATTAAAAAAAATCCCTTCTATAAAGCATGTAATTATATCTATTTACCCAGGACAGCCTATTTTAAAAAAACTTCCAAAGTACAAAAATATCAAAACACATTATTGGAACAGTTTTATTAAAGAAAATATTTCAAAATTTAAATTTTCAAAGTTTGATTTTGAACATGATTTAGCAATTCTATATTCTAGCGGCACAACAGGTAAACCCAAATGCATTTGTCATAAAAATGGTGGTGTATTAATTCAGCATTTAAAAGAACATCAACTTCATTGTGATATTAAAGAAAACGATAATGTTTTTTATTTTACAACATGTGGATGGATGATGTGGAATTGGCTAATTTCAGTTTTAGCCTCAAAAGCATCAATTGTATTATTCGATGGTTTCCCAATGTACAAACGTGATGATCTACTTATAAAAATAGCTAATAAAGAAAATATAACCCTATTTGGTGTTAGTGCTAAATATATCGATGCTTTAAGAAAAACCAACAAAAACTTTAAGAAAATTCATAAGTTAGAAAAACTTAGAACTATTTGCTCTACTGGATCTCCGTTATCATCAGATTGTTTTAAATATGTTTATAAGAATATTAAAAAAAATGTTCATTTATCATCTATTTCTGGAGGAACTGATATTGTTTCTTGTTTTGTTTTAGGCAATTTATATCAATCTGTTCATGCAGGAGAAATACAAGGCAAAGGTTTAGGCATGGATGTTCAAGTATTTAACGAAAAAGGAATGTCTATTTTAAATCAGAAAGGGGAATTGGTTTGTGTTAATCCTTTTCCATCAATGCCTTCAAAATTTTGGAATGATCATAAAGATACTAAATTTAAAAAAGCTTATTTTAATAAATATAGAAATATATGGCACCATGGTGATTACGCACAAATAACAAAAAATAATGGATTAATAATATCAGGAAGATCAGATACAACTTTAAATCCCGGTGGTGTAAGGCTTGGCACCGCAGAAATTTACTCTGAGGTAGAGCGGTTTAAAGAAATTAGAGAGTCTTTAGTTGTTGGACAAAGTTGGGACAATGATATTCGGATAATTTTATTTGTAATTTTAAATCCAAAGTATCGACTTGACGATAAATTCTTAAAAAAGCTGAAATTACAAATTAGAAAAAATGCATCACCTAGACATGTTCCAAGAAAAATTATTCAAGTAAACGATATACCAAGAACTAAAAGTGGTAAAATTGTTGAGTTAGCAGTGAAAAATATAATTGAAGGAAATATAATAAAAAACAAAGAAGCTTTGGCTAATCCAGAAAGTTTAAATCAATTTAAAAATATTAAAGAGCTACAATATTAATTTTTTAATATAAGTTTTGAGCTATTACCATTGTAAGTAACATTGGCAATGATAATAAAGTATTTGTTCTTGAAAATAGCATCGCTGTTTTTGCTGACTTTGCTTTTGTATCAGGATCGCTTTCAACAATTCCTAATGCTCTTTTTTGATTTGGCCAAATTACAAACCAAACGTTAAATGCCATTATAATCCCTAACCACATTCCAATACCTATTGCTGTATGTTTTGGAACACCTGAACCAATACTTAGAGTCATTGCATCATGAAGATATCCATTAAGAAGAGCAAGAATTAAACCTGAAAGAACAGTCAATGCAGCAGCCCATCTGAAGTAAAATAATGCAGCTGGTGCTATTACTTTACCAATAGCTGGTTTTTGTTCATCTGGAATTTTTCCCATGTTTGGGATTTGAACGAAATTAAAATACCAAAGTAATCCAATCCACATAATTGCAACAATCACATGTATGTATCTAAATAACCAGCTCCAGAATAGCGTATCAAAAGCAATTCCATCGTTTAAATAAAACAATCCTAAAAACAATACTATTGCTAAAGCAAGTGATGTGTGAATTGTTTTTGATAAAGATGATAATAAACTACTCATGATTCTGTAAGACTATACACTAATTTTTAAATATTTTTAAGTTGTTAAATTTAGGCCAATAGAGGTTTTAAAAATTGACCGGTATAACTCTCCTTAATTTTGCACACTTCCTCAGGTTTTCCTTCGGCGACAATATTACCACCCTTTACACCGCCTTCAGGACCCATATCCACAATGTAATCTGCTGTTTTAATTACATCTAAATTATGTTCAATAACAACAACTGTATTACCAAGTTTTACAAATGTATGAAGTATCTCTAAAAGTTTTTTAATATCATGTTGATGCAAACCTGTAGTTGGTTCATCTAAAATATACATTGTTCTGCCTGTAGATCTTTTTGAAAGTTCTTTTGCAAGTTTAATTCGTTGTGCTTCACCTCCTGATAGCGTAGTTGCTTGCTGACCGATTTTTATATAACCTAATCCAACTTTTTTAAGAGTTAATAGTTTTGTTTTAATATTAGATATATTTTCAAAATATTCACAGCCTTCATCTACTGACATATCCAAAACATCTGCAATACTTTTACCTTTAAATTTAATTTCCAAAGTTTCTCTATTGTATCGCGTTCCTTTACATTCATCACACTGTATATAAACATCAGGTAAAAAATGCATTTCGTATGTAATTACACCATCACCTTCACAAGCCTCACATCTACCTCCCTTAACATTAAAAGAAAATCTTCCTGGTTTATATCCTCTAGTTTTGGATTCTGGCAAACTTGTAAACCAATCTCTGATTGGTCCAAAGGCTCCTGTATATGTTGCTGGATTTGACCTTGGTGTTCTACCAATTGGAGATTGGTCAATATCAATTATTTTATCAATTAATTCTACACCTTTATAACCTTTAAATGATTTAGGTGTCTTTCTTGCTTTATTATTTAAAGTCAAATTTAAAGCATGAAACAATGTTTGTAATATTAGGGTAGATTTTCCGCTGCCCGATACACCAGTTATACAGGTAAATGTTCCAGTTGGAATTTTAAGATTTACATTATTAAGATTGTTTCCACTTGCACCATTGATTTCTACAAATCTTCCATTTTTAGCTAAACGTCGAGTCTTAGGAATTTCAATTGTTTTTTTATTTGCAAGATATTGGCCTGTAATACTATTTTTATCTTTTTTAATTTCATCATATGATCCTTGTGCTGTTATCTCACCACCATTACTACCGGCTTCAGGACCTAGATCAATGATATGATCTGCATTTTCCATTGTCTCTGTGTCATGCTCAACAACAATGACGGTATTCCCAAGATCTCGTAATCTTTTTAGTGCATTTATCAATTTAACGTTATCTTTTTGATGTAATCCAATTGAAGGTTCGTCCAAAACATATAATACACCTGTCAAACCAGATCCAATCTGTGAAGCTAATCTTATTCTTTGAGCTTCACCACCTGATAAAGTTCCTGACTCTCTAGATAATGTTAAATAATCTAAACCAACGTTAAGAAGAAAATTTAATCTTTCGTTGATTTCTTTTAGAACATGTTCTGCTATTTTAAATTGTCGTTTATCAAGGTTATTTTCTAAATTTTTAAACCATTCTGCTGCATCTAGAATAGATTTTTTTGTTACTTCACTAATATTAAGATCATTAATTTTCACACATAATGCTTCTTCTTTTAATCTGTCACCATTACATGCTTCGCATGCTGTATCTGATTGATATTCGGCAATAGCTTCTCTTTTCCATTCGCTATCTGACTCTAAAAATCTTCGTTCAAGATTATTAATTACGCCTTCAAAAGTTTTTTTATAGGAATATTTCTCATATCCATCATCATAATTAAATTTAATCTCATCTTCATCTGAACCATAAAGAATAATATCTTTAATTTTTTTAGGTAATTTTTTCCATTTTTCATCTAAAGAAAAACCATAATGTTTTGCTAATGATGCTAAAGTTTGTGCATAATATAATGTGGTTGATTTTGACCAAGGTTCAATTGCACCATCTGCTAAACTTTTTCTTTCATCAGGAACAACTAAATTTGGATCAACATTTAATTTCATTCCAATTCCCTCACACTCTTCGCAAGCTCCATAGGGGCTATTAAATGAAAAAAGTCTTGGTTCAATTTCCTCAATTGTAAAACCACTCTCAGGGCAAGCGAATTTGGTAGAGTAAATTAATTTTTCAATTTTTCTAAATTTTTGAGGAAGTGTTTCATCTTCATATTCTACAAAAACTAAACCGTTAGCCAAATTTACAGCTGTTTCAATACTTTCGGCTAACCTGTTTCCAAGTTTAGAATTTAAAACTATTCTATCGACTAAGATTGAAATATCATGTTTAAGTTTTTTGTCTAGATTAGGTGATTTTTCTATATCATATAAAACATTATCAATTTTAATTTTTCTAAAACCTCTTCTTTTGTAACTTAAAATATCTTTTTTATATTCACCTTTACGACCTCTTACTACTGGAGCATAAATATATATTGTTGATTTTTTAGGTAATTTTTTAATTAAATCTACTATTTGTGTAATAGTTTGAGAGGTTATTGGTTTACCTGTAAATGGTGAATAGGGGATTCCTGCTCTAGCATATAATACTCTCATGTAATCATAAATTTCTGTTACAGTTGCAACAGTAGATCTAGGGTTTTTTGAGGTATTTTTTTGTTCTATTGCAATAGCTGGACTTAATCCCTCAATTAAATCAACATTTGGTTTTTTCATTTTATCTAAAAATTGACGTGCATACGCAGATAAACTTTCTACATACCTTCTCTGACCTTCTGCGTATATAGTATCAAAAGCTAAAGATGATTTTCCTGACCCTGATAGACCCGTTATGACCACAAATTTGTCTTTTGGAATCTCTACAGTAACATTCTTCAAATTATGTTCTTTAGCGCCCTTAATAACTATCTTTTTCATCATAATTTTAGTTGCTTTGAGTTAATAAAATTAATATTCAGAAGAATTGTGGTATAATTCTAATTAACTAATTTAACAAATATTAAATATTATGGCTGGAAGTTTAAATAAAGTATTATTAATTGGTCGTTTGGGCGCAGATCCGGAAATTAAACAAATGGTAAATGGCAAAAGTGTAGCCAGATTAAGTCTTGCAACAAGTCAATCCTGGAAAGATAAAAACACAGGTGAAAGAAAAGAAAAAACTGAATGGCACCGTGTAGTTGTATTTAATGAGGGTTTAGTAAATGTTGTTCAACAATATTTAAAAAAAGGTGCTCAAGTTTATGTTGAGGGACAACTTACGACAAGAAAATGGAAAGATGAACAATCGGGACAAGACAAATACTCAACTGAAATAGTCATACAAGGATATAATTCTTCACTCACAATGTTAGGTGGAGGTAATTCTGGCGGCGGAATTCAAAATGACACAACTCAACAAAATAACATTGAGGATACTTCACAAGTGTCAGATATGGATGATGAAATTCCATTTTAGTTTCTATGAAAAATTCTGAAGAGTTTAAAGATAAAAATATAAAATTAATCTCAATGCATGATGAGATGAGCTCATCATATCTTTCTTATGCAATGAGTGTAATTGTAAGTCGTGCACTTCCTGATGTAAGAGATGGTTTAAAACCTGTTCATAGAAGAATTTTATATGCAATGTACAAAGGTGGATATGATTGGTCTAAACAATTTAGAAAATCCGCAAGAATAGTTGGGGATGTTATTGGTAAATATCACCCTCATGGTGATCAATCTGTTTATGATGCTTTGGTTAGAATGGTACAAGATTTCTCTATGAGTCTACCGTTAATTCAAGGCCAAGGAAATTTTGGATCTATAGATGGTGATCCTGCTGCTGCAATGAGATATACTGAAACTCGTTTGTCAAAAGTTTCTCAATATTTAATTGATGATATTGAAAAAAATACAATTTCTTACAAAAGTAATTACGATGAAACCGAGAAAGAACCCAGTATTTTACCAGCACAGTTTCCAAATTTATTAGTAAATGGAGCTGGTGGTATTGCTGTTGGTATGGCAACAAGCATACCTCCACATAATTTAGGTGAGATTATAGATGGTACATTGGCTTTAATAGATAATAAAGATATTAAAATTAAAGAATTGATGAAACATATACCTGGTCCAGATTTTCCAACTGGTGGTGTAATTATAGGTAAAGATATAATTAAACAAGGATATAACAATGGAAGAGGATCCTTTAAGATAAGAGGTGAAATCTCAATTGAACAACAAAAAAATGGACGTGAAAGACTTGTGATAACCTCTATACCTTATCAAGTTAACAAATCTGTTTTAAACGAAAGGATTGCTCAATTAGTAAGAGAAAAAAAAATTGAAGGAATAAGAGATATTAGAGACGAGTCTAACAGAGAAGGTATTAGGGTAGCAATAGATTTAAGAAACGGTGTAGAACCAGAAACCATAAAGAGACAATTATATAAAAATACTCAGATAGAGAGTTCATTTGGTTTTAATACTTTAGCAATCGTTGAAGGAAAACCTCAAACTTGCACACTAAAAGATTTTTTATCTAATTTTTTAACCTTTAGAGAAGATGTAGTTATTAAGAAAACTAAATTTGATCTTCAAAAAGCGGAGGAACGTGCTCATATACTAATAGGATTATCAGTTTCAGTTGAAAATTTAGATAAAATAATAAAAATTATTAGATCATCCAAAACACCTGATGATGCTAAAACATCAATTCTAAAAACCAAATGGAAAATAAATAAATCACAAAAATTAATTTCTTTAGTAGAGGGAAAAAAGGGTAAAAACCTTTATTCTTTATCTGAACCACAAGTTTTAGCTATTTTAGAATTAAGACTTCAAAAATTAACTGCATTAGGAATAAATGAAATCGAAGTCGAAATTAAAAAATTAGCTGAGCTAATCACTAAATATAAAAAAATTATTTCATCAAAAAAAGAACTTTTAAAAGTAATCAGTGGAGAGTTAAAAAATATTAAAGAAAAATTTGCTATACCAAGAAGAACTAAAATTATAGATGCTGTATTAAATTATGATATTGAGGAAACCATCCAAAAACAATCAGTAATAATAACAGTTACATTGCAAGGATACATAAAAAGAGGTTCTTTAGATGGAGTAAAAAAACAAAAAAGAGGTGGTAAGGGTAAGTCAGGAATAACAACTAGAGATCAAGACTCTGTTGTTCAAACATTATCTGTAAATACCCATACATCAGTTCTCTTCTTTTCTACTGAGGGTTTAGTTTACAAGATCAAAGCATGGAAAATCCCTGAGGGCTCGTCATCATCTAAAGGAAAGTCTTTATTTAATATTTTACCTTTAAAGAGTCATCAAGCAATAAGCTCAATCATGCCAATGTCTGAAGATGAAACAGATTTAAAAAATTATCAAATTATTTTTGCTACAGCACAAGGTAAAGTAAGAAAAAATAGTTTAGAAGATTTTTCATCAATCAATGCATCTGGAAAAATTGCAATGAAATTAGATAATAATGATAAAATTGTAGGTGTTAAAATTTGTAAAGATGATCAAGATATAATTTTAAGTACAAAATTTGGAAAATGCATTAGATTTGAAGCCAAGAAGCTAAGAGTTTTTAAAGGTAGATCATCTAAAGGAATTAAAGGCATAGAGCTAGCACCAAATGATCAAATAGTATCTTTATCAGTAATTGATAATGATAAAATTAATAAAAACGCAAACAAATCAAAAGATGAAAAATCTGAATTAAAAGCTAAAGAGAAATTTGTTTTATCAATAAGTGAAAATGGTTATGGTAAAAAGACTTCTCATATAGATTACAGAGTTACTAATAGAGGTGGTAAAGGTATAATAGGAATTGTAAATTCACCAAGAAATGGAAATATTACTTCATCCTTCCCTGTTTTTGAGGGTGATGAAATTTTAATCTCTACTAACAAAGGTAGAGTTATAAGGGTTGCCGTTAAAGAAATAAGAACTGCAGGCAGAAATACTCAAGGAGTTAGAATAATTAAGTTATCAGGAGAAGAAAAAGTTGTTTCAGCTATTAAAATTGATGATAATTTAATTTAATGAGTAAAATTGCAATTTACCCTGGAACATTTGATCCAATTACTTTTGGTCATATAGATGTAATAAAAAAATCATTAAAACTATTCGATAAAGTAGTTGTAGGTGTTTCTGATGAAAGTAATAAAAATTATTTATTCAGCTCTGATGAAAGAATAGAAATAGTGAACAAAGCTTTATTTAAAGATCTAAAGTTAAATAGAAAAAAAATAAAAGTAGTATCATTTGGCTCCTTAACCACTGATTTATGTAAAAAATATAAATCAAACATTATTCTTAGGGGGTTAAGAGCTGTATCTGATTTTGAATATGAATTTCAATTAGCTGGTATGAATAGAAAATTGAATCAAAATATTGAAACAATTTTTTTAATGTCTGATGTAGAAAATCAAATCATATCATCAAGGTTTGTTAAAGAAATTGTTAAATTAAAAGGCGATATTAAAAAATTTACTACCAAAAGTACGATCAAATCTTTAAAAGAGAAATATGAATAAAATTTTTATTAAAATACTTATTTTGTTTTTTTTTATTACTAATCAATCAATAGCTGAGGAGAATATAATGATATTAAAATTAAAAGATGGTGACGTTAAAATTGAATTATTTGAAGATGTTGCGCCAAATCATGTTAAAAGAATTAAGGAATTAGCAAATAGCGGTAAATACGATAACGTTGTTTTTCATAGGGTTATTGATGGATTTATGGCTCAAACAGGTGATGTAAAATTTGGAAATTCAGAATCAAAAGATTTTGATCTTAGAAGAGCTGGAATGGGTGGATCAGATTTTCCTGACTTAAAGCAAGAATTCAATAGTCTACCACATGATAGAGGAACTTTATCAATGGCTAGAGCTCAAGATCCAGACAGTGCAAATAGTCAATTTTTCATTTGTTTTCAGCCAGCACCGTTTTTAGATCGTCAATATACAGTTTTTGGAAAAGTGATCGAGGGAATGGAATTTGTTGATAAAATAAAAAGAGGCGATCAAAACAATAACGGTGCTGTAACTGATCCAGATAAGATTATTAGTTTCAAATCTCAATAATTTTATTAATGGCATTAAAAAAATTTGCCTTTAACGTTTTAAAAAGAGATAAATTTGCTAGGTGTGGCATAATCAAGACGCATCGTGGTAATATACAAACTCCAGCTTTTATGCCTGTAGGAACACAGGCAACTGTAAAAGCTTGCACGATAGATGATATTAAAAAAACAGGTTCTGAAATAATACTTTCAAATACTTATCATTTAATGATACGCCCCGGTGTTGAAAGAATAGAATCTGCTGGTGGACTTCATAATTTTATGAATTGTGATTTACCTATTTTAACAGACTCTGGCGGTTTTCAAGTAATGTCTCTCTCAAAATTAAATAAAATTGATAGAGAGAAGGGTGCTATATTCAACTCTCATGTTGATGGTAAAAAATTTTATTTAAGTCCAGAAGAAAGTATCAGGATTCAATTGGGCTTAAATTCAGACATTGTGATGATAATGGATGAGTGTCCAAAAAAAACAGACGACTATAATGTTATTCAAAAATCAATGGGTCTTTCGCTTCATTGGGCCGAAAGATCTAAAATAGCTTTTGGAAGCAATCCTCATAAAGCTTTATTTGGAATTGTTCAAGGAGGTCTATTTAAAGATTTAAGACTTAAATCACTTGAAGAATTAGTTAAAATTGGTTTTGACGGTTATGCTATTGGAGGATTAGCAGTTGGTGAGACGCAAAATGAAATGTTTAATGTTCTAGATGATATCAAGGAATACTTACCTATAGAAAAACCTCACTATTTAATGGGCGTTGGAACACCATCAGATATTTTAGGTGCCGTCAAAAGAGGTATAGATATGTTTGATTGTGTGTTACCTACAAGATCTGGAAGAACAGGTTTAGCATTTACATGGAATGGAAGAATAAATATTAAAAATAATAAGTATCAAAATGATAATACTCCTTTAGATCCTGATTGTGAAAATCTTAATCTAAATAAATATTCAAAAAACTATTTAAATCACTTATTTAATACTAATGAAATTCTAGCTTCAATGTTACTCACTCTACATAATATTAATTTTTATCAAGAATTAATGGCCTTGATCAGAAAAAATATTAATGAGGGTACTTTTGATCAATTTCACGATAAATACATTGATAAGTTGTAGAACGTGTGCAGATTTAGATAAAATTGACATTTGAAAAAAAATAATAATTCTGTATATAACAATTATTCAATTTGAATAATTTGGGGGCCCTTAGCTCAGTTGGTAGAGCAATTCCCTTTTAAGGAATGGGTCGATGGTTCGAGTCCATCAGGGCTCACCACTTAATTCAATTAGCTTAGATTGATAGGTGGATAATCCAAAATTACTTCGTTCATCCATTCATTTAATTGCTTAATACGAGTATCAGAAGAAGGATGAGTGCTCATAAATTCTGGTGGTTCTTTACCTTTATTTGCTTCTTTCATTCTTTCCCAGATTTTTACTGTTTCCCTAATATCGTAACCAGATAAAGAAGAAAAAATCATGCCTAGATAATCAGCTTCGCTCTCTTGTTTTCTGTTAAATGGATTCATTATTCCGAGTTGAGCTAATAATCCTACTGTATCCATTCCGGTGCTTCTGTTTATATCAGATAATACACCGCCACTTGCAATATCTATAATTCTTGCTCCAGTATTTAATAAAACACCACGACTTGCTCTTTCAACAGAATGTTTTGCTACTGCATGTGCAACTTCATGACCCATAATTGCTGCTAAACCATTTTTATTTTTTGTTACATCAAGTATACCTGTATAAACAGCAATTTTACCTCCAGGCATGCACCATGCATTCCTTACTTTTTTATTATCAATTAAAATATATTCCCATTCAAAATTTGCTGTTGGATCCTTTAAATTTACTCTATAAAAATATTCGCTAATCGAATCTTCCATTCTTTTTCCAATATCTTTGATTTCATTTAATGTTTTTGTATCATTACTCATCTTTTCTTTTTCTTTGACTTTTTCATAAATTTGCGCAGCTTGAGCATTTAGTTTTGCTTCAGGTATAATTTTTAATTGTTTTCTGTCAGTTATTGGTGCAGTAGAGCAAGAGTGCAAAAGAAGACTACCACAACCACAGCCGACATAAGTCAAAAATTTTCTTCTATCCATAAGTAATTAAAATTGATAATAATAATTTAACATGAATCTTAATAACAAAATTTTAATTGTATTATTTATCATTGCAATTGTTTTTGTTGTTTATGCTAGTTATAGTTAATTGAAAATATGTCAAAAAAAGGGTCAAAAAAATCATTTTCATTAACCTTAAGAAATTACTTTATTGCTGGAGTAGTTGTTTTAATACCAATTGGTTTTACTTTATATCTTACAAAGATTTTAATTGGTATCTCCTCTAATTTAATACCAAAAAATATAAATCCTAATAGTTATTTACCTTTTAATATACCTGGTGTTGAAATTGTTATTTCAATTTTACTTATAACTATTGTAGGTGGACTTTCATTGTCATTTTTTGGAAGAAGAATACTTAAATTAATTGATGATTTATTTAAAAGAATTCCATTTTTAAGAACAGTTTATTCTGCAATTGTTCAAATGACCGAAACCTTTTCTAAAAAAGATGATGGAAAAAGAAGTGTAGTTTTAATTGAATATCCAAGAAAAGGGGTTTGGGCGGTTGGTTTTGCTACAAAAGAAAATAAAGGAGAGATGGCTCAAAAAACTGGTAAGAATTTAATTAATGTTTTTGTACCAACAACTCCAAATCCTACTAGTGGTTTTTTATTAATGTTCCCAATAGAAGATGTAATATATTTAAATATGTCTTTTGAAGAAGCTTCTAAATTTATAGTATCAGCAGGTACTTCAACTAAAAAATCTTAGGCAATATCATTAATTATATCAGCTCTATCGTACAATTTTATCAAAGGTTTGAATTTACTTATATCTTCATTTGATTTTTCTATTCTTCTCATTTCTTTTTCAGCTAATAAGAAAAGATCACTATTCTGAATTGGATCTGCTAACTTAAAATTTTTTACACCACTTTGTTTAAAACCCAAAATATCCCCAAACCCTCGCAATTTCATATCCTCTTCAGATATTAAGAAACCATCGTTAGTGTCTTTTAAAATTTTAATTCTTTTTTTTGCGTTTTCGCTTAGATTTGATTTAAACATTAATATGCATGTAGAGTCTTTATCTCCACGACCAACTCTACCTCTTAATTGATGAAGTTGAGATAAACCAAATTTGTTAGCATTTTCAATTATAATAGTATTTGCATTTGGAAAATCTATCCCAACCTCAATAATCGTTGTAGATACCAAAATCTTAAATTTATTATTTAAAAAATTGTTTAGTATTTCATTTTTTTCATTTACATCAGTTTTTCCATGAAGCAAACTAACTTGATTTGGAAACTTGCTTTCTAAATATTCATACTTTTTTACAGCAGATGAGTGATCCAACTTTTTAGATTCTTCAATTAATGGACAAACCCAAAAAATTTGATTTCCTAAGTTAATTTCTTTTCTTATAAATTTTAAAACATCTTCAATTTTAACCTCTAATTTACTATATGTTTTAATTGGTTTTCTATTTTTAGGTTTTTCTCTAATTATTGAAATATCCATATCACCATAAATTGTCATTGTTAGAGTTCTAGGTATAGGTGTTGCTGTCATTAATAATACGTCACAATTTGATCCACCTTTGTCCGACAATGTTTTTCTTTGATTCACTCCAAACTTATGTTGTTCATCTATAATTATTAATCCTAATTTTTTGAAAATTACTTTTTTTTGAAAAATAGCGTGTGTTCCAAAAATAATATCAATTTTATTATTTTCTAATTTTTGAAGTATTTGTTTTTTTTTTACCTTGTATTCTGATTTTCCAGAAATAAGAGAGATATTTATATTTTTAGGAAATAATTTTTTTGCTAGATTAAAATGTTGTCTTGCTAGAATTTCCGTAGGAGCCATAAAAGCAACCTGGAAACCAGAATTTATAGTATTAATTGCTGCTAAAAGAGACACTATTGTTTTTCCACTACCAACGTCTCCTTGTAAAAGTCTAAACATTTTATTTGGTGAACTTAAGTCCTTATTTATCTCGTTAAGTGATTTTTGTTGATCATCGGTAAGAGAAAAATCTAATTTATCAATTAAAGAATTTTGTTTATTTACATTGATTATTTTATTTTTTTTTTAATTCTTTTTATTTTTTTTCTTATTTCTGAATTAACTAGAAATGTTGAAAATATTTCATCAAAAGCAAGTCTTTGATAGAAATTTGATTTATAATTTCCAATATTTT